>JAEWSN010000071.1 GCA_023459915.1 Bacillota bacterium
CGGGTCATGGACGCCGTGAAGGATCCGGACATCCGCCGGCTCATCGAGCAGATTGGCTACCGCGAGGGACTGCCCGTGGTGAAGGATCCCGGGGTCATCCGCCCGGAAGACTTCATTGACGAGGTGCTCAACGCGCGCTTCCCCAATCCCTACATTCCGGACACCACCGCCCGGATTGTCTCGGACACGTCCATGAAGGTGGGCATCCGCTTTGGCGAAACCATCAAGGCGTATGTCCGTGACCAGGCGCGTTCCGTGGACACTCTCACGGGCATCCCGCTGGCCATTGCCGCGTGGTGCCGCTATCTCACCGGGGTCGATGACAAGGGGGAGCCCATGGCGTTGAGTCCGGACCCGCGCCTGCCGCAGCTGCAGGAGATCATGGCCGGCATGGTGCCGGGTGGCCCTGTCGGGTCCCTGTCGGCACTCCTGTCCGACAAGGACATCTTCGAGGTCAACCTGTATGAAATCGGTTTGGGCGACAAAATTGAGGCGCTCTTTGTGCGCATGATGAAAGGCCCCGGCGCCGTGCGGGAAACCCTGCACGCCGAGTTGGAGACATAATTGGGGTCAGACCCCGCCGGCCTGTTGCTCCCGATATTTTGTGGGGGAGACCCCTTCCGCCTGAGTGAACGTCCGCAGGAAACTGCGGGCGTTGCTGTATCCGCACTGGCTGACGATGTCCTTGACCGCGAAATTGGTTTCGCGCAGCAGTTGCTTGGCCTTTTGCATGCGCAGGCTGTTGAGGTGATCGGACAGGTTTTGCCCGGTGGCTTCCTTGAAGAGCTTGCGCAGATAGGAGTAGCTCAGGCCGATGTGGTCGGCGATGCTGTCGATGGTGATGCCTTGCTGGTAGTTCTCCTGCACATAGGACAAGATGCTCTTGATGTACTCGCTCTTTTTGTCGGACGCATTGCCGTGATCCATCACCCGGGCGGCCAGGTCGCAGAACCAGGCACCCGCGTCGTCGAGGGTCGCGTTCTGCCAGAGGCGCTGATAGATGATGGTGCTGCTGCCAAGCAACTCGTCGAGGGAGATGTCGTTTTCCATGGTGTATTGGGCCAGCATGCTGACCAGCTGGTTGAGAATCTGGCTGGTGTAGGTGTAGGAGACATTGCCCTGGTTTTTGATGTCGTCCACCAAATCACACACGCCCTGGAGCAGTTCCTCCTTCTTGCCGGCATACAGGCAGTGGGAGATGAAATGCAGGCGCTCGTCCGCCTGATAAAACGCAAGATTCTGGAAAATGTCGTCATGGAACAGAATGCTTTTGGGGCCCTTCATGATTGTGCTTGGCCTGGATGCGGGCAATATTCTTTATCCCGGTTTCAAGGAAGGTATCCGCTACCTGAACAAAATGTACAACGCCGGTCTCATTGATCCTCAGTTCCCGTTGTACAAGGACTTTGCGCCAACGGATGATTTGATTTCGCGTGGTTCCGTGGGCGCCTTCAATGCCAACTATGACTACCCGATGCGCACCACGCCCGGTGTGTACAACAACCTCAAGCAGAATGTGCCGAACGCGGAGCTGGTTGCGGTGGACTGTTTCCCGAATGCGGCCGGGAAGAATCTAAAGCAGCTGTATCTGCCGACCGGCATCTACAATTTCGTGCCGGCCAGCTCTGAAAATGTCGAAGGCGCGGTGAAGTATATCGACTTCCTGTGCCAGGATGATATCCGCACATTCATCACCATCGGGGAAGAGGGCGTGCACCACAACAAGGATGAAAATGGCATTCCCGTCATGATCAATCTCAAGAACGATCCCAGGATGATGAATTCCCCGAACAACCTTGATTACGCCATGGTCGTCAACGGTGTGGATCTGGGCGATCCCGCCAAGAACGTCCTGGTGCTCTCCAAGAGCTATGAGGCGGGATACGAGGACCTGTTTGTGCAGGCCTACAACATCTCGACCAAGGACGCGGTTGTCTTCAATGAACTCATTGTGCCGTTCGATTCCGCCGCACAGTTCTCCACCACGCTGGTTGACAAGCGCCGGGAGATCCTTGCCAATGCCATCACCACCAGTGAAGCCGATTTCGACAAAGTGTACGATGCCGGTTTGGCCGAATGGATGAGCATGGGCGGCCAGCAGTGTCTGGACGAGCGCCAGGCTTACTGGGATGCCAACCACAAGTAACAGCACAACCATGTCATACAGCCAATCGCAACTTATGTCCGGTCGGCATGCGGTTCTGAATCTGGAACACGCATGGCTGACATGATATGATACCAACATGGGAATCGCCGAAGCGGATGCCTGGCAACAGGGGCGACGGCGGTTCCCTTTTTTCAGGAGGAGGAAAGCAAAATGATACGTGTTGCCATTGTGGGAACCGGCAATATCGCCACCAGCCACATCAACGGGTACCTGGCGTTCCCGGATCGGGTGAAGATTGTGGCGCTGGTGGACATCTATCCGGAGAAGGCCGAGGAGAAGAAGCGTGTCCACGGACTGGACGCCGATGTCTACGATGATCATCTGAAGATCCTGAACCGGGATGACATCGATCTCGTCGATGTCTGCACACCACCGTATGTGCATGCGGAAATCGCCATCAACGCGCTCAACGCGGGCAAGCACGCGCTGGTGGAAAAGCCGATGGCCGCCTCCCTGGAAGAGTGCGACGCCATGATTGCCGCGGCGGAGAAGAACGGGAAGCTGTTGTCCGTTGTGGCGCAGAACCGGTTCCAGAACGCGGTGATGAATCTGAAGAAAACCATCGACTCCGGCCTGGCGGGCGAGGTGGTGCACACCCAGATCGATTCGTTCTGGTGGCGCGGCCACTGCTATTACGATCTGTGGTGGCGCGGCACCTGGGAAAAGGAAGGCGGCGGCTGCACGCTCAACCACGCCGTGCACCACATTGACATGCTGGGCTGGATGATGGGCCTGCCCGAGGAAATCCAGGCCATCATGAGCAACACCTCCCACGACAACGCCGAGGTCGAGGACCTTTCCGTGGCCGTGATGCGCTACAGGAGCGGCGCCTTGGCCCAGGTCACCAGTTCGGTGGTGCATCACGGCGAAGAGCAGCAGGTGATTGTCCAGGGCAAAAAGGCCCGCATTTCCGCGCCGTGGAAGGTGTATGCGTCCCAGTCCAAGGACAATGGCTTCCCGGAACGGGACCCGTTGACGGAAAAGGCGCTGACGGATTATTATGAGGCGTTGCCGCTCAACCCGCATCAGGGACACACCGCGCAGATTGATGATGTGCTGACCGCGTTGGAGACCGGCGGCAAGGTGCTCATCGACGGCGTGGAGGGTCGGCAGTCGCTTGAGCTCATCACCGCCATCTACAAGGCGGCCATCACGCGCACGGTGGTGAAGCTGCCGTTGCAAAAAGATGATATATTCTATACGGCGGGCGGCATCCAGCAACAAGCCCCGCATTTCCACGAAAAAGGCGCCAGCGTGGTCAACCTCGGCAGCGGGGACATCACCGTCGGCCGTGACCTGTAAGGAGGAGACGACATGCAGAAATCAGACGGCATGAATTATGCCCCCAAGGGCAAGCCCAACCCGGTCTGCCGGGAAGGCGAGTTTGTCTTTGCCGCCATCGCGCTCGATCACGGCCATATCTATGGCATGTGCAACGGACTGGTGGAGGCGGGCGCAACCCTGAAATGGGTGTACGACCCCGATCCCAAAAAGGTGGAGGCCTTTCGCAAGGCATTTCCCCAGGTGGCCGTGGCGGACTCCGAGGCACAGGTGCTGGCGGATCCCGAGGTGCGGCTCATCGCCGGCGCCGCGGTGACCTCCGAGCGCTGCGCGCTGGGTCTGCGCGCCATGAACGCGGGCAAGGACTACTTTACGGACAAGGCGCCCATGACCACGCTCGAACAGCTGGCCCAGGCCCGTGAAACCGCGGCCAGGACCGGCAAGAAGTACATGGTCTACTACAGCGAGCGGCTCCATGTGGAGAGCGCCGTCTACGCCGGCCAGCTCATCGCGGACGGCGCCATCGGCCGCGTCATCCAGGTGCTCGGCACCGGCCCCCACCGTCTGGGCACCGGCCGGCCGGACTGGTTCTTCCAGAAGGAGAAGTACGGCGGCATCCTGTGCGACATCGGTTCGCACCAGATTGAACAGTTCCTGTTCTACACCGGCGCCAAGGACGGCAAGGTGCTCCACAGCAAGGTGGCCAACTACAACAATCCGGATCATCCCGAGCTCGAGGATTTCGGCGATGCCACGCTGCTCGCGGACAACGGCGCCACCGGCTATTTCCGCGTGGACTGGTTCACGCCGGACGGCTTGAGCTCCTGGGGAGACGGCCGCACCGTCATTTTGGGCACCGAAGGCTTCATCGAGCTGCGCAAGTACCTCGACATCGGCCGGGACGCCGAAGGCGACCAGGTGTACATGGCCAACGGCAAGGGCGAATTCCACTTCTCCGTCAAGGGCAAGGTGGGCTCCCCCTTCTTCGGCCAGCTGATCCTGGCCTGCCTGCGCCGCACCGAGACAGCCATGACCCAGGCGCACGCCTTCAAGGCGGCGGAGCTTTGCATCCTGTGCGAAGACAACGCCATGCGTGTGGAATGATTCCATGATTCGCGGCCGGCCGGTTAGCGGCCGGCGCGACAACAGACGGGATGTGACATGGACAGCGCGTTGACACAAGCCTGCACCCTGCGGCTTGAAAAATTCGAGGGACCGTTCGATCTGCTGTTTCATCTCATTGAGAAGAACCAGATTGATCTGTACGACATCCCCATCCTGACCATCACCGACCAGTACATGGACTATCTTCAGGCCATGCAGGAACTGGATTTGGAGGTGGCCAGCGAGTTTCTCGTGATGGCGGCGACCCTGCTGCACATCAAGTCGCGCATGCTCCTGCCTGTCCATGTCGAGCCCGAAACCGACGAGGTGGAGGATCCCCGTGAAACGCTCATCCTCAAGCTGGTGGCCTACCGCCGGCACAAGGAGTTTGCCGCCGTGCTCGCCGGGCGCGGCGAGGCCTGGGCACGGCTGCAATACAAGCTGCCGGAGCCCATTCCCGAAATCAAGCGGGAAGTGGTGTACGAGGTGTCGGCCACGCTGTTGCGCGAGCATTACGAGGCGGTGCTCAAACGGGTGAAGGAGCGGATGAACCGCACGGAAGGCAAGATGGCGCGCATCCTGGACAATGAGCGGGTTTCGCTCAAGTCAAAGGTGCGCGAAATCCTGCGTGGCCTGTCCGAGCTGGCGACGGGCGTGAAGCTTCGCTTTTTCCAATTGTTCGATCGCGGGACAAAATCCAGGCTAGAGGTGGCCACCGCTTTCCTGGCCATGCTCGAGGTGGTGAAGCTGGGACGCGCCAGGGTGGACCAGCCCCGGATGTTTGATGACATCTGGCTGGAGCCGGTTGCATCGTCCGAGCTCGAAGCGGCGCAGGAGATGGCGCAGGAGATGGCACAGGAGACACTGGTTTTGGATGTTCCCGTCGGGGAGCATTCCTGACGCGTCGGGTGTTCGGGAATCGCGTGCGCGAGATCAGCGGGTGCGCGGGAACGGTAGGTGCGCGATGACAGCGGTGCGTGGAGACAGCGGGGCGCGGAGATAGCGATGCGCGAAAGCGGCGGGAGGAACGGGTATGCTCACGGTTCGGGAAATGGAGTGTGTGGTCGAGGCGGTGCTGTTCACCGCCGGAGATCCGGTGTCCGTGGACAAGCTGGCGGAGATCTGCGGCATCGACCGCAAGACCATGCGCGGCATTCTGGACAGCTATGCGTCCCAACTCGAGAACACCGCCCGCGGGCTGATGCTGCGTGAGCTCGACGACGCCTGGCAGCTGTGCACCAAGCCGGCCTATGTGGAATACATCGCCCAGCTGGGCAATGTCCGGCGGGCGCCGGGGCTCACGCAGGCCGCCTATGAGGTGCTCTCCATCATCGCGTACCGGCAGCCGGTGACCCGCGCGGTCATTGAGCAGATCCGGGGCGTGAATTCCGACAGTGTGCTGCTGAAGCTCCAGGAGAAGAACCTGGTGCGGGAAGCGGGCCGTGACGACACGCCGGGCAAGCCCTATCTGTACGAAACCACGGAGGAATTCCTGCGGGCCTTTGGGTTCCGCTCTGCCAGAGACTTGCCGCCGCTTGAGCTCAATGAGGCGGAACTGCCGTTGGAGGAACTGCCGCTCGATTGAACGGTGTGTCCGGGCAAGCGGGCCAGCGGCCGGCCTGTCAGGATTGAACCGGCGCAAACACAAACACAAACAGAACCCCTGTTTCCAGCGTCATGGAAACAGGGGCTTTTGTCATGTGTCGCCCGGCGTCCGGTCTGTGCTACAGACGGACGTCGATTGTCTGGCCCAGATGGCTTTCCGGTGACGGCATGGCCTTGAGCAGTTCCGCCATGTTCTGCGCCTGCCCTTCCATGGCCTTGCGCTGCAGCATCAGCTGCGCGAGCCATTGCCCGTACCCGGCGCCAGTGGACGCGACAGGAGCGGATGTGTTCCCGATGGTCATGGCACCACCTCCTTGAGTCATGAGATTGCGATATGGGATCGCTTATTGACATTTTACCACAGAACAGCGGAATCAAACAATGGCGCAAAATAGTGGCAGAAGCAGTGACGTGATTCCGGCATGATTCCGGCATGATTCCGGAAGACAAACGGCAGCCCTGAAAACGGGTGTCTATTGGCCATAGTAGGCGCCGGGGCCATGCTTGCGCAGGAAGTGCTTGTCAAGCAGTGCCTGCGGCATGGGGGCCGACCAGCCGGCGGCCTTGGCCGCGCCGGCCACCTCCGTCTGATGCGCCATGTGGGCCACCTGCTCGAGCACCACGGCGTTGTGCACGGCCTCGGCGGCGTCCCGTCCCCAGCTGAACGGCCCGTGGGAGCGGACCAGCACGGAGGGGACGGACAGGGGATCCACCCGCAGCCGCTGGAAGGTCTCCACGATGACCTCGCCGGTTTGTGCTTCGTAGTCGCCGGCGATTTCCTCCGAGCGCATGTCGCGCGTACAGGGGATTTCACCATGGAAATAGTCCGCGTGGGTGGTGCCGTAGGCGGGAATGCCCATCGCGGCCTGCGCCCGGACGGTGGCCCAGGTGGAATGGGTGTGGACGATGCCGCCGACGCCCTCGAACGCGCGATACAGCACCAGGTGCGTGGGGGTGTCTGAGGAGGGCTTCAGGGTTCCCTCCACGATGGTGCCGTCGAGCTGGAGCACCACCATGTGTTCAGGTTTCATGCTGTCATAGGAAACACCGCTGGGTTTGATGACCACCAGACCGGATTCCCGGTCCAGGGCGCTGACATTGCCCCAGGTGAACAGGACCAGGCCATGGCGGACGAGATCGAGATTCGCTTCACAGACGGCTTCCTTGAGTTGTTCAAGCATCGCGTGCCTCCTTGGGGACCGGGAGCATGGCGGCTCCCTGGAAGTGTCGGGAGCATGGCGGCTCCCCTGGAAGTGTCGGGTCTCCGTGGAAAGGCCGGGAGCGTGATTGCTCCCGGCCCTGGACGGGTGTTGCCTCAACGGAAGGGATTTTCGCCCGCATAGGGAAGGCTGGCCGGCTGGTTGTACTGGATTTCCTTGACACCCAGCATGCCCAGCGCGGCGTACAGGATTTTGCCGGTGTGCGCGAACGCGAGGCCGGCGTGGTGCGGGTAGCGCTTGGCGATGAGGACATGGCGGTAGAACCGGCCCATCTCCGGAATCGCAATGACGCCGATGCCGCCGAAGGATTCCGGATCCATGTCCAGAATCTCGCCCTGTGCCACATAGGAGGAGAGATTGCCCTCCGCCGTGCCCTGCAGGCGGAACAGGGTGGCTTCCCCGGCTTTGAGCGTGCCTTCGAGCGTGCCGCGGGAGACGTTGGGCTCCGAATCGGGCTCGAGGGCGCGTTTCATGATGAGCTGGTACTTCATCGCGCCGTTCTTCAGGCAGCCCATCGGTGTGTTGCCGCAATGGAAGCCCATGAACAGGTCCGTGGGGCGATAGTCGCCGATGACCTTGCGATTTTTCTCCACCATGTCCGAGGGCACGGTGTTGTTGATGTCGAGCATGGTGACGGGTGCCTGTGTGGCGCAGGAGAGCATGTATTCCGAGAGCGCGCCGTAAATGTCGGTTTCGCAGGCCACCGGAATGCCGCGGGCCGCCAGGCGCGAGTTCACATAGCATGGCACGAAGCCGAACTGTGTCTGGAACGCGGGCCAGCATTTGTTCGCGAAAACCGCGAAGGGAGAGGCGCCGCGCTTGGTCTCGTACCAATCGAGCAGGGTCAGCTCGTACTGGGCGAGCTTTTCCAGAATGGCGGGGTAGAGGTTGCCGGTGCCAAGCTCGGCTGCCATGTCGGCCACCACGCCCGGAATGCGTTCGTCGCCGGCGTGCTTGTTGAAGGACTCGAACAGGTCGAGCTCGGAGTTCTCCATGATTTCAACACCCAGATCGTACAGGGGCTTGATGGGGGCGTTGCACGCGAGGAAATCGTAGGGGCGGGGGCCAAACCCAAAGATTTTCAGGTTTCGCACACCCAGCACCACGCGCGCGATGGCTTCGAAATCGGCCATCATGCCGGCCACCTCGGAGGGAACACCCACCGGATACTCGGGAATATACGCGTTCAGGCCGCGCAGCCCCAGGTTGTAGGAGGCGTTGAGCATGCCGCAATACGCGTCGCCACGGAAATCGATGAGGTCTTCGCCCGGTTCCTCGGCGGCGGCCACAAACATCACCGGCCCGTCGAATTTCTGGGCCATCAGGGTCTCCGGTCCTTCCGGTCCGAAATTGCCCAGGTAGACCACCAGCGCGTTGACACCGGCTTGCTTCACCGCTTCAAGCGCCTTGAGCACATCGGTTTCATTCTCCACGATGATGTCCGGCGAGAACACGGACAGGCCGCGCGCCTCGCAGGCGGCCAGCACCTTGTCGCGGCGGGAGCGGGACAGGCTGGCGGGGAAACAGTCGCGGCTGACGGCCACGATACCCAGACGGGTCACAGGCAGATTGGTCATGGAATTGTCCTCCTTCATGGGGTGTTCTGACACGCAGAACCGTTTATGGGGTGGAGGCCGCCATGGGCGGCCAATGGACACCTCTGTTGGGGGGCGCGGTGGATTCCCGCACGACCAGCCGTGGCGGCAGGACTTCGGAAACCCGTTCGGCGTCGCCGGACATCATGCGCAGCAGATGGTTGGCGGCCACCGTGCCGAGAATGGCGCGGGGATGGGCCACCGTGGTCAGCGGGGGCACGGCGATGCCCGCCAGGTGGCTGTCGTCGATGCCGACCACGGACAAATCGCCGGGAACGGACAGCCCGATGCGCCGCAGGCTGCCCAGCAGCCCCAGCGCCACCTGATCGTTGTAGCAGACCAGCCCGGTGACGCCGGCAAACCGTCGCAGGAGCACATTGTCATAATCCGGTTCGGACAGCAGTGACTGGTCCTCCGTGGTGAACCACAACACCCGATCCTCCCGAACCTTGAGCCCGTGGTCGTGATGGGCCTTGAGAAAGCCCGCGTAGCGGCGGTGTCCCTGGATGTCGTCCACCTTGAACAGCGCGCCGAGATCCTGATGGCCCAGCGTCAGCAGGCTGTCGGCCGCCAGGCGTCCGGCCTCCTCGTCGTCGAGCAGGACCGCGGCCGCATCCAGACCGGCATAGCCGCCGTTGATGAACACCACGGGGACGCCGCGCTCGGACAGCTTCTGGTACAGGGCGAGGTTTGGATTGGGAAAGGCGCTCTTGGTGCCCTCGGCAATCAGTCCGTCCACCGGCTGGGCCAGGATGTCGTGGAGACATTCGGCCTCGCGCTCGGTGCCGTTGCGTGTGAGGTGCAGCGAAAGCGAGCACCCGGCGGGGGTGAGGATGCGTTCGATGCCCCGGATGATGTCCGGAAAGATGTAGTCGTCGAGGTAGGTGGTGAGCACCGCGACCGTGCGCGTGCGGCGCCTGGCGGTGAGTGTCTTCGAGGTGGCGTAGGTGCCGCTGCCCTGCCGGCGTTCCAGCCAGCCTTCGGTTTCAAGTGTGCCGATGGCGTGGCGGATGGTTTGACGGCTGTATTTGAAACGGGCGGCCAGCTCATGCTCGGAGGGAAGCCGGTCGCCGGGCATGAGGTCGCCGGACTCGAATTGTGCCAGTATCCAGTTTCGCAGCACCTGGTGCTTTGGCAGTGTCTCTGCCGCTGTGTCAGCCTTGCTCTCTTGTGCCATGCCCGCCCCTTTGCCGGATGCCCGTCGCGGCGAATCCCGGCGGGCCCGGATGAAATCAATATGTACGGGTTCACTATACAGGATGTACGAACAACTTTCAAGCAGACGGCTTGTGAAACCTGTGCGTTTCCTGCATTTTGCGGCTTTGGGGCTTGTTGTCTTGCCGGAATGCTTGTGGTACAATGATTGCGTCTACTGATTGGGTGGAAAAAGCCCATTGTACGAATGAAGCGGCGGCGTGAAAATGCCGATGAAACATGCGAAAGCGAAACAAGGATGGAACCTGCCGACGGCCTGAGTCGCCGTCACTGGTGAGGAACCCGCTGGATGCGGAATTTGGTGCTCATCCAAAGGAGTGATCTCTCATGTTCAACCGGATCCTGTCCCAGACCGTGCCGGTGGAACGGGCGCTCGATGCCGCGTGGACCCGCAATGAGGTCATCGCGCAGAACATCGCGAACGTGGATACCCCGGGCTACAAACGCAAGGTGGTCAAATTCGAGGAGTTCCTGGACGCGGAGATGCAAACAGGCAAGATTGATCACGGGCAGACCAAGCTGTCCGGCCTTGGCATGGCCGTGGTGACCGACCAGGCGTCCACCAGCTACCGCATCGATGGCAACAATGTGGACATTGAGCGGGAATCCGCGCTGATGGCGATGAACAATCTCAAGTACAACACCCTGATCCAGCGTGTGTCCGGCCAACTGGGCACCCTGCGGACCGTTATCCGGGGAGGTGCGTAAGCATGGGCGTATTCAGTTCGTTTGAAATCAGTTCCTCGGCATTGACCGCACAGCGGTTGCGGATGGACATCATATCGCAGAATCTGGCGAATGTCGCCACCACGCGTACGGAATCGGGAGATCCCTACCGCCGCAGGACGGTGGTGTTCCAGGAGCGTGCCGGTACGCCCTCGTTTTCCTCCTATCTTTCCGAGGCGAGCCGACAGAAGCTGGGCATCGGCCAGGGCGTGCGTGTTTCCGCCATCGTGGAGGACGACACCCCGTTCCGCGAGGTGTACGATCCCGGCCATCCCGACGCGGATGAAAACGGTATTGTCCGGATGCCCAATGTGGACACGGTCACCGAAATGGTGAACATGATCTCGGCAACCCGGGCTTACGACGCGAACATCACCGCCATGAACGCCACCAAGTCGATGGCGATGAAGGCGCTGGAAATCGGACGATAAGCGATGCGGAGGCGGCGCGGGCGGTAAAACAGCCATTCCGGTGGCGTGCCGGCAGCGGTGCGGGGGTGCAGGCAGGAGGAACAGGCAATGGCCACAGGCGGTATCGGCAACATCACGGCGGAAACAGCCCGCGCACTGGGCGCGCTTGTTCCCACAACGCCCACCCGGCCCATGGCGGACGAGGGAGCCCCGAACACGGCGGCTGTCAACGGCGTTGGGTTTGGCGAGTTTCTGAAGAACGCCATCGGGGAGGTCAATGATTTGCAGCAGGCCTCCGCCCAGGCCACCAACGACTTCATTGTGGGGAAGACCGACAGCATCCACGAGGTGATGATCTCCGCGGAGAAGGCCTCGGTGGCGCTCCAGCTGACACTGGAAGTCCGCAACAAGGTGCTTGAGGCGTATCAGGAGATCAACCGGATGCAAATCTGACCCATGAACACAAGAGGGAGGAGCGCGTATGCCGGACGCAATCAGAAATCTCTGGGAACGGTTCACGACCTTCTGGCGGGAGCTCACCAGCGGCCAGAAAATCCGTGTCTATGTGATGGCCGGCATTCTGGTGCTGGTCACGGCGCTGACGCTGGTCTTTTCGCTGCGGGTGGAGTATGTGCCGCTGTTCGCAAGCACGGAGGGCATTTCCCTGGCGCCGGTCATCGCCTATCTTGATGAGAACGGCATCCGGTACCAGAAGGGGACGAACGGGCAGATCCTTGTGGACAGCCGCAGCAAGCAGAATGTGGAGTTCGACTTGTCCGTACAGGCCATCGTGTCTCCGGATGTCACCTTTGCGGACACCTGGTCCCAGCTCTCCCTGACCGCAACGGAGGCCGACAAGGCCAACCTGTGGAAGGAGTTTACGAAAAATGATCTGGTCGCAAAGCTCCGCAAGTTTGAAAATGTGGAGAATGCCACCGTCAATTACACCAAACCGGACAAGAGCTACTGGGCGGGCGAGGAGAATGAGAATCTCGGCACCGCCTATGTGATGCTCAAGACGATCAAGGCGCTCACCCCCGAACAGGTGGATGCGGCAGCCCGCGTGGCCGCCTCATCCCTTGGCATTCCGGAAGAAAATGTGACATTGGTGGATCAAAACCTCAATCCCCTCAACCGGGGCAATGAGGGCACCGACATCGACCGCGCCTCCACCCAGGAGGAGATGCGGCGGGGCCGGCAGGCCGAGCTCGAGGCCAAGGTGCGCGATCACTTTTTGCTGTCTGTGGGCCAGAATGCCGATTTCGACACCATGACCGTTTCCGCGAACCCCGTGCTCGATTTTGACATCCTGCGCAGCGAGGAGAAAAGCTATACGGATCCCAATCCGGACGGCGGCGGGTTTGCCGTCATCGACGAGCAGCTTTCGGAATCCCTGGTCAACGGGGACGCCGGGGACATTCCGGGCACGGACACGAATCCGGCGGCGGGTCCCGGGTATGTGACCGGTGACGGCGCGGGATCCACCTACGACAAGGATCACAGCAATCAGGAAAAGGTGTATAATCAAAGGGATACGGTGACTGAAAAGGCGTTGGGCAAGCTGGTGGCAGACCAATCCTCCATGTCCATCACCTTGTGGTATGGCAAGCGGGTGGCCACGGCCGATGTGCTGACAGCGGAGTATCTCGACGACATCAGAACCTCCGCCTCGGCCGCCACGGGCGTGCCTGCGAACAGCATTTCCGTGAACGTGCAGAAGCTGGCGCCGGAAGAATCCGTGGAACCCACCCTCATGGAAACGGTATCCGGGCTGCTCGACCAATTTGGGTTCTACCTGTTCATGCTGCTGCTGCTGATCGTGATGGCCATCGCGCTGGTGCCGCGCAAGGAGCGCGCGGTGGAAACCCCGGCGCTCGCGGGCGGCCTGGAGCCGGCACTGGCGGGAGCCGGTGCGGTTGGCGCCATCGCGGAGCATGAACTGCCCGACATCTCCACGGAGGAGCAGTCCGAGATCAAGCGCCAAATTGACAAATTTGTTGCCCAGAAGCCTGACGCGGTGGCACAGCTTTTGCGCAACTGGCTGTCCGAAGACTGGGATTGACGGGGGAGTGACGCATGGCGGTGTCAGGCAAAACAAGCGAACGGGATCTTTCGGGGCGTGAGAAGGCGGCCATGCTGCTCATCACCCTGGGGCCGGAGCTTTCCGCGCAGATTTTCCGCCATCTCAAGGACGACGAGATCGAACAGTTGACGCTCGAAATTGCCAATATCCGCACCGTCGCGCCGGCTGAAAAGGAGCGCGTGCTTCAGGAGTTCTACCAGATTTGCCTGGCACAGCAGTACATCACCGAGGGCGGCATCGGCTATGCCAAGGATATTCTGGAAAAAGCGCTTGGCTCCGAAAAGACCATGGACATCATCAACAAGCTGACGGTGTCCCTGCAGGTGCGTCCCTTCGATTTTGTCCGCAAGGCTGATCCCACCCAGGTGCTCAATTTCATCCAGAGCGAGCATCCCCAGACCATCGCGCTGATTCTTTCCTATCTCAAGCCCCAGCAGGCGGCCGGGGTGCTTTCCGCCCTCTCCCAGGACAAGCAGGCCGATGTGGCGCGCCGCATCGCGCAGATGGACCGCACCTCGCCGGAAGTCATCAAGGAGGTGGAGCGGGTCCTCGAGAAGAAGCTGTCCTCCCTGGTCACCGAAGACTATACCGCGGCAGGCGGCATTCAGGCCATTGTGGACGTGCTCAACTCGGTGGACCGCGGCACGGAGCGCTACATCATGGACACGCTGGAAATCGAGGACACGGATCTGGCCGAGGAAATCCGCAAGCGCATGTTCGTGTTCGAAGACATCCTGCAGCTCGACAACCGGGCGGTGCAGCGGTTCATGCGGGAAATCGACAACAGCCAGCTGGCCATCGCGCTCAAGGGCAGCTCCGAGGAGGTGCAGAACCTCATTTTTGCGAACATGTCCAAGCGTCTGGCCGAGCAAATCCGCGAGGATCTGGAATTCATGGGGCCGGTTCGCCTCAAGGACGTGGAGGAGGCGCAGCAGAAGATTGTCAACGTCATCCGCAAGCTCGAGGACGCCGGCGAAATCATCATTTCCCGCGGCGGTGGGGACGAGCTGATTGTCTAAAGCGGTTTCGCAAGCGAACCCGGTTGAGGTCCAAACAATTCCGGTTTTGCTTCGCAAAATCGGGAGCACTGCCGCCGGTTTCGCAAGCGAACCCGGTTGAGGTACAGACAATTCCGGTTTTGCTTCGCAAAATCGGGAGAGAGGGAGATTGTTTTGTACGGAAATCCGCGATTCGGATATGGAGTCTACAAGAAGAGCCAGGTGAATCTCGGCAATCCTTTTGCCGTGACGCCTCCCGCGGACAAGCCGGTGAAGCCGGAGCGGGTCGGGGCGCCGGAAGAAGAAGCGTTCGTGCCGGTCGACACCTTGGAAAAGGCGCGCCGCGAGGCCGCGCTCATTTTGCGTGAGGCGGAAATGGAGTCCGGACGCATGCTCGAACAGGCCAGGGACAAGATTGTCCTGGAGGCGGAGGACGCGCAACGCCGGGCCCGGGAGGAAGGGTACGCGCAGGGCGAGCAGCAGGCGCAGCAGCAGTACCAGGCGCTGATCGCGGAGGCGGAGGAGACCCTCGAGGCGGCCCGTGCGGAGTACCGGCAATCCATGGCGTCCATGGAACAGGACATGGTGACACTGGTGGTCGACATTGCCAGAAAGGTCATCGGCGGGGAGCTCGAAACCCGGCCGGAGGTCATTCTTTCCCTCATCCGCAGCACACTCGAGGACATCACACCCACGGATCAGGTGACAGTCAAGGTGTCGGCAGAGGATCACGAGTATGTGATGGCCCACCTCGATCGGCTGACCGCCGGGCTGCCATTCCTTTGCGAGTTGGATGTCCGCAAGGACGCGTCGCTTCCCAAAGGCGGTTGCATCATCGACACGGGTCGGGGGACGGTGGATGGCAGCCTGCCGTCGCGCATGCAGCAGATTGAGGACGCCATGCGCGCCCTGCTCATCGGCAGGCCGGAAATCCCCGTCGCGGACATGGTGGCGGATGCCGGAGAGGAATGAGTCATGGCCGTGAGTCTTTCGCTGGAACGCTACCGGGAACTGGTGGGTTCCCGCAGCTTCATCCGGCATATGGGCAGGGTGACCAAGGTGGTGGGTCTCACCATCGAAACCGAGGGTCCCCAGACGCATATCGGCGAGCTGTGCCGCATTCAAGGCGGACGCATCGGCAAGGACATGCTGGCCGAGGTGGTGGGGTTTCGTGACGCACATGTGCTCATGATGCCCATCGGCGACATGACGGGCATCAGTCCGGGCAATCCGGTCACGGCCACGGGCCATCAGCTGGAAATCGCGGTGGGCCCCGAATTGCTTGGCCGCGTGCTCGACGGCATGGGCCGCCCCCTCGACGGCAAGGGCCCGGTTGCGGTGTCCCGCTGGGTGCCCGTACAGAACATGCCGCCCAATCCCATGACGCGCCCCCGGATTCAACAGATTCTGCCGCTCGGCGTCAAATGCCTCGACGGGCTCATGACGGTGGGAAAAGGCCAGCGCATGGGCATCTTCGCGGGCAGCGGCGTGGGCAAGAGTACCCTGATGGGCATGATTGCCCGCAACACAAAGGCGGACATCAATGTCATCGCGCTCATCGGCGAACGTGGCCGTGAGGTTCGCGATTTTCTGGAGCGCGATTTGCAGGCCGAAGGCCTGGCGCGTTCCGTGGTCGTGATTGCCACCTCCGACCAGCCTGCCCTGGTCCGGCTCAAGGGGGCGCTCACCGCCACCGCCATTGCGGAATACTTCCGGGATGAGGGCAAGGATGTGCTGCTGCTGATGGACAGCCTCACCCGCTTTTCCATGGCCCAGCGTGAAATCGGCCTGGCCATCGGGGAGCCGCCGGTTTCGCGCGGGTATACGCCGTCGGTGTTTTCCGTGCTGCCCAAGCTGCTCGAACGTGCGGGCACCTCGGCGCAGGGCTCCATCACGGGGCTGTATTCCGTGCTGGTCGACGGGGACGACATGAACGAGCCCATCACGGACGCGGCGCGCGGCATTCTGGACGGACACATTGCCTTGTCCCGCCAGCTCGCGCATCGCAACCATTATCCCGCGGTGGACGTGCTCGGCAGCATCAGCCGTGTCATGTCCGACATTGTCGATTCCGCCCACAAGCAGTCCGCCAACGCGCTGCGGCGCTCCCTGGCCGTGTATCATGACGCGGAGGATCTCATCAATGTCGGGGCGTATGTCAAGGGCTCCAATCCAGACATCGACAAGGCCATCTCCCTGATTGGCGGCATCAACGCGTTTCTGCAGCAGGATGTGTTTGAGCGCTTCACCTACCTCCAGACTGTCGAGGCGCTCAAAGCCTCCATCGGAGGTTCGTGATGGCCGTTTTCAGGTTTCGGCTCGGGACACTGCTCCATGTCAAGGAGCAGCTTGAAAACAGCGCGAAAAACGAGCTTGGTCAGGCGGTGATGCGTCTGGAGGCGGAACGGGGCCGGTTGTCCATCCTGGAACAGGAGATTGCCGGCATCCGCTCGGAATACGCCGCGTCGGTGACCGGTGCCATTCTTCCCGAGCGCATCCGTTCCCTGAAGGATTTTCTCAAGGCACGGGAACAGGCGCGGGATCGTCAACAGGAAGTCGTTAAGGAAGCCGCCCAAACTGTCGATAACATTCGTGACAGGGTGGTGGCGCTGATGCAGGAACGCAAGGTGCTCGAGAAACTCCGCGAGAAGGAATGGGAGTCGTATCGGGTCCAAACGTTGCAGGAAGAACAGCGCCAGGCGGATGAACTGGTCACGTATCGTGGCCGCTCCGGACAGGAAACACAGGACGTGTAGCCGGCCGGGCGATCCCCTCATTCCCACGGCACATCCGGATGGATGAAACTGCCGGCCCCCCGTCCGCAATCGCAAGACGGGAGTCGACCATGTCCGAATTGAATATGCCGCAAGGCAACTCCGGTTCGCAGGGAAGCGACGGACAACAAAAGGCGGGAGGCCTCATATCAGGGATATTGGCCGTCCTCATCGCGTTGATCGTCGTGGCGCTTGTGTTTGCCGGGGTTTTCTTTTTCTTTGTGAAAACCAATCTGTTCCAGATGGGGGATCGCTTCCGCGGCACGCTGGAAACCCGTCCAATGCTCCGCTGGATGTTGCCGGAGCAGGCAGCCGATTACGATCCGGACGCCGCCGAAAACCTGACACCGCTTGAACTGCGGGAGAGATATACCGCCTATCGCGCGCAGGTGGAATCCCTTGGGGAAACAGTCGCGACCCTGTCAAAAGACGTGGCGGATCTGACCGCCCGCAACGAGACCCTCGCCGCCACGGAAGCGGACACGGCGGATCAGACACAACAACAGGAAGAAGCGCTGGCAGTCATCAACCGCCAGAAAGAGGAATTGCGGCTGTTGTCCCTGGACATCGCCAACGGACTGGCCACCGGGGATACCGAGGGGTTCAAGGCGTATTTTGAGAAATTGGATCCGCAAGCCGCTGCGGAAGCCTATGCCAATGTGCTGGCCATGGAGTCGGCCGATGCCCAAAGCAAGCAGGCCGCCCGTCCGTTCGAGCTGATGGACAGGGAGAAGGCCGCCGATGTGATGCGGGAGCTTTGGACCAAGGACAAGCAATTGCTGCTGAGCATTGTGGACGCAAACAAGCCGCAGACGCTGGCGGAGATACTGGCCAACATGGAAGCCACGCTGGCCGCGGACATCACCCGGAACCTCGCGGACTATCGCAAGGCGAAGCTGACACCGGCCACAGCCGGAGAGTAACCCATGACAAACAAGGTGGCAGATGGCGGGACATGGGGCCCGCAAAACGGAGGAGACAGGATGAGTGAGTGGCATGTGGGTCAGTCAGGCAACACCGGTGCGGGGACACGTCCCGGGCTCGCGGCCGCGCTGATGCTCCGTGTTGGCGGCAATCAGGCTGTGCCCAATGGCAGCGGCGCGGGCACATCAACGCTGGCAGCCGGGAGAACCTCTTTTTCGGATGTGCTGCGCGAGCGGACGGCGCAACAGCCGCCGGCAGGTGCGCACCGCAGCCGAAAAGATTCCGCGCCTGCCATTGCCGCCAGCCGCGGACCGGACGCCGAACGCCGGGACGTGACAGACACGCCGGCCCGCGCCCGCGACACCGTCCGTTCCAAGGTGGAACAGCCGCCCACCACCTGGGAGGTTGAGACGAAACCGGCGGACAAGGCCGCGCCGCAGGATGATGGCGCAACCGCCGTGTCCAATTCCGGTGAAACGGCTGCCCGTGAAACGGTCTCCGACGTGGAGACGGAAACGGACGAAATGGCGGCGGTCGCACAGGAACCTTCGCCGGAAGCCTATGCCAATGTGCTGGCCATGTTGCTTGAAGCCATGCAGACCGCCATTGAGGATTTGGCGGAGCAGGCCGCTGCAGGTGCCGGGGGCGAAGCATCAGTGGATGCGGGGACGCAACCACCGGTACCGGCACAGATGCTGGAGACCCTCACGGAGACGATTCGCCAGATGCTCGAGGGCTTGACCACAACCGGCGAAACGACAACGGCGCAGACGGTTCCGTTGCCGCAATCCCTGCTTCAGGCGATGCGTACCCTGCTCGAGCAGGCAGACACCCTCAAGTCCGACTTGATTGTGCAGGATCCCGCCGCCAAGGCGGACGCAATGGCCGGGCTGCTGGCACAGCTGCAAGCCCTGGCCAATACCGTTCGGGAACAGCTGCAACCGTTGTCTGCCGCCGACATCACGACATCGCTTGCAGCCGAGACCATGGATGACGCCTTGGTGTCGACCGTTGCGGCAGCGGGAGACGCCGCGGACGCACAGTCGGGCGAAACCGGTGAGCAGGGGCATGGGCGTGAAACCGCACCCGCGTTTGTCGCGGCGGCCAACCTGACCGGTGTGGTGCAGGATCCGACCATGGCGGCGCAAGGCGGCGTGTCTGCGGCCGCGATGGCCGAAGGCCGGACGTTCGGGCAGGAAGTTGCCCGCGTGGCACAGGCGAATGCGCCTGCCGCGCCACAGATGCCGGAAATGCCGGAGACCGCGCGGGCTGTCACCAGCCAGGTTGTCACCCGGCTGCAGACGATGTCCGGAGACGAGCGGCACGAGATGGAATTGCAGCTCAAGCCCGAAAACCTCGGGAAAATCCAGCTGCGGGTCGTGGAGGAACGCGGTCAAATTCTTGCGAAGTTCACCGCGGAAAGCGAAAAGGTTCGCGCCATTTTGGAAAGCAACATGCAGCTGCTGCGCGACGCACTGGAGAAGAACGGGATGACGATTGCGGAGCTGAGCGTTTCGGTGGGACAGCGGCAACACAACGATACCGCGGAGCAGGCGGGCGCGCGAAATGGCAACGGCGCTGCTTCCGGCAGAGGCCAGTCGTCCGGGATTCAAGGCGAAAACGGCGCGCCGGCGGAGGTTGATCGCGAGCTGCGGATGACCAGACGCATCGCGGAGTATCTGTACGGACCGGATTCCACCATGAGTCTCAAGGCTTGAAAAGAGGGAATTTATGAGCAACGTGAATGGAGTGACATCCACCCAGAAAACCATAGACCAGATCATCGAAGCCAACGAGGCCAACAAGATTGGTGAACGCAATACCGGCGTTCTGGGCAAGGATGATTTTCTGCAGCTGCTCATCACCCAGCTGCAACACCAGGATCCCATGAATCCCTCGAGCGACACCGAGTTCATCGCGCAGGTCGCGCAATTCAGCTCGCTGGAGCAGATGCAGAACATGAACTCCGCGGCGCAGCAGCAGCAGGCCTATGCGCTGATGGGCAAATATGTCTCCGGCACGGTTTCCGATGAGGCCTCCGGAAACGCCACGATGGTTTCCGGACAGGTCACAGGCGTGCGCATGTCTTCGGGCAAGGTGCTGCTGATGCTGGGGGACAAGGAAATCAAGCTCGAGAGTGTGCAGGATGTCTCGGATACCGCCGCCGGTGTCGGCGGGGAAGCGGATCTCAACCAGTACAACACGCTGATTGGCCTGATGGGCACCGCGAATCTGACGGATGAGGCGGGCCTGGCCAAGGCGATTGACGGCATTGTGTCCAAGCTCACCAAGACCGAGGCCGGCATCATTGCCACACTCGATGAGGTGGAGATTCTCCCGGACATCAACAAGGGTGCCTTTGAAACCGAAGAGGCGTATCTGGAATCCATGACGGGCCGCACGGTCACCCTTTCGGTGAAGGACCCCGCGTCCGGCGCCGTGGTGGATGTCACCGGCACCCTGCGCCAGCACGAAATTGCGTCGGACGGGGAGCTGCATGTCATCCTCGATGGCGTGGAGGTTTCCGTCCAAGACATCACGGCCACCCGCCGCGTGGATCTGTTCTCCTCCGAACAACTGCTGCTGGCCCAGATTCTGCAGCAGCTTCAGGAGATGAACACGGCCGGCGCCGTCCCGCCTGAAACGGAGGAACCGCCAGCGGACAACGCGGAAGGAACCACGCCTGTGACCGAAGCGTCCGCGGACGCGACCGGCAGTGGGGAGACCACGGACGGCACGGGGGAACAAACAACGGTGACGACTCCCGAAAATCCTTGAAAAATAGACTGTTTTCAGCGATTTCGGGGTTGCGAATCCCCGGGAATATGACGATAAACACAGTGTGAGTTCAAACGGAAACAGCCGGACAACGGCAATCCGCGAGAAGCGCCAGGAGGGTGAATCCTATGATGATGTCCATGTTCTCCAGTGTATCAGGCTTGCGTTCGCACCAGACCAGGATGGACGTAATCGGCAACAACATCGCCAATGTCAATACGGTTGGCTTCAAGGGCAGCCGGTCCACATTCCAGGAAATTTTCTCGCAAACCTATGAGGGCGCGAGTTCGCCGGATCTCGACACCGGCCGCGGCGGCACCAACCCCATGCAGGTGGGCCTTGGCATCAATGTCGACGCCATCGATTTGCAGATGACGGCCGGCAGTGTGCAGCGCACCGACAGCCCCACCGACCTGTCCATTGAGGGCGAAGGCTTTTTCATTGTCCGCAGTGGCAATGAAGGCGCGTACACCTTCACCCGGGCCGGCAATTTCACGGTGGATCGACTGGGCAACCTGGTCACCTCCAGCGGCGCCGGCGTGTTTGGATGGATGAAGTACGAGAAGACCGACGAGGGCTATGTCTTCGACACCCAGGAAGAGATCAGGCCCATCAATTTGTACGAGGACGAATACAACCTGTCCAAGCGCATCATCGCGGCCCAGAAGTCCACGGAAGCCATTCTTTCGGGAAATCTGGATTCCACGAACAAGCCGCTTGTCGCGGGAGGGACGACCGCCGAAGCCGATTTGTACGCGGCGGTTCAGGATGCTGTTGACGCAACCGGCACCGCAGGCCCCGATGGCATTCCTGACGATGGTGTGAAAAACGTTTCCCCACAGTTCATTGTTCCGGTCAACGTTTACGATGAACTTGGAAATGCCTACAAGGTCAACATCACCATGTGGAAGAATCAGGTGTTTACGGGTGCTACGCATTCATCGGGAGCGAATACACCCATTACATCATGGTATTACACGGTCAACGGTGGGGAAAACGCATCCGCGGAAACCACTGGTGCGACGCCAGCGCTTGCGGCGGGTTTTCTGGCGTTTGACGCGACCGGCAAGCTCATTTCCAATGACGGCAACTTCAACACCACTCCAGGCTTCAACATTATTCCGAACGCGGAGACCGGCGCGCGCCCTTTTGAAGTGAAAATGGATTTCGGCCAGCTCACCATGTATGCGGACGACTCCTCTGTCAAGCCGCTGCGCGTGGACGGATATCCGCCGGGAACCCTGGTTACCTTCAGCGTCGGGGCCGACGGCGTCCTGACCGGAGTCTACGACAATGGCCGGCAGCAGCCGCTTGGACGCGTTGGCCTTGCGGTGTTCTCCAATCCGGCCGGTTTGTCGAAGGTGGGCGCAAACCTCTTCATGTCCACCTCCAACTCCGGTGAGTTCACCCTGGCCAGCACCCCCGGCTCGGGCGGCGCGGGTACACTGGTTCCCGGCACCCTCGAGATGTCGAACGTGGATCTGGCCAAGCAATTCACCGAAATGATCATCACTCAGCGCGGATTCCAAGCCAACAGCCGGGTCATGACCACCTCGGACGAGATTTTGCAGGAGCTCACCAATATGAAGCGGTAATCCGCTGGATGAAGCGGTAATCCACTGGACGTAGCGGGTTTTCGCTGACATGACGGCACCCGGCTGATGAAGCCGGGCTTTGCCGCAGGTGGGGTTGGTCCCCGCGGTGGCAATGGGGTCAGACCCCGGGAGTACATATGATTCAGGTAACGAGGCTCAACCGCTCCACCTTTGTGCTCAACGCAGAGTGGATCGAAACCGTGGAGGCCACGCCAGACACTGTCATCACCATGGTGAATGGGAAAAAGTTTGTGGTGACCGAATCGGTTGGTGAGATACTCTCCCGGGTGGTAGAATACAAGAACAGCGTCGCTTTCGGGCGCAAAACACCGTGGCCGGACCCCGCAAACCCCGATTACAACAGGGAGGCCAACCGGGATCCCTGACGCGGCGGGTCCGGTTCCCCACGGCAACCGGGCAATGGGAACCTCAGGAAACAGAACACACTGACAATGAAGCGTGCAGACCATGAAACACGCAGACAATGAAGCATGCGGACAGTGAGATACGCAGGAAACAAAACACACAAGGGATGAGAGGTGTGAACGGTGCAAGGAAAAGGCATTTATGTGATATTGCTGGGCATCATCGCCGTGCTGACACTGGCGGTGGCGGTGCTGTCCATATTCCTGTTTGTCATGTTCAATCACCCTTCCCAGGGAACACCGCCGGCCGAAACGGCCTCCGCGGTGACGGCGGAGGAACCAAGATTGGTTCCGGCCGAGGAGCTGCGCACCTGGAATCCCTTTGCCACCAGTGACAACGCGAATGCGCCGGCCCTGTTCGATTTGCTTCCCTCGGAAGGCCATGAGAAGAGCTATGTGCAGGTGACGCTGCTGGTCAAGTATGATGTCGGCAAGAAGCGCGCCAACGAGGAAGATTACGCCCAGTTGGTGGAGAGCGACGCCGCTCCGGAAATCAAGCAGGCGGTGGCGCTGTATTTCAAGAACCTCACCTTTGACGAGTGCAAGTCCCCCGAAGCGGTGCCGAAGGCGCAGGACGCGCTCAAGGAGAGCTTCAACCGCATCGTGGATGAGAACGCGGCGGAGGAGATTGGCATCGTTTACAAGGTCATCATTGAAAACCTGTTGCCGCAATGACCGGAGCCGACGCTGACGGCGTCTGGCCCTGAACGGAATCGGCATGGACCATTCACCCTGGACTCCAGGGGCGCAAGGGAGTGTGAGGCGCGGTGGGCGACATTCTGTCCCAAAATGAAATAGACCAGCTGCTGCAGGCGCTGAGCACCGGAGAAGTCGACGCCCAGGAGTTCAGCAAGGAGACGCAGGAACGCAAGGTCCGCGACCATGATTTCCGCCGTCCCAGCAAGTTCGCGAAGGATCACATCCGCACCCTGCATTTCATCCACGAGAATTACGCGCGGCTGCTCACGAACTTCCTGTCTGGGTATCTGCGGACGCTGGTGCAGGTGGACGTGCAGACGGTGGAGGCCCTGCAGTATTCGGAATTCACCAACTCCATCGCCAACCCGGCGGTGCTCGGCGTGGTGGAATTTCATCCCATGCAGGGCGCCATCATCTATGAAATGTCCCCGTCCATCGCCTATGCGCTCATTGACCGGATTCTTGGCGGCAAGGGCGGCGTGATGGAGCGGGTGCGCGGCTTTACCGAAATCGAAATGGCCATCATCATGCGCCTGATGTCCCAGATGCTGGGGCTGATGCGGGAACCGTGGGAGAATGTCGAAAAGATACATCCCTCGCTGGATCGCATTGAGACCAACGCCCAGTTCGCCCAGCTGATGTCGCCCAATGAAATGGTGGCGCTCATCACCTTCACCGCCCGCATCGGCGATGTGGAGGGGCTCATCAACATCTGTATCCCGCACATGGTGCTCGAACCGTACATGTCCAAGCTGTCCACCAAGCTGTGGTTCACCATGGTGGAGGTGGGATCCTCCGAGAACAGCCAGCAGGCATTGGAGGACCGGATTGAGCAGACCTCTGTGCCTGTGATTGGGGTTCTGGGCAGGGCCAACCTGTCTGTTCACGATTTCCTGCTGCTGCAGGCCGGAGACGTGGTGCCACTGGACACCCCCATCGACGGGGATTTGGATGTGCTGGTGGGAGAATTGCACAAATTCCGGGCCAAGCCCGGTGTCCGCAACAAGAAGGTTGCCTTGAAGATAACGCAAGTGCGGAAGGAGGACGAGTGAAATGGGAGACATGCTGTCCCAGGCTGAAATAGATGCCTTGCTGTCCGGTGTGGACATGGGCGCGGATGAGCCTGACGCTTCCGCCGCGCCGCGAAGGGAACCGCTGCTGACCCCCGAGGAACGTGACGCGTTGGGCGAGATCGGCAACATCAGCATGGGCACCTCGGCGACCACGCTGTTTGCCCTGCTTGGCCAAAAGGTAAACATCACCACGCCCGTGGTGACGGAGACCTCGTGGGAAGAGCTCGTGGCGATGTTCCAGCAGCCTTATGTGGCTGTTCGGGTGCAGTACACCGAAGGTCTTGTCGGTGCGAACCTCATGGTCATGAAGGAGTCCGATGTCAAGATCATCACCGACCTGATGATGGGCGGCGACGGACATGGCAATGAGGACGGGGAGCTCAACGAGCTGCACCTGTCCGCCATCAGCGAGGCCATGAACCAGATGATCGGCTCCTCGGCCACATCCATGTCCTCCATGTTCGACAAGCGGGTGGACATCTCGCCGCCGGAATCCACGCAGGTGAATCCCGACACCGACATAGACCGCATCCGCATCAGCGATGACGACGTGATTGTGAAGATTGCGTTTTCCATGACGGTGGGCACGCTCATCGACAGTGAAATCATGCAGCTGATACCGCTGCCCTTTGCCAAGGACATGGTGAGCAATCTCATGAAGCCCAAGTCGGAGGCCCCCATCGCCACGTCCAAGGCGACGCCTCCTCCGGAGAAACCTGCACCCGCCGCGGCGTCCGAGCCGGCACCGACGCAGCCGATGGGTGGCATGCCGGCGGGACAGCAGCCCGGCATGATGCCGCCGGCCGGCATGCCCCAGCAGGGAGGCTGGCCAACAGCGGCACAGCCGGGATACCCGCCGCAGCAGGGCTGGCCGGGGTACCCGCCCCAGCAGGGCGGGTGGCCGGGATATCCGCCCCAGCAGGGGTGGCCGCAGCAGCCGCCGCCCGGTTATGGCTACGCGCCGCCACAGGGGCAGGCTCCGCAGGCACCGGCCGCCGCGCCGGTCAATGTCCAGCCTGCGCAGTTCCAGCCGTTCGACCAGGGCGCGGAGGAGTTTGACCGCAAGAACATGAGCCTGCTGATGGATGTGCCGTTGCAGGTGACCGTGGAGCTGGGCCGAACCACCAAACGCATCCGGGAAATCCTGGAGTTTGGACAGGGATCCATCCTGGAGCTGGACAAGCTGGCCGGTGAGCCGGTGGACATCCTGGTCAACGGAAAAGCCGTGGCCAAGGGCGAAGTCGTGGTCATCGACGAGAGCTTCGGGGTTCGCATCACGGACATCCTGCACCCGTCCAAGAGGCTGTGACGCCAGGGCCGTCTTCGCTGGAAGCGGCCCTTTTTTCACGGTTCGGCAAATACTCGTTATTTACAAAGGCAAACGGGTGGTATATAAAGAAAGAAGTACAGTTTGAGGAGAGGATTCGGGTATGGCGAATATACTGATCGTTGATGATGCCGCTTTCATGCGCATGATGATCAAGGACATTCTCACGAAGAATGGCTATGTTGTTGTCGGTGAAGCTGAAAACGGCCTCAAGGCAGTGGAAAAGTTCAAGGAGCATTCCCCGGATCTTGTCATCATGGACATCACCATGCCGGAGATGGATGGCATCCAGGCCGTGAAGCAGATCAAGGCGCTCAACAGCGGCGCCAAGGTCATCATGTGTTCGGCCATGGGACAGCAGGCCATGGTCATCGAGTCCATTCAGGCGGGCGCGCGGGACTTCATTGTCAAGCCGTTCCAGGCGGATCGCGTCATCGAGGCGGTTAAAAAGGTGATTGGCTGACGAAACGGGGCATCATGCAGGACGGTGGTTTTCTTGATTATTTGGGAATCCTGATTGCGTTTTGCGCGATTCTCTTTCTTGCCTGGCTTACCACACGCCTTGTGGGCAAGCGCTTTTCCGCAAGCCAGGGAGCCAAACGCATGCGTGTGGTGGAAACCCTGCCCCTTGGCGTGGATCGTGCCCTGATGCTGGTGCAGGTGGGGCAGAAGCATTATCTGCTTGCCACAAGCAGAGGCAGAACCGATTTCATGGGCGAGGTGGATCCGGGACCGGAGCCCCAGCCGGATGCCGAGTCCCGTTCCGGAGATTTCAAATCCATCCTGGAGCGTTACGCCGGGTTGGGCAGGCGACAGGAGCAAACCGGAGAAACACCGTCGCATCCGCCGCCTGAATCCGGCATCGCGGCAGGCATCCGCAGGCTCAGGGCCATGAACGGAGAGGACAAAGGGGACAACCACCCCCACGGATAGGGAAGCGGGACGGTGGCACATGCGAAAGAAAAAAGCGGGACTGGCCATTCTCATTTTTCTGGTATTGTTTGCGATCGGATGCTCGGTGTCGCTGGCTGTGACGCCGGGCATTTCCATTACCAATGATGGCATCCGCATCGGCGCGTCGGACGACCCGGCCAATGTAGCCTCCTCCATCCGGCTGCTGCTGTTGCTCACCGTATTGTCCCTGCTGCCGTCAATCCTCGTCATGATGACCTCGTTCACACGCATCATCATCGTATTGAGCTTCCTGCGCAACTCCATGGGCACCCAGCAGGCGCCACCCAATCAGATTCTGATTGGCCTGGCGCTGTTTTTGACTTTTTTCATCATGACCCCCACCATCACCACGCTCAATCAGGAGGCGCTGCAGCCGTTTTCCGCCGGGGAGATCACCATGGAGGCGGCCGCGGACAAGGCCTCGTTCATCATCAAGGATTTCATGCTCAAGCAGACCGGGGAGAAGGATTTGGCGTTGTTTGCCGGCATGGCCGGCCTGCAGGCGCCGGAACGCCTGACGGATCTGCCGCTGACGGTTGTGACGCCGGCGTTCATGATCGGTGAGCTGAAAAAGGCCTTCCAGATGGGGTTCATGCTCTACATTCCCTTTCTGGTCATCGACATGGTCGTGGCCAGCACCCTGATGGCCATGGGCATGATGATGCTGCCACCGGTCATGATCTCCCTGCCGTTCAAGATTCTGCTGTTTCTGATGGTGGATGGCTGGCATTTGGTCTCCGACACGCTGGTTCGATCGTTTGTGCGTTGATTACCTGTGCGATCATCGTTTGAGCGGCGATCGCCTGTGCGGTGATCGTCGCCCGGGGTGAGGCGGCCCGTCCGAAGGGAGGACAGGATGGAACAGTTTTTGCTGGATACGGCCCGTGACGCCATGATGACCACCATCAAGGTGTCCATGCCCGTCTTGCTCATCGGCCTGGCGGTGGGGCTCGTTGTGAGCATCTTTCAGGCGACCACCCAAATCCAGGAGCAGTCGCTGCATTTTGTACCCAAGATTCTGGCCATGCTGGTGAGCCTGCTGTTGCTGGGGTCCTGGATGTTCACCCTGATGAAGGAATTCACGCTCCGCATTTACGGCGGCATGCTCACCTTCATCGGGATGTAGCGCGCCGCGCGCAGGCAGGCAATTACCAGGAAGGGGGGCGTCCATGACCATTCCGTTCGACGCGCTGGGCACGGCCTGGGATGTCTTTCTGCTGGTCTTTCTGCGGATGACGGGCCTGTTCGTGATGTCGCCGATGTTCGGCCGACGCAACATCCCCGCCCGGTTCAAGGTCGGTTTCGCCTTCTTTTGCGCGATTCTGGTGGTGCAGGGTGTGCCCATGCCCAATCCGGAGGCGTACACCACCTTGCTTTCCTGGGTGCTGCTCGCCTCCCGGGAGTTTCTCACCGGGCTGATGCTGGGATTCATCAGTTACGCCATCATCTCGGCCATGTATGTGGCCGGCCAGCTCATCGACATGCGCATCGGCTTTGGCATGGTCAATGTGTTCGATCCGGTCAGCAATGTGCAAATCCCCATCACGGCGGACTTCTACATTGTGCTGACCACCCTGTTCATGCTGGTCACCGACGGACACCATCTGCTGATTCACGCGCTGGCCCAGAGTTATCGGAAGCTGCCGCTTGGTGCGCTGTCCTTCACAGGCCCCCTGCTCGAGCAAATGATCCGGCTGATGGGTGCGATCTTCGATTTGGGGTTCCGCATCGCCATGCCGGTCACGGTGGCCATCATGGTCACGGACATGGCGCTGGGCATTATTTCCAAATCGGTCCCCCAGATGAATGTGTTCATGCTGGGCATGCCGGTGAAGATTCTGCTCGGACTGGTGATGATCTATCTGTCGATGGCGTCCTTCCACGGCATCCTGGACTATCTGATGGATGGCACATATCGGGAAATGGAAGCCTTTTTGCGGGCGGCGAGGGGGTGAGGTCGTGTCCTGTCCAACCCATGGCTGTCCGGCTCCGGACCTGCGCGCGCGAAAGCGGCTGACCGCACCGGCTGCGCCGCAAGCGCAAGCCCGTCCCGCCATCGGCGTGCGGGTTCATCTGCAGCGCTTTTCCAACGCGGGGGACAAAACGGAGAAGGCGACCCCCAAGAAACGGCAGGATTTGCGCAAGAAGGGCCAGGTGAACCAGAGCCGGGAGCTGCCCGCCATCCTGCTGCTGCTGGGCTTGTTTCTCTCATTGCGCATATTCGGGAAGTCCATCTATGAGGAGCTGGTGGCCACCTTCGCTTTTTTTGTGCAGGAGAGTCTGTCCGAGGTGGCCTTCGACAGCGCGGGCGATGTGATGCGCATCGCGTCGTTCGCCTTGTGGCAGATTGTCAAGATGACGGGCCCCCTGTTTCTCATTGCGATGGCGGTCGGCGCGCTCGGCAGTCTGGTGCAGGTGGGCTTCATGTTCACCGCGGAGCCGCTGAAGCCCAAGTTCAGCAAGCTCAATCCGCTGGCCGGGATCAAGCGCATGTTTTCCGCGCGTTCCTTCTTCGAAATGCTCAAGGCGGTCGCCAAAATCGGCATCGTGCTGTGGGTGGCCTGGGCGGCCATCTCCGCGGAGTTGGGCACCATGTCCAATCTGATGGATCTGGAGGTGCGCCCCGCCGTGGGATACATGGTCGAGCTGGTGCTGGATGTGTCCCTGAAGGTATGCTTTGCCCTGCTCATCATTGCCGCCATCGATTTTGCCTTCCAATACCGGCAGCACGAAAAGGAAATCCGGATGACCAAGCAGGAGATCAAGGAAGAGTACAAGCAGCTCGAGGGCAGTCCGGAAATCCGTTCCCGCATCCGGCAGAAGCAGCGTGAAATCTCCATGCGCCGCATGATGCAGGAGGTGCCCAAGGCCGATGTGGTCATCACCAACCCCACACATCTGGCCGTGGCCATCCGCTACCGTCCCGAGGATGGGGACGCGCCGGTGGTGCTGGCAAAAGGCGCCGATTTCCTGGCCGCCCGGATCCGGGAGATTGCGAAGGACAACGGGGTGAAGGTGGTTGAAAACAAGCCTTTGGCCCAGGCGCTCTACAGTCAGGTCGAGGTGGGAAAGCCCGTACCGCCGGAGCTGTACAAGGCGGTGGCCGAAGTGCTTGCCTTCGTGTATGGGCTCCAGGGGAGAACCCCCGTGGCGGCCGCGCGGTCAACCGGGCCTGCCGCAAGGCGTTGAGGCCGGGGTTTTCTTGTCTTTGCCCCCCCTTTCCGGTACAATGGGGGAAGCAGGCGGCGCACCGCGGCATCGGCCGTGTGCCGGCGCCGCAAGACGTCAACAGATGATAAAACCGCATGATGGGAGGGTGGTCCGTGAAAAACCAGAACCTGATCCTGGCCGTGGCCGTCATTTTCATCGTCCTGGTCATCATCGTGCCGGTTTCCACGGTGCTGCTCGACTTGTTTCTGGTCGTCAACATCACCCTGTCCCTGCTGATTCTCATCAACGCCATTTATGCCACCGACGCCCTGTCGATGGCTTCCTTCCCCACCATGCTGCTGTTCACCACCCTGTACCGGCTTTCGCTGAATGTGGCCTCCACACGGCTCATCATCGGTCAGGGCGAGGCGGGGGATGTCATCGCCGCGTTCGGCAAGTTTGTCGGCGGGGACAACCTGGTGGTCGGGTTCATTGTGTTCCTGCTCATCATGATGGCGCAGTTTCTGGTCATCACCAAGGGCGCGGAGCGCGTCTCCGAGGTTGCGGCCCGCTTCACCCTGGATGCGATGCCCGGCAAGCAGATGGCCATTGACGCCGATCTCAACTCCGGTCTCATCACCGATGTGGATGCCAAGGAGCGGCGCAGGAAGGTGCAGCGGGAGGCCGACTTCTACGGCGCCATGGACGGCGCATCCAAATTCGTCAAGAACGACGCCATCTTCGGCATCATCGCCACCGTGCTCAATGTGCTCGGCGGCATCGTCATGGGGATGGTGTTCCTGCAGCTCGAGATCATGGAAGCCCTGGAGCGCTACGCGGTTCTGACCATCGGGGATGGGCTGGTGAGCCAGGTGCCCGCGCTGCTGATCTCCATCGCCACCGGCATCATCGTGACCCGTGCCGCCGCCGAGGGAGAGCTTGGCGCGGATCTCATCAAGCAGCTGTTCACGAGTCCCCGCGTGGTCTTCATTGCGGCCGGCGCCAGCCTCGTCCTCATGCCCATCCTGCAGCAGTTCTTCCTGCTGGTGGTGGCCGTGGCGCTGGTGCTGTTGGGCTTGCGCCTGCGTTCGCTCGAGAAGCAGGTCACCGTTACGGAGGAGAAGCAGGTGGAACAGCGCGAGGTGGAGGAAATCCGCAAGCCCGAAAATGTTGTTTCCCTGCTGCAGGTCGATCCCATCGAGCTGGAATTCGGATACGGCATCATCCCGCTGGCGGATGCGAACCAGGGGGGCGATTTGCTCGATCGCGTCGTGATGATCCGGCGGCAGCTGGCGGTGGAGCTGGGGGTCATCATCCCCACCATCCGCCTGCGCGACAACATCCAGCTCAATCCCAACCAGTACGTTGTCAAAATCAAGGGTGTGGAGGTGGCCAGCGGCGACCTGCTGCTCGACCATTTCATGGCCATGAATCCGGGCACCGTGGAGGAGGAGGTCGACGGCATTCCCACCACGGAACCCGCCTTTGGCCTGCCCGCCCTCTGGATTTCCGACAAGATGCGGGATCGGGCGGAGATGCTCGGCTACACGGTGGTCGATCCGCCGTCCATCATCGCCACCCACATGACCGAGGTGGTGCGCCGGCACGCGCACGAGCTGCTTGGACGCCAGGAGGTGCAGTCGCTGCTCGACAATGTTCGAAACACCAATCCGGTGGTGGTGGAGGAGGTCATTCCCAAACTGCTTTCCATCGGCGATCTGCAGAAGGTGCTGGCGAATCTGCTGCGCGAAAGCGTCTCCATCCGCGACCTGGTGACCATTCTCGAGACACTGGCCGACTATGCGCCGGTCACCCGGGACCCCGACATGCTGACCGAATATGTGCGGCAGGCGTTGGGACGGGCCATTTCCCGCGCGGTGATGGGAGATTCCTCCGGAGAGGTCATCACGCTCGATCCCGGGCTGGAACAGATGATCATGGACTCCGTGCAGAAAACGGAAGCCGGGTCGTATCTGGCCATGGATCCCGCCGTGTCCGGACGAATTGTCAACAATGCCGCCAAACAGGCCGAGCGCCTTGCCCAGACGGGCCGGCAGCCGGTGGTGCTGGCCTCTCCGGTGGTGCGCCTGTATTTCAAGCGGCTCACCGAGCAGGCCATTCCCGGGTTGGTGGTGCTCTCGTACAATGAGCTGGATCCCGGCATGGACATCCAGTCCGTCGGGAGCATCAAGGCATCCTGACACGGTGGCCGCGCTGGCCGAAGGAGCATGAACCATGCGGATTCGAAAATACAACGGCAAGGACATGCAGGAGGCGCTCGCGAAGGTGCGGGCGGATCTGGGCGTGGAAGCCGTGATTCTCAACAGCAGGAAAGTGAAACGGCGCGGCATTGCCGCGTGGTTCTCCAAACCCTATTTCGAGGTGCTGGCCGCGGTGGACGAGAATTTCGTGCCCTCGCCGCCCAGCCGCCTGCAGGGGCAGACCCCGCGCGCGGAATCTGGCCGGCCGGCCGCCGCGCGACAGGCGCCCCAATGGGCGCCCCCCGCGGACACAGGCGGCGACGGGACCCTTCAGCCCCGGCCCGCAGGCCGCTATGGCGCGGCCGCCTACCAGGCGGCGCGGGACATTTCGCCCGGCGCGCCAACAGCGCATCTCCCGCAGGATCCCGCGCCGGGAAGCCAAACCCCGCCGCCCGGTGCCCCGCCGGCAAGAATGGACGGTGAACTGGATCAGCTCAAGGAACAGGTCCGCTCCATGGCCCGGATGCTCGAGCAGATGCAGGCCGTCCTGCCATCAGAGGGGGATGCCGCGGCCCATGGGGGAAAAGCGGCAATTGCGGCGGAGCCTGAACGCGCAGCCGCGTCCGTCCGCATGCCGGCACCGTCGGCAGCGTTTGTTCCGGATCCCGGGCCGGGCACGGCGACCGTTTCGGATCCCAGGCCGGGCACGGCAACCGTTCCCGGGCCAGTGCCATCAACGGGTTCCGCTGTGGACAAGCCGTCCGCGTCCTTGCCGGTCCAAGCGGCGGCACCGATGCCGGAAGCGGCCGACGCGCCGCCCCAAATCACGCCGGAGGGGCTGGTTCACATGCGGCAGCGGCTTGTGGCACAAGATTTCGACCCTGAACTGGCCGAACGCATTCTGGGCAAGGTGCGCGATCTTGTACCGGGCAACGCGGGCGCGGAGGAGATCCGCAAGCTGACGGCGCGGGTGCTGGCCGCGGCACTGGGCGAGCCGGAAACCATCCGGCTCCGCCAAGACGGCAAACCCTGCGTGGTGGCGCTGGTGGGGCCCACCGGGGTGGGCAAGACCACAACGCTGGCCAAACTGGCGGCAGACCTGTCGCTGACCAAGGGCAAGAAGGTGGGCCTCATCACGGCGGACACTTACCGCATTGCCGCGGTGGAACAGCTCAAGACCTACGCGGAGATTCTGAACCTGCCGGTATCCGTGGTGTACACGCCGTCCGACATGCCGGCCGCCATCGCGGCGTATGCCGACAAGGATGTCATCCTTGTGGACACCGCGGGGCGCAGCCACCGGAACCGCCAGCAGTTCGACGAGCTGCGCCAGTTGCTGCAGGCCGCCCCCATTGACGAGGTGTATCTGGTGCTGAGTGTCAACACAAGCCGGGCCGCGTGCCAGGAGGTGCTGGAGCACTATTCCTTTGTCCGGGACTACAAGCTTTTGTTCACCAAACTCGATGAAACACCGGTCTCCGGGGTCATCTTCAACGCGCGGCTCCGAACGGGGAAGCGGCTCTCCTACATCACCGCCGGCCAGAGCGTGCCGGATGATTTGTCGGTGGCCGATTCCCGCGGATTGGCGATGATCGCCGCCGGGACACAGGTCTGACGGCGTGAAGGAGGACAGCATGGGCGATCAGGCGGAAACGCTTCGAAAACTGGCGGGTGCCGCTCCGGCACCTGCGGGGGAGCCAAAAAAGGACACCACGGAACGCTCCGCCAAGGTCATCACGGTGACCAGCGGCAAAGGCGGGGTGGGCAAGACCAACATGACCATCAACCTGGGCATCGCGCTCAGCCGGATGGGCTTGCGGGTTGTGATTCTGGACGCGGATTTTGGACTGGCCAACATCGATGTGCTGTTCGGCGTGGTGCCGCAGCACACGCTGGTGGATCTTTTCCGGGACGAATGCAGCATTTTCGATGTTCTGACCAACGGTCCCGAGAATGTGAAATTTCTTTCGGGCGGGTCCGGCGTGGAGGAACTTGTGCGGCTGGACAACCGGCAGCTCAAGAAATTCGTGAGCAACATCGGCCTGCTGGACAAGTTGTATGACATCATCCTGATCGACACCGGTGCCGGGCTGTCCCGCAATGTGTTGAGCTTCATCATGGCGGCCGACGAGGTGGTGCTGGTCACCACGCCCGAACCCACGGCGGTCACCGACGCGTACGCGCTGATCAAGATGGTGTCCAGACGTGACCGGAAAAAGCCCATCCGCGTCCTGGTCAACCGGGTGGAGTCGAAGAATGAGGCTGAAGACATCATGAACCGCCTGGCCACCGTTTCGGAGAAATTTTTGTCATTGAAGCTGTTGAAGCTAGGGTATATAGTATATGATGAGTCGGTTGTACGGGCTGTGAAGCAGCAAAAACCATTCCTCATCGGGTTCCCGCGGGCACTGGCATCCCGGCAGATCACGGATCTGGCGGCCGGGCTGCTGCACGTGGAGGAGCAGGAGACGACAGAAGCGGCACGGGGCGCGAAAGGTTTCTTTCAGCGTCTTATTTCGTATTTTGGCACGCCTGCGTGAACAGACCGTACACGCCGTGGGGGAACAATGACACTTGCAGACATGGAAATCGGCACAAGACTGGAACTGCTGCCCATCAGCGCACAGGAGGATGGGGAGGGGCAACCGCTCGTCAGCTGTCTGGAGGCGGTGGAGCATGATGGGGGTCTGGTTGTGCTCGCGCCCATTTCCGAGGGCCATGTGGTGCCGTTCCATCCGGGAGACGCGCTGGCGGTTGTGTTCGAGCGCAAGGGTGAGCGGTTTGGGCTGAGGGCCGTTGTTCGCGACCGCTTTGTGGAGGGAGAGTTGAGGTTCCTCTACCTGTGGCCGGAAACCGAGACGGAAAGCGTGCAGCGCCGCGACTTTTACCGACTGGCGCATGTCATGGACTGCGACTGGCGTCCCGCGCCCGATCCGGCAAGGCCGTCCACGGAAAAGACACCCTGGACGCAGACGCTGACCCGCAACATCGGCGGAGGCGGCATTGGTCTGTTGTTTGAAAACAAGCCCGTGTTGGGAATGAATATAGAAGGCAGACTGGAAGCGGAGGGGGAGATTCGATTTCTTGGCCGGGTGGTGCGTGTGGAGCGTCTGCCTGCGGATACGGTGTACCGGTATGAGGCCGGTGTTGTGTTCACCGGCATTCCGAACAGGGACAGGGAACGGTTGATTCACCTGATATACGAAATCCAGAGAAGACTGCTCAGCAAAGGTTGGTCAGGAGCATGATGGGAAACGCAAAGATCCGGGTGCTGGTCGTCGATGATTCGGCGTTCATGCGCAAGGTCATCCAGCAGATTCTACTCGAAGATCCCGACATCGAAATTGTCGGGGTTGCCCGCGACGGCATGGAGGCACTGCGCATCGCCAAGGAAAAATCACCGGACGTTGTGACACTCGATGTCGAAATGCCGGTGATGGACGGCATCTCCTGCCTGGAGCGCCTGCTGGTGCAAGGGAAATACGGTGTTGTCATGGTGTCCAGCCTCACCACGGAAGGCGCGGCGGCCACCATTCGCGCGCTGGAGATTGGCGCGGTCGATTTCTTTCCGAAGCCGGCCAACCTGTTCAGCATCTCCCAGGACGCGCGCAAACGCGAGCTCATCGACAAGGTCCGTGTGGCCGGACAGGCACGGACACATCTGTTGCCGCCGGTTCAGGTGGCAAAGGCTCCGACGGCGAAGCCCCAGGTCAAGGGGTTCCAGACCGACCACTACCAGGCGCTTGTTGCGCTGGGCATTTCCACGGGTGGTCCCCGCGCGCTGCAAAGCGTGGTGCCGCTGTTGCCGGCCACGCTGCCGGCGCCGGTGCTCATTGTGCAGCACATGCCGCCGGGCTTCACCAAATCGCTGGCGATGCGCCTCAACGACATCAGCCAGATCGCGGTGCGGGAAGCAGAGGACGGCGACGTGCTCAGGGCGGGATGTGTCTATATCGCGCCGGGAGACCATCATCTGGATTTCACGCGTGAGCAGGGTGACCTGCGGATACGCCTCGAACGGCAGGCGCCGCCGGTCAACGGGTTTCGCCCCAGCGTCGATTACATGATGGACGCGTTGCGAAAGGCAGGGGTCAGGGATGTCATCGGGGTCATCATGACCGGCATGGGGGCCGACGGCAGTCGGGGCATCCGTGACTTGAAACGGGACAATGGCGCGCATGTCATCGCGCAGGACGAGAAGTCCTGTTCGGTGTTTGGCATGCCGCGTGCGGCAATAGAGTTGGGTGTGGTGGACGAAGTGGTGCCGTTGGAAAACATTGCGGCCAGTATCACAAGAAAAGCGGGGGTGTGACTGCATGGACATGAATCAATATCTCGACATCTTTGTTGAGGAATCGCGGGAGCACCTGCAAAGTTTGAACACGTGCCTTCTGGAGCTGGAGCGGGAGCCCGGGGAGAAGGGGATGCTCGCGGAAATCTTCCGGGTGGCCCACACGCTCAAGGGCATGTCGGGCACCATGGGCTTTTCGCGGATGCAAAAGCTCACGCATGTCATGGAGGATGTGCTCGACGCGCTGCGCAACGATCGGCTCAAGGCCAATGACAGCATCGTGGATGTGCTGTTCCGGTGTCTGGACGCGCTTGAGAACTACACCAATGAAATTGTGGCCTCCGGCAACGAGGGGTCGGAAGACAATGCCGAACTGGTCACCGCGCTGTCAGACATCCTCGCCGGCAAGGCGGATGGCGCCGGTGGCGGTGCGGGAGCCAAGGCCCCGGCCGCGCCCTCCCGTGTGGCAGGCATGCCGGTTGAGACGTCCGCACAGCCGCCTGTGGCGGATTCGGATGATGCCGGACTGCTCGCGCTGAACCAATATGATGTCAATGTGCTGGGCAAGGCATTGCAAAGCGGCATGAATGTCCTCCAGATTCGGGTGGAGCTCGACAAGGGCTGCCTGCTCAAGGCCGCCCGCGCGTTCATTGTCTTTCAAATTCTGGAGCGGAGCGCCGAGGTGCTCAAAGCCAATCCCCGGGTTGAGGACATCGAGGACGAGAGATTCGAATACCATTTTACGGTGCTCGTGGTCAGCACGGAGTCTCCCGCGTACTTTGTGAAGGAGATCAATTCGGTGGCGGAGGTCTCCCGGGTGGTGGTCACACCGCTGACCGCCACGGATTTGCGGGTGACCGAAGGCGGGGCCGACGAACCGTCCGCCCCGGTGCGTCAGGTGGAAAAGACCGGCGATGATCGCGTGGGCAAGGCATCTGAGTCGGCGGAGACCGGCAAGCCGCAAGCCGCCGCATCCGACGCGTCAAAAGGGAAATCCGCGAAAACCGGAAAGACCGTCCGCGTGGACATCGATCGTCTGGATGTGCTGATGAACCTGGTTTCCGAGCTCATCATCGTCAAGACGCGGCTCGATGACGTCAAGGGCAACGACGTGATGGGCGAATCCGTCGAGTATCTCGAACGCATCACCACCAGCCTGCATGACGCGGTCATGAAGGTGCGCATGGTGCCGGTGGAGACGGTGTTCAACCGCTTCCCCCGCATGATTCGTGATGTGGCGCGCGATCTGGACAAGGATGTGGAGCTGCACATGTCCGGTGAGGAAACCGAGCTCGATCGCACCGTGATCGATGAAATCGGGGATCCCCTGATCCACATCCTGCGCAACTCCGCCGACCACGGGCTGGAAACCCGCGAGGAGCGGAAGGCCACGGGCAAGCCCGAAATGGGCAACATCTGGCTCCGGGCATATCAGGACGGCAACAATGTCATCATCGAGGTGGAGGATGACGGTCGTGGTGTCGACGTGCGGAAGGTGCGGCAGAAAATCGTGGAACGCGGACTGGAATCGCGTGAAATGGCCAATTCCCTTTCCGACAAGGAAGTCATCTCCTTCATCTTCAAGTCCGGATTCTCCACGGCCGACAAGGTGTCCGACCTTTCCGGCCGCGGGGTCGGTCTGGATGTTGTCAAGACCAAGATCGAAACCCTGGGCGGCGTGGTGGAGCTGGAATCCGTATACGGCAAGGGCAGCAAAACCATCATCAGGCTGCCGCTCACGCTGGCCATCATTCAGGCCCTGCTGGTGCGGATTGGCGACGAGAAGTTCGCGATTCCGCTCGGGTCCATCCGTGAAATCGACAGCATTGCGCCATCTGACATCCAGATGGTGCGCAACCAGGAAGTCATCATGCTGCGCAATACGGTCATTCCCATCGTCCGGCTCGACCAGGTGCTGTCCGTTCGCGGCCGGGTGCCAGACAGCGAGAAGAAAAATCTCACGGTGGTCATTGTCCGCAAGGGTGACAAGCTTTCCGGATTTGTGGTGGACAGCCTGATTGGGCAACAGGAGATTGTCATCAAGTCATTGGGCAAACTGCTGTCCGGCGTGCGCTGGATTGCCGGCGCGACCATCCTGGGCGACGGCAATGTGGCGTTGATTGTGGACGTGAACTCGCTGGCGCTGTGATTTTCAACGCGCCACGGCGACAGGGATATTGAGAGGGAGGACCGGACCATGGAGAACGGAATCAAGGGAACGGACGGCCGCCAGTATGTCGTTTTTCGGATTGGCCAGGAAGAGTATGGTGTCGATATCCAGAAGGTGTCCATCATTGAGAAGATGATGAACATCGCCCGGGTGCCCACCACACCGGCCCATATTCTGGGCGTGATCAATCTGCGTGGCGAGATTATTCCCGTCATGGATTTGCGGTTGCGCTTTGGCCTGCCGTCCCGTGAGCCGGACGATGACACCAGAATCATCATCTTCCGGCTGGGTGAGCTGGTGGTGGGCATGCTGGTGGATATGGTCAGCGAGGTGCAGCATCTGGGCGACGCGGACATCGAAAGCGTCACCAGCATCACCAACGATCGCACCCTCGACTACATCACCGGTGTGGGGAAACTCGAGGGCCGTCTGGTCACGCTGCTGAATGTGGAAAAACTCATCACGGATCTCGACATGAGCCTGTGAGGCGGGGATGGCACCCAAAGCCCGGGGCGCGCAAGGCCTCCCGTCTGCGGGAAGTGAATCGGGACATGGCAGCGCGGCGCGTGGCGCCGGCAGGGGGAGCGCGGCATGAGTGAAATTGGATTTGAACAGTTGAGCAGCTTCCATATGGATGTGCTCCGGGAAATCGGCAATATCGGCGCAGGAAACGCAGCCACCGCGCTGGCCCGCATGCTCGATCGCAAGATTGACATGAAGGTGCCCCAGATTCAGGTGATGAAGTTCTCCGAAGTGAGCGACATTCTCGGCGCGCCGGAGGAGCTGGTGGTCGGAATTCTGCTGGGCATTCAGGGAGACATCACGGGCAACATCATGTTTGTGCTCGATGTCGAGGCCACCCGTTTCATGCTGAATCTGGTCTTTGCAAGGCCGGTGGACACCGAGCTGACCTATGATGACATGGAATGTTCGGCCATCATGGAGCTGGGCAACATCCTGGCCGGTTCCTACCTTTCGGCCCTGTCCACCCTGACAAACCTCAACATCATGCCCGATGTGCCCAGTCTGGCCATCGACATGGCGGCGGCCGTGCTCAGCGTGCCGGCCATTGTGCAGGCCAAGGCCTCCGATACGGTGTTATACATCGAGAACGAGTTCACCGACGGACATGACACGGTCATGGGAGACTTGTTCCTGATTCCGGAAGAGGGATCGTACACGAAATTGTTGCAGGCGTTGGGAGTGTCTTGATGGACGAGGTGGTAAAGGTTGGGATGGCCGACTGGAAAGCCTCGGGCCATCCCGGTGTGTTGACGACGCTGGGGCTGGGATCCTGTGTGGGCATTTGCCTGTACGATCCCAAAAGAAAAATCATCGGCATGGCCCACATCATGCTTCCCAGTTCGGATGCGGTCAGAGCCAATGCCAACCGGGCCAAGTTTGCGGACACCTGCATTCCGGATCTCATCGACGGCATGGCGAAACTGGGCGCGGACAGCCGCGCGCTTGTGGCAAAAATCGCCGGTGGCGCCCAAATGTTTGCCTATACAGCCAGCAACGACATCATCCGCGTCGGCGCGAGGAACGCCGAGGCGACACGCGCGTTGCTCGAAAAATTCAGAATACCCATTCTGGCGGATGATACGGGTGGCAATCACGGCCGCACCATTGAGTTCCATTCGGCAGACGGCCGGCTGATGGTCAAGACCATCGGGCACGGCGTGCAGTGGTTGTGACGGAGACAGGTGGTGGAGACAATACGTAGAATGCCGGTGCTTCTGGGTGCCGGAGCCGGAATCCTCACCGGTTCGGCATCATGGCTGTCCGGCCTTTCGGGTCGGGAATGCATTGCGAGAATGGCCGTTGCGTCCGTGCTTTTCTTCATGGTCGGTCTGTTTGTGCGTGGTGCGTTGCGTCAGATGGTGCAGGATGTGCGCACGCGGCGGGAGGAGGCCGAACGGGAAGCGGCATTGGAGGAAGAGAAACGGAAACGGGAAGAGAAGCAAGCGGCTGCGGCCGACAAGAAGTCGGGCACCCTGTTCGATCAAAAGGCGGGGGACGATCTGTCTGTTGACAGCCTGAATCCGGGCCGTGTGGCGGACTTTATCAGACAGGAAATGCAGAACTCCTGACGGGCCGGAGGATGTGAGGGCGCAACGGGAGAAGGGAGATACCTATGCCAGCTTCGGATCTGCAGCGGCAAATGGCCTTGTGGAAACAATATGGGGAATCCAAAGACCCTGCGGTTCGGGAGCAGTTGATTCTGGAATACGCCGATCTCATCAAGTTTGTCGCGGGACGTCTGAGCATCTACTTCGGTGGCAATGTGGAATATGATGATCTCATCGGCTACGGTGTGTTCGGCCTCATCGACGCCATCGAGAAATTCGATCCGAACAAGAAGGTGAAGTTCGAGACCTATGCCTCGCTCCGCATCCGGGGCGCCATTATTGACAGCATCCGGGAGCAGGACTGGGCGCCGCGCTCGCTGCGCAAGAAGTCGAAGGATTTGGAGAAATCCATCTCGGAGCTGGAAAATCGGCTGGGCCGCGCCGCGTCCGATCAGGAAGTGGCCGAGCACATGGGGGTTTCGCTCGACGAGCTGAACAAGATTGTGCAGGATGCAAACATGTCCCAGATGGTGTCGCTCGATGATTATCTGGAGCAAAACCACGAAACCGGGCTCGACCTGTCCGACAGTTCGTCTGTGGACATGCAGCCCGAGCGCCGCATGGAAGGCGTGGAAATTCGGGAAATCATGGCGGACGCCATTGAGAAGCTGCCAGAGAAGGAAAAACTCGTGGTATCCCTATACTATTACGAAGAATTGACCCTCAAGGAGATCAGTGCTATCATGAAAGTGTCTGAGTCCCGGATATCGCAATTGCACACCAAGGCGATATTGCGGATGCGCGGACGTCTGGAGCGACAGCGGAGTCTTATCGGCGAGTAATCGGGGCGTCCAGCAGCGGCCAGCCTGCACGGCAAGGTGCGCGGGCGCGTGTACGGATGACAAATCTGCAGGGGGAAGCCATTCGCCCGCAGCAGGAGAGATGCCAATGGATGTCGAATCGTCGCAACCCCGTTTGTTTGAATTGTTGTACACCGCAGATGGTGTATTTTTGAAAGTTTCCCGGCCTATGGGGCCGGAGCCGGTGGTCAGCGAGGCGGAAGTGCTCGATGAGGTGCGGCGGCTGCGTATCCACAGCTTTCACGCCGGCCTCATTTCGGAGATCGTCAAAAAGGCGGACGGCCAACTGGTCAAAATTGCGGAAGCCCAGCCACAGGAGCGTGTGGACGCACAGGCGGAAGCAAGCACCTCTCCCGACAAGATGAAAGCCTTCCTGTACCTGCGCGCGCCGGTCAATGGCGGCGCCGAGCCCTCCCTTGAGGGGTTGCAGGCCGCGTTGCGTGAAAAAGGCATCGTCTACGGCATCGATGCCGGTGTGCTTGAGGATTTGGCGCAATTCCCGGTGTATGGCCAGAGTATTCTGGTTGCGCAGGGGACGCCGTCTGTCAACGGGAAAAATGGCTACATCACCTGGAAGGTGGATCTGCAAAAGGATCGCAAACCCACCATCAGGGAAGACGGCACCGTTGACTACAAGGACATGAACATCATCGAGAATGTCACCAAGGGACAGGTGCTGGCCATCATGAATCCGCCGGTTGCCGGTTTAGTCGGCCACATGGTCACCGGGACGGAAATGAAGCCCATCGACGGCAAGCCGGTGGTGTTTTCCAAAGGCAGAAACGTCGTCACCAGCCCGGATGGCATGTCCCTGCTGGCGGACATTGACGGCCAGATTCTCTACGCGGACGGAAAAATCAGCGTGTTTGCCACCTATGAGGTGAAGGCCGATGTCGACAACAGCACCGGCAACATCAATGTGGTGGGGAATGTGGCGGTGCGCGGCAGCGTGCTGGCGGGTTTCTCCATCGAGGCGGGCGGCAATGTGGAAGTGGAGGGCGTGGTTGAAGGCGCCACCATCCGCGCAGGCGGGGACATCATCCTCAAACGCGGCATGATCGGCAACAACAAGGGACTGCTGGTGGCGGGCGGGGACATCATCGCGAAATATATCGAGAATGCCACACTCGAAGCCAAGGGAGACATCCGGTCCGAAGCCATCATGCACAGCGACATCAAATGTGGCGGCAAGCTTGAACTCGGCGGCAAAAAAGGCCTGCTGGTCGGCGGGGTCGCCCGGGTGGGCCATGAGGTGGAAGCCAAGGTCATCGGCAGTGTCATGTCCACCGTCACCGTGCTGGAGGTCGGCGTGGATCCGCTGCTGCGGGAGCGGCTCAAGTTCCTGCGGCAGGAAATTCCGTCCATGGAGGAGAATCTGGTCAAAGCCAATCAGGCAATCAACTTGCTCAAGAAAATGGACGCGGTGCAGCGGCTTGCCGATGACAGACGGGAAATGCTCGCCAAAAGCACGCGCTCCAAGTTCTACTATGAAAGCCATTTGCGGGAGTACCGCAGTGAAATGCAGGACATTGAGGCCAGGTTGCAGCAGGACGCGGCCGGCCGCATCCGTGTCATGGGGGCTGCACACAACGGGGTGCGGGTATCCATCGGCAGTTGTTCCATGTATGTGAAAGAAACCCTGCAATATTCCACACTGTATCGCGACGGCGCGGACGTCCGTGTGGGACCGCTGTAGGGCGGGTGGGGCTGATGCCGCCACAAGCGGAAATCGGCCCATGGAGAGGTGAGCATCATGTCCATGCGTCCCATCGATTTTCAGGGGCATGTGCCGCGGGTCAATGAGATTGCGCGGACACAGAACGAGCAACAGCACCGCGCGGTGTCCCAGCAGCAGCAGCAGGCCGAACAGGCCACGCAGGGCGCGCAGGAACAGACCCGCACGGTTCATCAGCAGGAGTCCGCCCAGAAGGCGGATATCCGCGAGAAACAGGAAAAACGCAGGCGTTCTGCAAAAGCGAAACAGGACGGTGATGGGACATCACCGGAGGAAGAGGAAGCGGAAGGCCGCAAACCTGTACAGCAACCCACGGAAGGCAGAACCATCGACATTCGGATATAGGAGGCAACCGCCGCATGACCGGGTTTTTCGTGGCCATCATTCTGCTCGGCAGCTTCATCACCGCGATTGCGCTGGTGCTGCTTGTTGTGGAAAAAAGCCGCGAACGCGACTACCGGCTGGATGTGACGGAACGCCGGGATCGGCTTGTCGATGTGATGGACGATGCCGATTTGCTGGTGGAAGCGTTGAACCGGTTTGCGGACTATACGGTCACAACCTGCGAGCAGAAACGGCTGGAGGTGGAAACCGTTTTGCATCGGGCGGACACGCTGGTCAGCCAGGTGTCTGCGGCCAGTGCGTCACTCGAAGCAGTGCTGGCCGGCGCGCGCGGTGTGACGTCCACACCCCGCACAGCCGTTGTTCCGGATGGCACAACGCCTGTGGCAAAAGCGCCGGAAAGCACAACCGTGACGGTTGGCGGATCCGAACAGGCAATGATTTCCGGTGACGCGGCCAACGCCGTGGATGTCCCGGAAATACCGGATGCGCCGGAGACTTTCAAGCCTGCCGCCCACCGCGTGACAACTCCCAACCACATGACAACCCCCAACCACATGACAACCCCCCACCCGGAAATGGCCGCGAAACCGCCAATGGCCGGACGCGTCATCCCGCTGGATGTTCGGCGCGCGGAAGCGCTCCGTCTGGCGCGCAAGGGCGTGAACCATGCGGACATCGCCCGGGCATTGCAAATGGGCAAGGGAGAGGTTGAATTGATCACCAGGATGGGAAGCGGTTCATGAAACGATATCATGTGCCGAGCCTGCTGCTTGGCTTTGGACTGGGCTTGCTGATAACCGCCTTGACAGGGGTTGTTTTTTTTTCGATCGCTCCCGCGAGTCTGTCGGATGAGGAAATCATGGAACGGGCCGAGGCTTTGGGCATGCGACATCCCGCGGATGAGGAATGGCCGATGGCTGCAGATGGCATGAAAACCCTTGAGCTCTCTGGAACGGAAGGGGTGTCCGCACTTGCGCAGCGCCTGTCGGCGTCCGGTGTGCTGGACGCGCCGCTGGCCTTCGAGATTCTGGCGCGACAGGAATCGCTTCAGGATCCGCTGGCCCAAGGGGTGTACCTGCTGCCGGTGCCCTGCGACGCGCAAGCATTGGTGGAGGTGCTGAAGGCAGGACCGCAGGCGGATGTGCAGGATTCCCCGTAAGGTTCGCCGGTTGCGCCGCGACGGAATCATGATTTGATGCCCAAATGGCATATGCGAGTTGTTGCACGAGAATCATTCCATGGAATTGATATAGTGTCCGGTCAGGGAATGCCGCTTCTGCTCATGGAAAACCCCGTTTTCGCGCAGCAGGTTGGCAATGAGGGCGCTGCGGGTATGCAGCACCAGATCGGAGCCGTCCACCGCGGAATCCATGGGCTGGATGGCGCTGATGTCGAGCAGGACATCCGGATCGTGAAGCACAATCTCAATGAGGGATCCCTTGAGCTTTTTGGAACGGACAATCACCGGATAGGCTTCCACGCCCCGGTAGTCGATGAGCCGCAACAGGCGCAGGGTGGCCTGATCCTTTTGCCGATACTCCTCATTGGCCGCCTGATGACAGGCCTGCCGTTCCTCCTCGGGAATCCGGGTGGACATGGCCACCCGCTGCCAGTATTTGGCGCGCACATTGAAGTAGTGGTAATTGTAAATGGCCTTGCGGACATTGTCGATGCGTTCGAATGGCTGGATGCCGAGCTGCTCCAGATAGTGAAAGCTGTCCATGATGAACTCGTGCTTGGTGAGGTCGCCCATGCGGTATTGAATCAGCAGGCTTTGCCTGTGCTGGAGAAATTGTTCGTATTTGCTGCGTACCATGGTGGCACCTTTCCGTGATTGCCTGGAGCGGGTGCCCCGCGGAGCAGCCCTCGGCCCAATCAAGAGGCTGTCTTTTGATCATACAAGATGGCGGATGGCGTGTCAAACCGCGCAAATCTGTGTTGCACAGGTTGTTTTTGGGAATAAATGCTCCATCATGGCGATCATGACGCCGTGGCCGGCGCGGAGGAATCCGCATGCAAGGCGGCTGCCGGCAGCAAGGAGCGTATATGGAATTGCTTGTGAAGGCAGATGGCCAAACGCGGCGTCTGCAGGTGAAGAAAAACGAGAATTTGATGAAAGTCCTGCTCCAGAACGGGCTCGATATTTCCCATCCATGCCGGGGCAGGGGGAAATGCGGGAAATGCAAGGTGCGGGTGACGGACTGGGATGGGGCGTCTGAAACCGGGACAGGACGGGATGCGAATGATGCGAATGACGCGAAGAAAGCGAAGGACAAACTGGCCTGCCTGGTCAGCGTGGATCGTCCCCTCGCGGTGGATGTGAAAGCCAATTGGCAGACAAAGGATACCAAAGGGGCGCGTGGCAGCAAGGCGTTGGATGAAACGAAGCGCACACCAGCCAATCCGCCCTTTGTCCGAACTTGCGTATCAGTGGGAAACAAGCCTTTTCAGCCGGGAGAGTCCCTGTGGTCCCGACTGCTTGCCACTGCTTCCGAAGCCGACAGGAAGGCATTGAAGCGCGCGATGCCGCAGGTGCTTCCCCGGCTGCCCGAGGTGTTTGCGGATGCGTCGGAACAGGTGACGATTGTCCGGGCCGGCACCCGATTGGTGGGGCTGCAGGCCGCGGACGTTTCAGGCACCCGCTGCGTGGCGGCGGTGCTGGCCTCGGGCAAAACGCTGTCAGGCGTGCTGGTGGCCCTGGAGGATGAAGGAACGCACGCGGTCTGTCGGCTTCCGCTGACAGGGAAAGCGTCCGCGCAGGGGCTGGCGAACCTGCTGGATACCTTGTGTCGGAGGGCGGGCGTGCCGATGACGGAGATCTCCTGCCTTGTGCTTGCGGGGGAATCGAAGTGTCTTTTTCAGATTGCCGGGCTTGAGGAGTTGCTGCCGCTGAACGGCGGGCAGGTGCCGGTATGTCTGGAGGAACAGTTCCTGCCGGCTTCGCGCGTCGGGTTGGCGCTTCAGCCGCTGGCAGGGATCTGGATTCCCCCGATGGTTTCCGTGGGGGAAGGGGTGCTCCCTGCGCTCGATGATTTGGCGCCGGCCTGGGTTCCATTGGTGGCCCGGTGGATCGATGAGACGGGGGACGAAGCGCAACAGCCCGGACGGCAGCGGGAGGCAAATCGGCTGGCGGCGTTGCTGGGCTGCCTGTGGCATGCGTCCACCCGAAAGCAATTGCGAAAGCAGGTCAAGCGGTTGCGGCGGAGTCAACCCGCATGATGGGGTCAGACCCCATCACGCGACGGGGTCTGAGCCCATTGCGTGGTGGGGGTTGAAACCCGAAAATGAGTGTTGACACAACCCCGGGAAGCCTGTATAATTCAATACTGTCGGCGGCGGAACGAGACTCGGAAAGCCTCCGGAAAAATGGGATATGCGCCATTAGCTCAGTTGGTAGAGCAGCTGACTCTTAATCAGCGGGTCTTGGGTTCGAGTCCCTGATGGCGCACCAAAACCCCGAAGGCATATGCTTTCGGGGTTTTCTGCATCGATTTGGAGTCGCATGATGGACAAGGTCCACCTGTTTACGCAGGATGAAAAATATCTGTCGTTCAGAAACAGGCGGTTTTTTCTGGCAGCCGGGTTGTTGCCGGTGCTTTCGGTTTCCCTGGCCATGACCTGGCTGTCCGGCCCGGCAGGCGTTGTTCTGGGTGTGAGTCCGGGACATGTTGTCATGGTCATCCCCTTGCTGCTCGCGGCGCAGTTCCTGGTGATTGCGGCCAAATGGCGGCAGCGCGGGCGCACCATCCTGCGGCTGACGGCGGAACAGCTCATTCTGGTCGCCGGAACGGTTGAACAGGTGTTTGACCTGTCGAAACTGAACCGGGTGACGGTGCGGCGCGATGGCGAACGCCAGGTGCTTCGGCTGGTATTGTGGTTCGGGCGGGAGCGGCTTCGCCTGGAGGGGTTTCTGGGCATGGACACCCTGCGGGACCTGCTGGTGCGCCATGCCGGCGCGGATCGGAAGGATGCTTTGCAGGTACGTGATGTGCCGGCGAAATGATTTTTTTATGCCGAAGAAGACAGCAGACGCGTGTTTCCGTATGAAATGAAAGGGCACGTCCCGTGTGTTGCGGCCGGATTTTTCGGATGGTATACTTGGACTCTGTGATGAAGGGAGGTTGTGATGGCAAAGGATCGTGGACCGGTCAAGGTCATCGTCCAAAACAGAAAAGCGCGACACGACTACTTCATCGAGGAGACGGTTGAGGCGGGCATCTCCCTGCAGGGAACGGAAGTGAAGTCCCTGCGCATGGGTCGGGCCAACCTGCAGGACAGCTATGCCCAGGTTCGCAACGGCGAGGTGATTGTCACCGGGTTGCACATCAGTCCCTATGAGATGGGCAACCGGTTCAACCACGATCCCCTGCGGCCCCGCAAGCTGCTGCTGCACAAGAGCCAAATCATCAAACTTCAGGGCTTGGTGCAGAAGAAGGGGCTCACGCTCATTCCGCTGTCCCTGTATTTCAAAAACGGGCTGGTGAAGGTGGAGCTCGCGGTGGCGCGCGGCAAGATGCTGCACGACAAGCGGGATTCGCTGGCCGAACGGGAAGCAAGTCGGGAAATCGATCGGCGCATCAAGGATTTCAACCGATGAGCGTCCGGTGAAGAGGTTCTATCGCAAGGCCGAAAGGCCGGGCGTGGGATATGGAAAAATGGTGTCATTCGTGGTATCATGGATACAAGAGCAACAAGCGAGGTTGCAGGTTGCCGCACTTCATGTGCGGTCAAGACACAGGGGGGTGTCTTGGTTTCGACGGGATGGTTGAAACCTGGGAAGCGGGTCGTGGATTCTCGTAGGCCACGTTAAAAAACGGGAAAAACAATAATTGCTACCAATAATAGCGATCTCGCTTTTGCGGCCTAACTAGGCCGCCGTCCCGCCGGGAAGGACCACGGTCCTGGATGGGGCGTCGACAGTGGTGAACGTGATATGAGTAAGCTTTGCCTCATACATGACAAATGAAGCTACTGATGCGCCACTCTTGCCCTTGGGCGTGGCGCGGGGGGAATGTTGAACCAAGGGCTGCACCCGGAGATTGCCCATGTGAATACGGTTTCGGACGCGGGTTCAATTCCCGCCACCTCCACCAAACAACAAAGACCGCCGAAAGGCGGTCTTTGTTGTTTGGTGGAGGCTTGCCCAAGGCGCGCGTGCGCGCCGAGCGCCGGCAGGCGGTTCCGAAGGAAACGCCGAGAGGCGGCCGCCATTGAAAAGGTAGGCCGAAAGGCGGTCTTTGTTGTTTGGTGGAGGCATGCCCCCCGTCATCAGCGCGCTGATGACGAAGGCCGGCAGGCGGTTCCGGAGGAAACGCCGAGAGGCCAGAACGCGCATGCGCGCCGAGCACCGGCAGCTGTTCCTTATTTGTATACATCACTTCGATGTCCCACGCTTAATGCCAGAAAGACAAGGCGATCGTCTTCGATGGCGCAGATCAGCCGATAGTCGCCGATTCTATACCGCCATTGTCCATTTCGGTTGGCGGTCAGCATTTTTCCATGAGCTCTCGGATCCGTACAGTTGGTGATGTTTTTATCAATCCAGGCTTTGATCATTCTCCTTGTATAGCCGTCAAGCTTTCGGAACTCCCTCTCGAATCGTGGAGTGACTTCGACCGAATAATTCATACATCAAGGTCCTTCCAGAGTTCTTCAATTGGACGGCTTTGCTTTCCGCTTTCTTCATATTCTTTGTACGCTGTATCATATACGGCGATGTCATACTCCTCTTCGATTTTTTCGAACAAAGCCTTCTTGAAAGCCTCTGCCAAAGAATAGGAATGGATTCTGGCGTAGCTTTCAGCCAGAGCCCGCTCTGCCTCAGTCAATCTTATTGAAAAAGCCATACGATCACCTCTCATATAGTACATTGTACTGCGCCATAGGAAAACCTGTCAACGCAAATGCGGCCCGGCGCGCAAGCGCGCCGAGCGCCGGCAGGCGGTTCCGAAGGAAACGCCGTAAGGCCCAACTGCTACGTGCGCACCGGGCACCACCAGTATCCGAAACACGCGCTTCTGTATCGCATTGGTTGATTTAATCAACCGAAATCAACAAGGAATCCATTGCCGGGCTCCCTCATGGCGCATATGATGAATGCAGAGGTGAGCGCCATGAAGGAAATCAATATCGCCAAAGTGCTTGTGGGCAAGCGAAAAGCAAAAGGCATCACGCAGGATGAACTGGCCAGCTATATGGGCGTGTCCAAGGCGTCTGTCTCCAAATGGGAAACAGGCCAGAGCTATCCGGATGTCACGTTCCTGCCGATGCTCGCAGCCTATTTCAACATCAGCGTGGATGCGTTGATCGACTACCAGCCGCAGATGACAAGCGGAGACATCCGGAAACTGTATCGGCGCCTCGCCGCCGACTTCACGGAAAACCCTTTGACACGGTGCTTGCCGAATGCCGGGAAGTGGTCAGGAAGTATTATGCATGCTTCCCGCTGCTGTTGCGGATGGGGATCCTGCTGGTGAACCATCTCGAACTGGTGCCGGACGCAGAAAAATCGGCCGCGCTCATTGCGGAGGCAAAGGCGCTGTTCATCCGGGTGAGGGAGGAGAGTGGCGATGTGACGCTGGGCAGACAGGCGACCTTTATGGAGGCCATCTGCGCGCTCTCTTCCGGAGATCCCGATTCAGCCATTGACCTGCTGGACGACAGTGTCACCGCCCTGATGCCACTGGAAACGCTGCTGGCCGCCGCCTACCAGATGAAGGGCAGGACCCGGGATGCAAAAGGCGTCTTGCAGTTCGGCATGTTCGCGCCGGCAATCGCCAGCCTGCTCACACGGGTCATCACGAAAGAGGGCTATCGGAACATGCTTCTGCGCCCGAATTTCAAAGGGCACATCCGCCATTATGTGCTGATCTGGTTCGTGCCGACGGTGTTGCTGATCCTGAGCCTGGTTGTCTACTTCCTGCTCTTTCCCGGACAGTTCGATCCTGAGTTGACGGCCATGAAGAACGTCCTGGCAAACGCCGCAGCACCCGGACTGACCACAGAGATGATGCTCCTTGTCTCGGTTCTGCAGGTCATGATCATCGGGCCCGTCGTCAACATCATCCCAACCATGGGGGAGGAACTCGGCTGGCGGGGATACCTGCTGCCCAAACTGCGCACGCTGATGTCGGACAGAAAGGCGCTGGTGCTCTCCGGTATTGTCTGGGGTTTGTGGCATGTGCCGATCATCGTGATGGGGCACAACTACGGAACCGAATACTGGGGATATCCGTGGCTTGGTATTCTGGGAATGGTCTTTTTCTGTGTTGTGCTGGGCATCATCGAGGGATACGCCACCATCAGGCTCAACAGCGCAATTCCGGCGGCCATGATTCATTCAACGGTGAATGCCGGCGCGGCGCTGCCGATCTACCTGGCGAAAGAAGGCTTCACCCCCCTCCTCGGGCCAACGATGGTCGGTATCCTTGAACCAATGGGCACTCGCTGCCGGCACCTGCCAGAACGGTCCATCTCAAAACGCCCTCTCCGTCCAGTCATTTCGACAGCAAAACTGCTGCATGCTTCACATGTGGCGGACATAAAGGGAGGATGAAATGGAAGTATCGAAGAAAGCCTGGATCAATGCGCTGTTTCTGGCCGTCACCCTGGTGGTGAACACATTGGGCGCCATCGGCCTCATCAACGGACTCTCGCAAAAACAGATTTCGGACATGTATCTGACGCTGCTGACGCCAAGCCCCTCCACCTTCAGTATCTGGAGTGTCATTTACACCTTGCTGATCCTGTCTGTCATTGTGATGATCGTCAAAAAAAGTGATCCCTATTTCCAGAAGGCTGTGGAACGGACATCGGTACTATTCTGGATTTCGTGTCTGTTCAACATCGCATGGATTGTCACTTTCTCCTTCGTGCTGGTGGAGATCTCGGTGCTTTTCATACTCGGGTTTGTCATCACCTTGTCCGTGCTCTGCCAAAAGCTTCTTGCGATACAAGACCGGAAGCACTGGTTGCTGCCATTGGCGTTCGGGCTGTACTCCGGCTGGTTGTTCATCGCGTCCGTGGTCAATATTGCGGCCGCGCTTGTGAAACTGAATTGGGATGGATTCGGGATTGCCCCTGAGATCTGGGGTATCATTATTTTGGTGGTTGCTGTGTTCCTGGTTGTTCTTGTGCAACTGTCGAACAGGAACGCGGCCTTCCCACTGCCCGTTGCATGGGCCTATTTTGGGATCTTTCAATTTCTGAAGGCACCGGAAGGTTTTGGCGGAGAATTCGGGTTGCTGCAAACAACCGCGCTTGCAGGTATGGCCGTGCTCATTGGGGCGGCGGCGATTCAATTGTATCGCAACCGGTTTTCCCTGTTGCCGGTTGTCCCCGGTGCGCCTCAGGTGAAGACGGAATCTGCTGTTTGAGCAGTTCCATGCGAGACAATGCGCAAGCGTGCACCAGAGGATGTCGGGGATAACAGAAGACTATTTGTGGAGGGACTGTATGGGAGAAGACACGCGTCGTGATGACTTGCCGGCCGGGGACCTGTTGATTCCCGTAACAAGCCTGGAACAGGCGGAAGCGGTGATGCGCGCGCATGAAGCGGTGATTCTCTATTTCACCGCGGCAGGCTGCAATGTGTGCCAGGCGGTGAAACCCCGTGTCATTGCCTTGTCTGAGCAGTACCGTGTTCCGATGTTGCTGGCCGCCATCGATGAAACCACGGCGTTTTCCGCGCAACGGCTGGTGTTCACCATTCCGACCGTATTGATATTGTTTCAGGGGCGTGAAGTCGCGCGGGAGAGTCGTTTCATCAACTTCGAGCAATTGGAGCGGACGCTGTCATTGCTGAAGGATTAATGCGCGCAGTCATTCAGCGGCTTTTCGCAAGGATTTCCAGACCACTGCGGCCAATGCGCCACCAACCAGCGGGGCCACAATGAAAACCCATACATTCGCGAGGGCGTCACCACCCAGCATCAGGGCGGGGCCAAAGGAACGGGCTGGATTGACGCTGGTTCCCGTAAAATAGATGCCCAGCAGATGCACGAGGGTCAGCGAACCGCCGATGACAAGCCCTGCGACCTTGCTGTTTTCCGGTTTGCTGGTTGCGCCGAGCACGGCGAGAACAAACACAAAGGTCAGAATGACCTCCACAACCAGGGATTTCAGAATGTTGTTTTCGAACAGGCCATTCGCCCCGAGTCCCTTGTCGGACCCAATGAGGAAAAGCAGGATTGCCGCGCCGGCGATGGCGCCGAGGAATTGCGCGATGAGGTATCCGACGAAATCTTTCGTTTTCATGCCCTTGTTCATCCACACCGCGATGGAGACAGCCGGGTTGATGTGGCATCCGGAAATTTGTCCAATTGAATAGGCCATCGCGACGATGACGCCGCCAAAGGCGAGTGCCGTCAGGATGTAGGCCGCGTCGGCAGTGCCGCTGCAGCCGGTCACCGCGGCCACACCGCAGGCAAAAAGGACGAGGACGAGCGTTCCGATGAATTCTGAAAGATACTTTTTCATGTTCTTCATGAGATCCTCCTGTTCTTGCTTGGTCAGGCATGGGTACTGGTGCGTGATGGCTTGTGATGTCAGCGAAACCATTATATCCCTTCGCACGATCAAAATCTTCATAAAATAGCAATATAAAACAATCAACAACAAGCCCCTCAAACATCAGTCACATCAGCCGCCGTGGCAAGCGTGCGCCTGTTGCGATCAGATTCCCGCTTTTCCGCGACGCCGACGCCTGTCATGCAGGGTGCATGTCGGTTCGTCATGCCCTTGCAGGGTAAATACAGTATCATTCTTCTGGAGAAGAGGCGCCTATGGCAGGGTATCTTCTGGCTGGTGGCCGGATTGCTGGTGCTTGTCGCGAGCTCCCGCCTGCTTGTCTGGAGTGCGACCGAGGTTGCGCGACAAATGGGGCTCAGCGAAATGATCATAGGTTTGACCGTGGTTGCGATGGGCACCTCCCTGCCAGAGTTTGCCTCATCCGTTGCCGCGGCGCGCAAGGGAGAACATGACATTGCGCTTGGCAATGTGATTGGGTCGAACCTGTTCAACACTTTGGCTGTGATTGGGTTGTCCGGTACCATCCGGCCCATCGGGGCGGAGGCGGGGTTTTTGGGCAGAGACATGCTCGTCATGGGATTCCTGACCATTTCCCTGTTCCTGTTTGGGTTTGGTTTTGGGGGCAGACAGGGGCGGATCAACCGGTTTGAGAGGTTGCTGCTTGTTGGGGTGTATGCCTGCTATCTGGCCTGGCTGATTGTGCCGCTGGTTGCCTGATACTGGACATGGTTGTGTTATCTCGCTGATCCTGTGGTAAATACGCAATGGATGTAAAATAAAATCATTTATGTCAATGAATTGTCAATACATGACCAATGGTGCAATGCAAGGTACGCAGGAGACACCCTTTTCTCTTTATGGAAACCGGTGGGGAAACCGATGATGAAAATGCGAGAGACGATTCCGCAACCGCATCCTGGCAGGAGGGTCACGATGATGAGAAAACGATTGGCAATTGTTCTGGTATTCATGCTGTTCATCAGCATGCTGCAGGTACCGGTTCGGGCTGAGGACAATCCGGGCCCCCTGACAGCTTACAAAACATCAGGCGAGTACAACTATAACTATGTGATTGATGGGGATGTGTCCATAAATGAGCCTGTGCAGATTGGAGCGGGTGACGTGGTGAGGCGCATCAATGTCACATCTGACGGTGCCATCACCATCTCCTCAGGTGGCGTGCTGAATCTTGAAAATGTTTCGCTCACGGTCACAACGGGTGGCAGCATTACCGGAGAAGGAACCGGGCTTATTGTTCTACAAGGAACGGATACGGAAGTCTTCGGCATTTCCTTCTATGGGAATCTGACAGATCCAGCCCTTGTCTCGCCAACAGGCACGTTCAGGTATAACAGTGGGAAATGGGTGCTGGAGCCGACAAACAATCAGGATCCCGGCGGCGGCCCACAACCGCCGGAATCGGATGGCACCGCCCGTTTTGTGACGGTGATCCCTTCGGACCATGGGCAAATATCACGTGTCATTCAGCCTGAAGAAGGTGAGGGGGATCCAACCATCACGCCGATCAACGCGCAGGAAACCATCGAAGTGATCCACATGGATCCGTTGGAATTCATGATTAAGCCGGACGCGGGATATATGGTGGCCGAGGTTCGCGTTACCGTTGAGACGTTTGCTGAAAATCAGTCCTTCCTTCTTTCCTACAATGGGGATGGCACGTTTCAGCTGCCGTTTGATTACATAAATGACACGCAGTCTGTACAAATCATCTATGCGCCCATCACGGAGTCGCGCCTGACGGAACTGCTGTACCAGACCTATGCTGTCCTCGCAGCACAGACTGGCAGTACTGGGGAGATCCAAGCCTCCCTCGCGAATCAATGGGGGCAATACGGGTTCCCGGTTCCTCCTGGAAATGTCGCCATTGCAGCGGGTTCCATCGATATCTCCGGCATGGCCACGCAGGAATATGGCACCTTCCGATACACGCTCACACTGGCGGGCATCACCATGCCGGAGCACACGGGGTACATCCTGCCTTCGGACGATGTGGTGGCGTTCCGGGTGTACGGTACACACAACGGCGCCCCGGTGGATACCGTGCGGGTTGCCAATCAGGATGAGTATGATGCCAATGAAATTGAGGTGCCCATTGTAGATGACGGCTACCTGGACATCTTTGCTTACGGCAATGTCATGGCGTTTCCCATGAACAGCGCGTTGGCGGATAGTATGGTGAACGGAAAGACACCGTTGCCGTTCTACGTGGCACAGTTCCATATCACCAGTTTCATGACAGGGGTCAACCTCTACGGATTCTACGTGATACAGGAAGACGCGTATTGTGTCAATGTGGACGCCAGGAGCGGGAACGAGAGTCAGCGCGCGTTGACCTGGGAGTTTGGCCGCTATGCGAACCTCACGACAGGGGATGAAACGTCGGAAGTGTTCTTTGGCAACGACACGTTTGAACTGTCCCTGCCGGGCAATGATATTGGCGCAGCCACTTCTCTCGAGGTGGAAACAGGTGATTTCCAGGGGTACACCGTGACCGACAATGAGGATGGGACTTATTCGGTGCAGTTCCTCTCTGACTTCTATGATCGCGTTTCCTTGAATGTCACCATCAATGGATCCATCGCCCGAACCCTCCATGTGCATCGCGTGGGTGTGGACATTGAATTGTACGAAGCGGATGGTCCCGAAGAAACACAGGGCACGGTCGGCCATGGCACACAAGGTGGAACAGGGTTCAGTTATGAGGAAGGTGGCAGCTATCAGCTTTATGCCAGTTATTACATCCCTGATTGGGGAGAAGTGGCGCCGTATGGCCTCTATGTGACCTATACCTGGCAAAACGGTACCACAACCACCGAAATCATCACGGAACCGTGCAACAGTCCGGAGCCTTTCGGCCCCTTCGAATTTGTCAACGGTGTATTCTTCTTCCCGGAAAAAGGCAATACGGACTTGGCGGCGGCCGTTGACTATTTGCTCTACGCAGCCCCCGATGGCAGCAACGCGCCTATCCGTGTCAATGTGACGGTTCTGAAGGATGATCCGACGGCCGCAGGCAGCTTTGGCGGTGTGTTCCTTGGTTCGGGCCGCGGTGTGGAGTGGACGGCAGACAACTGATGAGGAGGATGCTC
>JAEWSN010000072.1 GCA_023459915.1 Bacillota bacterium
TAGACATGGTGTTGCCCGCGCCGGCGGACAGCCCCGTCCACTTCCCCGCGCTCCCGAACGGGTTGCTGTATCGTGAAAAAATTCAATCCGGCGGCGTGGAGGGGTTGGCGCTGTTCATCATCCGGGATGGAGAACCGCTTGGGCGTGGAGAGCTCCAGCAGGCTGCGGAAAGCGTGCAGCTTGCGGTCAGCCTGTGGAGCCAGCAGCATGAACGAACCGCCATCGCCGAGCTGGTCAAGGCCATCATGCAGGATGAACCGTTGAAGATGCGCAGGCTGGCCGATCTGTTCCGCATCGACATCGCCTCGGTCCATGTCATGTGGATCTATGCGGGCGCGACCTTCACCACCGCGCAGGCGGAAACAGCGTCCCGTTTCGCCGGCCGGTTCTGCCGCACCGCCTTCGCCGATGTTTATGATGATTGCCTGGTGCTGTTCATGGATGGCCCCACCAATGCCGGCGACGCCCATCTGCTCGCGGAAACACTGTCGGAGCAACTGCCCGAATCTGCACTCCGGTCTGTTTTTCAAGGGCTGACCAGCACGGCTTCCGTTCGTGACGCGTTTCTCGCCAGCCGCCGGTTTCTGCAGGACGCGATGCGCATCCTGCCTGACAGGCGTCACTATCAGGGCAACGACCTCCTCTTCTCCGGCCAGTGCCGCCAGCGCGTGGCCGCCGGAGAGGCCGCGGTTACGGAGGCGCTCTCCCCTTTGCTCACACTGCGGCACAAGCGGGACAATGAAGCGCTGATTCATACCCTGTCCGTGTTTCTGCTCGACGAGAACGGCAGCATTCCTGGCACTGCCGAACGGTTGTTCCTGCACAAAAACACGGTCAAATACCGCCTGCGCAGCATGTCTGACTGTTTTGGATTCCCTGTCGGCCAAATGCCCGCCTCCGTACCGCTGTATGAGGCCGTCGCCGTTCGCAGGCTGCTGGCATCGGACGCCTGAACTGTTTTTGTTCAATTGGACAAATTGACACGTCCGCTTTTTTCGATCGCGCCAAAGACGATCCGGATTGGTATTCTATACAATTTCGACAACCCGATGTGCCGGTCCGGGATTGGCACACCGCGATTCGAAAGGAGAAACGTCCGTGGAAGAAAAACGCAATGCCTTTGAAATCAAACCCGAGCAAAGACAGGGTTGGTTTTCCATCACCATGGTTTGGGCCGGTGCCATGATCTGTGTCACCTGCCTGATGGTAGGGGGCTTGCAGGGCTCCTTCCTCACGCTGGGACAGGCAGCCGTCGCCGTCGTCATCGGCTACGCGCTGGTCGCCATCTACATGCCCCTCATCGGCATGCAGGGCTGTGATCTGGGGCTGCCCACCGCCATCCTGGCCGGCGCGTCCCTGGGACAGAAGGGCGGCAAATATGTCATCAGCTCCCTGCTGGCCATCGCCTGCGTCAGCTGGTTCGGCGTGCAGTCCGCGGTCTGCGGCATGTCCTTCAGCGCCATGTTCGCCACCATCTTCAATGTGCAGATTCCTGTCTGGCTGTCCATCCTGTTCTGGGGCGTCATCATGCTCATCACAGCCAGCTTCGGCTTCAAGGGCCTGAAGCTGCTCAACACCATCGCCGTCCCCCTGCTCATCATCGTCTGTCTGTACGGGCTCATACTGGCCGTTGTCCGCAATGACGGCCTATCCCTGATCGCCGTGTATCATCCCGCGGTCAACATGGGCCTGGTTTTCGGCATCAACTACACCATCGCCACCTTCGCCCTTGGCGGCGTCATCGCGGGCGACTACTGCCGGTTTGCGAAAAGCCGCAAGGATGTCATCAAGAGTTCTTTCCTCGGGGTCATCCCCGCCGGATTCGTCATCATGATGATTGGGGCCATCCTGACCATCGTCACCGGCGGCACCTTCGCAAACTACTTCCCCGGCCTGGTTGCCGCGGCCCCATGGCTGAACATATCGTTCTTCGTCGGTCCCATCAACGGCATTGTCGTCTCACTGGTTCTCTACGCAATCATCGGCCGGCGCAAGGAAGTGGCCGAAGCGGCCATCGCCGCCTGAACCCACGCTTCAGGAAACACGAAATCCAGGCGACAAACATGCCCCATAAAACGAGACAAGCTTGCGACTGTAAGTTGAAAGGAGCATACTCCCTTGCGTACTATCGACATCAAGGAAATTGAAGACATCGCGCTCGGCGCCGCACTGCTTGGCGCGGGCGGCGGGGGCGATCCCTACATCGGCAAACTGGTTGCTATTGGTGCCGTCCGGGAATGCGGACCGGTCACCCTGCTCGACCCGGAGGAAGTGCCGGACGACGCCCTCATCGTTCCCATCGCCATGATGGGCGCCCCCACCGTACTGGGCGAGAAGGCCGTCGGCGGAAACGAATACAAGACGCTGCACCGCATGGTCTCCCAGTTTTTCGGCAAGGAAATTTACGCCTTCATGCCCATCGAGGCCGGCGGGGTCAACAGCATGCTGCCCATTGCGGCGGCGGCGCGGCTCGGGCTGCCACTGGTGGATGCGGACGGCATGGGCCGGGCTTTCCCGGAATTGCAGATGGTCACCTTCACCATCGGCGGCATGCGGGCCACCCCCATGGCCCTGACCGATGAAAAGGGCAACAGCGTCATCTTCGACACCATCACGAACAAATGGACGGAGGAGCTTGCGCGGGCCGTCACCATGAGCTGTGGCGGCAGCGTCTCTGTGTGCCTGTATGCGATGACCGGCAGCCAGCTCAAGGAATATGCCGTGAAAAACATCATCACCCGGTCGGAAAATCTCGGGCGGGCCATCCGAACCGTCAAGGAAGATGCCGACGGCAATCCCGAAGCTGCCTTTTTCCGCGCCACCGAGGGATTCCGCCTGTTCCGCGGTAAAATTGCGGACGTGCGGCGTGAAACGCGGGGCGCGTTCAACTTCGGCAAAGTGGTGCTCGAGGGCATCGGCGATTTTCGCGGCCGGCAGGCCGAAGTGGACTTCCAGAACGAGAACCTGACTGCCACAGTGGATGGCACGCTTGTCGCCACGGTACCGGATCTCATCTGCCTGGTGGATACCGAAACCTTCATTCCCGTCACCACCGACGCGCTCAAATACGGCAAGCGCGTGCTCGTGGTGGGGCTGAAATGCTTCGAGATGTGGCGGACAGAGAAAGGCCTCGAACTGGTGGGGCCACGATATTTTGGCTGTGACACGGACTATGTGCCCGTGGAGGAACGCGCAAAGGAGGTGTCCCAATGAAATACAGACTTGGCATTGACGTGGGCGGCACCAACACGGACGCGGTGCTCATCGACAGCCATCACGCGGTGGTGGCTGAAATCAAGAGTCCCACCTCCGACGAGATCTATGACGGCATCCTGCGCGCCATCCGGCATCTTCTCGACACCTCCGGCATCGCGCCCACCGACATCCGGCAGGCCATGCTCGGCACCACCCAGTGCACCAACGCCATTGTGGAGCGCAAGGGGCTTGAACCTGTCGCGCTGATTCGCATCGGCGCACCGGCAACCCTGGGCATCCCACCCATGGTGGACTGGGCGGAAGACATCAAGGGCACCGTTGTGATGCAAACCATTCTCGGCGGCGGATTCGAGTACGACGGCAAGCTGCTGGCGGAACTTGACGAAGCCGCCGCCCGCACCTTCTTTGAACAGGCAAAGGACCGTGTGCGCGCCGTTGCCATCTCTTCGGTCTTTTCCACGGTCCGCAACGATCACGAGCTGCGGCTGGCCGATTTGTGCCGGGAAATCATGGGCGCGGACACGCATGTGTCCATCTCCAGCGAAATCGGCTCCATGGGGCTGGTGGAGCGTGAAAACGCCACCATCCTCAACGCGGCGCTCCATCGTGTGGCGGAGCGTTTCACCGACGGGTTCGCCCGCTCCCTTTCAGAAATGGGCATCACGAAGGCCGACATCTATCTCTCGCAAAACGACGGCACCCTGATGACCATGGCGCAGGCACGGCTGTATCCCATTCTCACCATCGCGTGCGGGCCGACGAACTCCATCCGGGGCGCCAGCCATCTCACCCGGCAGCAGGACGCGCTGGTCATCGATGTGGGCGGCACCACCACGGATCTCGGGGTTATCCAAAATGGCTTTCCGCGCGAATCCAGCATCGCCGCCACCATCGGCGGGGTCCGGACCAATTTCCGGATGCCGGACGTCCACACCATCGGGCTTGGTGGCGGCTCCATCGTAAGAACGCGCGAAGACGGATCGGTCACGGTCGGGCCGGACAGCGTGGGCTTCCGCATCACGGAAAAGGCGCTGGTCTTTGGCGGGGATACCCTGACGGCAACCGATATCGCGGTACGGCTGGGCATGTACGATCTGGGGGACGCCACCCTGGTGGCATCCATTCCGGAAACACTTGCAAAAAAAGCCATGCAGACCATCCAGTACCTGGTGGAGGATGCCATCGACGCGATGAAGGTCTCAAGCCAGGACGTGGATGTGGTGCTGGTGGGCGGCGGGTCCATCATCCTGCCGGAAACGCTGGACGGCGCGGCTTCTGTCCTGAAGCCGGAGCATTTCAGCACCGCCAACGCCATCGGCTCTGCCATCTCCAAGGTGAGCGGCACCTATGAAAAGCTGATGGATTTCGACAAAACGCCGAGAGAGGAAGCACTTGCCCTTGCACGGCAGGAGGCGGTGGAATTGGCGGTGGCCGCCGGCGCCGTCCGTGACACCGTGGAAATCGTGGACGTGGAGGACGTGCCGCTGGCCTATTACCCAGGGCATACCAGCCGCGTGAAGGTCAAGGCGGCCGGGGATTTGGCGGATGAGGAGGCTTGTCCTGACAACCAGGAACAGGGGAAATAGGCTCAGGAGAAATAGGCTCAGGAGAAATAGGTTCAGGACAATAAGGTTCAAAGGAGCATGCTTCCTGCATCAAAACAGGAACAGAGATCTTTGCCGGCGCTCAATGAAAGAAAACGCGCAGCCAAATCACAATGGATTGGCTGCGCGTTTTTTGTCCCGCTGAAATGGGCATCTCCGCTCAAGCGGCATTCTCGGAGTAATGAACCACTGCAAATTCAGTCATTCCCTGTTTCAATGCGTCAACGATTCTTTCAATATTTCTGGCCACTTCCGTACTGTATGAAACCTCCCCACATTGGGTACATACCTGGGAAGGCACATCCCTGATGACAATGATGCTGTGACCAATTTCTGTCATAAAGGTGCTTGTCGCATCGACATATCGGCCTTTGCAAAGAAAACAATTCATGTTTCAATCACCTTCCTTTGTCTGAATCCACTGTTCCATTCCGTTTCATTCGGAATATAAGCGGTGATGAGCCACAATTCCGTATCGCTGACACCACAAACCACGTGAAGTGGTTGATTGTCTTTGGCTGTATGGAGCAACAGGCAACTTGGAAACGGAAAGTCACGAGGATACTCCTCAATGATCTCCCCCTCCATGATCGCACGGAGAACCTCCTCGGTGCGTATCCCCCGCTGAACAAGTCTTGTCACAACGTGATTGGTCCATCTGACGAAACCATTGGCACATAGAGCCTGTAGTCTGCACAGTTCCACCTTTGTTCACCTGTTCATTCCAAAACAAATGATTCCTGTCGCCATCCACCTTGAGCATAACAAAAGGCCGCACCTTTCACAAGGTACGGTCTTTCGTTATGCTCAACAACGACTGAATCGCTCAATTCACACCTGCGTGAATTGCGCTGTTCATCCGTAGGACGAAAATGATCGGGTCATCTGTAAGTTTCACTAAAATGCCCCCGCTTCGCTCAAGGCATTTTGCTCAACTAACAGCTGAACCGCTCATTTTCTACCGGT
>JAEWSN010000073.1 GCA_023459915.1 Bacillota bacterium
TGCCGCATGAGGCCTCCGAACCCAACGGGTTCGGCTGGAAAGGAGTATCATCCATGTCCGATCAATTCAATCCCTTCGAGCTCAAACAGCAGTTTGCGCAGCAGAAAAAGTCCACGGGCGGCATGCCCAAGGGCATCCGGAACCTGCTGGTCGCGGCCGCCGTCGTGGTGGTCCTGGTCATTGTCGCCCTGTTCGCGCTGTCAAGCTTCACCTTTACGGTCGGTGAGCGCGAGCAGGTGGTGGTCACGGAATTCGACCGCATCGTGCGCATCATTGTGGACGATGTGAACGCGCAAACCATTCAGGATCTGAAAAACAACCCGCGGTACGCCAATGTGAAAATCCAGCAGGGCAAGGGGCTGTTCTTCAAGACGCCATTCATACAGACTGTTCACCGGTACACCAACATGCTGCTGACCTACGACACGCAGGCGGATGAGGTCTTCACCCTCGACAAGAAGAAGCTCCTACTCGACAACAACGCCCAGTGGCGCATCGAGAATCCGGCCCTGTTCATGAACAGCATCGGCACCATGAGTTCGGCGCACCAGCGCATCGACGAGTACATCTACTCCCGGATGCGCGAGGAAATCGGCCGCATCGAGGCCAAGCAGCTGGTGGCCGACAAGGAATATGTGGAAAACATGCTCATGAGCGTGCGTGATTATGTGCACAGCCAGGTGTCTCCCTATGGCATCGCGGTGATGGACATCCGCATCAAGCGGACCGAGTATCCGGATGAAACCAAGCCTTCCATCTACGAGCAGATGCGCTCCGAACGGCAGGCGGTGGCCACGCAGTACCGTGCCGACGGCCAGTCCGAAGCGCGCCGCATTCTGGCGGAAGCCAACCGCAAGGCCACCATCATCGAAGCCCAGGCGTATGAAACGGCCGAGAAAACCAAGGGCGAGGGTGACGGCGAGGCGCTGCAGATTTACGCCGAAGCCTACAACACCGACATCGAGTTTTACACCTTCTACCGCACGCTGCAGGCGTATGAAAAAATCATCGATGACGATACCACCATCTTCATCCATCCCGGGTCCGACCTGATGAAATTCCTGTTTTCCGCGGAGTAACTTTTCTTCGCGTGAAATGGCGTCTTGACCCGATGTGTTTCCTTCAGGCAGGTCATAAACAAGGCAGGTCATAAACAAGGCAGACATGACAAGGCAGGCTGTCCGTTGTCCTTCATGGGAAGGCAATGGGCGGCCTGTTCCGTTTGTGTCATTATTACATTTATTTTTTGTCAAACTTGTTAAGATGAAATTACAACGACGTGCTTGAAAGGAATTCATTATGGAAAGAATCGTGATCATCGGCGGTGTCGCGGCGGGAGCCACGGCGGCGGCCAAGGCAAGAAGACTGTCCGCGGACGCGGAAATCACCATGCTGGAATCCGGACCCGACATTTCCTTTGCCAACTGCGGACTGCCCTACTATATCGGCGGCGACATCAAGAGCCGGTCCAAGCTGATTCTGCAGAGCCCGGAAAGCTTCTGGGAACAGTACCGTACCAAGGTGGACATCCATACCACCGCGACTGAAATCGATCGCGCGAACCGGGTGGTCCACGCGGTGGACGCCCGTACCGGCGAAAAAAAGGAATATGCCTACACCAAGCTGATTCTTGCACAGGGTGGTCGTCCCATCGCGCCTCCCATTCCCGGCGCGGATCATGATCACGTATTCCAACTGTGGACCCTTGAGGACATGGACAAAATCACCGCCCACATCGACAACCGCAGTCCGAAGACGGCCGTGGTGGTCGGCGGCGGCTTCATTGGTCTGGAAATGGCCGAAGCGCTGGTCAAGCGGGGCATGAAGGTCACGGTGGTGGAAATGATGCCGCATGTGATGGCCCTGATGGAAGCGGAAATTGCCGGGTTCATCCAGGAGGAAATGATTTCCTACGGTGTGGATTTGCACACCGGCAAGGCCGTCTCCGAAATCGGCCGCCGCAATGTGAAGCTCAATGACGGCACCGTCGTGGACGCGGACATGGTGCTGCTGTCCATCGGGGTGCGGCCCACCCTGAAGCTGGCGCAGGAGGCCGGTCTTGCCATGGGCGATGCCGGCGGCCTGCTGGTGGACGAGCTGCTGAAGACCAGCGACGACAACATTTTCGCCGCCGGTGACATGATTGAGCTGGAGCACCGCGTCTACAACAAGAAGGTACGGATTCCGCTGGCCGGCCCCGCCAACCGTCAGGGCCGCATCGCCGCTGAGAACGCGTTGAGCGGCAACCACCCGTACAAGGGATCCACAGGCACCTCCATCGTCCGCGTGTTCGAGGCGGTCGCCGGCATCACCGGATTGTCGCTGAAGGCGGCCCGGGCTGCGGGGCTGAATGCCGATGCCGTTGTGATCCACAAGGAACATCATGTGAGCTATTATCCCGGCGCCGAAGAAGTGACCGTACAGGTTGTCTATGACCGGGACACCGGCGTGGTGCTGGGTGGACAGACCGCAGGCTATGCCGGCGCGGACCGTCGTCTGGACGTATTGGCTGCCGCAGCGGCCGCCAAGCTGACGGTTTCCGATCTTGCGGATATGGACTTCGCGTATTCGCCGCCGCTGGGCAGCGCCAACGACGCCATCAACATGGCGGCCTATGCCGCGGAAAACCGGATGACCGGCTATTCACCGGCGCTGACGGTGTCCGAGCTCGACAAGCACCTCGAAGGCAAAAGCGTGGTGTGGATTGACCTGCGTGATGTGTTCGCGTACCAGAAGGCGCATGTGGACGGCGCGGTGAACATCCCGCTGGAAAGCCTTCAGGAAAAGTTGCCGGAGCTGCCGGCCAACAAGCTGATTGTGGTGTATGACGCCACCGGAAAGAAGGGCCATCAGGCGCTGCGCACCATCATGGGCGCCGGGCGGACCAATGTGCTCAATGTCAGCGGCGGTTTCTCCAGCCTGGCCGGGTATGTCCGGGCCGTCACGCCGGAAAACTTCACCCTGAACCTGTCTGCGCCGGAACCCAAGAAGATCGGGGATCACGGGCACGAGGAGAAAGCCGCGGCTGCGACCCCGGTGGTGGAAGCCCCGAAGGCCGATGTCAACGAACCGCTTGTGGTGGATGTCCGCACAACGGATGAGTACTCGTATGGTGCGTATCCCGGAGCTGTCAACATCCCATTGGACGAGTTGGAAATGCGTCTGGATGAGCTGGGTCCCAAAGACCGCCCCATAATCCTGTACTGCGCCAGCGGCAGCCGCAGCTCGTACGGCGTGAAGATTCTCAAGGCCTACGGGTTCACGAATCTGGAAAACGGCGGTGGGCTGAACCGCATGATGAGTCGTGGCAAGAAAGGCGCTGACACCGGCTCCAGATTCTTCAACCTCTTCGGATGATCTGGAAGCCTGAGGATATCTTTCAGTTGAACTTCGTTTTTCCTGTTGGGTGGATCCGGATTGCCGGATCCGCCTTTTTTTGCCCGCTTTTTGGATCCCGTTGGCAGGCATGCATGCGGAGTCCCGAACGCAGGGCGCACACCCGCTACGGATTGGGATTGCGCAATCAAGTCGCTCGCCCGCTACGGATTGGGATTGCGCACGCAAGGCGCTCATCCCACCACGATTTTTCCTTCGGGATAAATCCTGTCCACATCCTTGCGGGAACCCATGGACAGCATGATGGCGAAGGTCATCGGGCCGATGCGGCCAATGAACATGGTGATCAGGTGAAGCAGCTTGGTGATGGTGCCATAGGTGGCGGAGGTGGTCATCCCGATGGAGAGCCCCACCGTGCCGAAGGCGGAGGTGGATTCGAACAGGGCGTTCACCAGCCGGAACTCCGGGTGCAGCAGCGTGACGAAAAAGGTGATGGTGATGAGCCAGATGACAGACAGCAGTACAATCGTGAAGGCACGAAGCACCGTGTTGATGTTGATGCGCTTGCCGCCGAAAATGATTTTTTCGCGGGAACGGATGACGCTCAGGATGGCGATGAGGATGACGCCGAGTGTGTTGACCTTGATGCCGCCGCCGGTGGATCCGGATGCAGCCCCGATGAACATCAGCAGGGAGAGGAAGACCTTGGTCACGTCCTGGGTGGCGTTGAGGTTCAACGCGGCAAACCCGGCGGTTCTGGCGTTGACGGAGAGAAAAGCCGCGCCGTTGAGGGCATCGCGTGTGGGCATGTGCCCCAGGGTGTTGATGTTGCCGCGTTCGAGCAGATAGACACAAATCATTCCGAAGATCCAGAGAAATCCGGAAATGATGAGTACGATTTTCGTATGGATCCGCAGTTTTCTATTTTTGCGGTAATTCCACAGGTCTTCCCACACGATGAAGCCGAGCCCGCCGATCATGATCAGGCCATTGATGACGGATAAGACAAACGGGGAGTCCGCCATGCCCATGAAGCTTTGACCACCGCCGAACACATCAAAACCCGCGTTGCAGAACGCGGAGATGGAATGGAACACGCCATAATACAGGCCGATGGCGCCAAATTCCGGGATAAAGGCGGCGGACAGCAGGATGGCGCCCAGCAATTCGAGGCCGAAGACCACCTTCACCACATTCTTGATGAGCTGGATGGAATCGTGCCATTCGAAGGTGTTGAGTGATTCCTTGACGAGCACCATGGCCTTGAGGCCGGATTTGCGGCCGATGGCGGCCAGAAAGAAAGTGGTGAGCGTGATGAGTCCCAGACCACCAATTTGAATCAGCGTGAGAATGGTCAGCTCACCGAACAGGGCCCAGGTGTCGGCCGTGTCCGCGATGACAAGGCCTGTGACGCAGGTGGCCGAGGTGGCCGTGTACAGCGCGTCCAGAAAGGAGATGTCCCGTGTGCCCTCCTGGGCAATGGGGAGCAGCAGCAGCAGGGTTCCCAAAAGAATGACCATGATGAAGCTCGACGCGATGGCGAGTGGCGGAGAGATGGCAGTCATTCTGAAACGGAACCGATAAAGAAACTTGTTCATGCTGTCTTTCCTCCGCCGCAGGCTGGGTGTCGGCGGCAGGAGTTCACCTGCCTTTCGCGTAAGCTTGCCACCATGATACCCAAAGGGGACGGACAAAGCAATGGTTCCAGCGGCCTGCAATGCAAGCAAATCCTATCACCAAGTACCATTTAATCCCGGAATGCTTGTATACAAAAAACAGTGTGATATAATTATTGGGCCACACAGGAGGGGTATTTCATGAGCAATTTTCTACAAAGAATGATTGAACGCGCCAATGCGGACAAGAAGACCATTGTGCTGCCGGAAACGACGGACATCCGTATCCTGAAAGCGGCTGCGTTGATTCAGGAACAGGGCTTTGCCCGGATTGTGCTCGTCGGGGACAAGGCCGCCATGGAAACGCTCGGCGCCGGCCTGAACTTTTCCGAGGCCATTTTTGTCAATCCTGAAACGTCCGAAAAGTTTGAGGACTACGCAAATGCCTTCTATGAGCTTCGCAAGAACAAGGGCATGACCCTTGAAAAAGCGCGTGAAACCATGAAAAACCCGCTCTACTGGGGCGTCATGATGGTGAAACAGGGAGAGGCCCACGGCATGGTGGCCGGGGCCATCAACTCCACCGGCAATACCCTGCGTCCGGCGCTGCAGATTCTCAAGACCGCGCCCGGCACCAAGCTGGTCTCCGCCTTCTTTGTGATGGAGGTTCCGGATTGCGCCTATGGCAAGGACGGCGCCTTCATCTACGCCGACAGCGGCCTGGTGGAGAATCCGAATGCGGAGGAGCTCGCGGAGATCGCCATCTCGTCCGCCGCAACCTGTGAAAACCTGCTCGAGACCGAAGCCCGTGTGGCCATGCTCTCCTATTCCAGCTATGGCAGCGCCAGCAACCCGCTGGTTGACAAGGTGGTCGAGGCCACCCGCATTGCGAAGGAAAAAGCGCCGCAGATTCTGATCGACGGGGAGCTGCAGGTCGACGCCGCCATCATTCCAGAAATCGCCGCCTCCAAGGCGGCGGCCAGCCCGCTCAAGGGCATGGCCAATGTGCTGGTGTTCCCGGATCTCAACTCCGGCAACATCTCCTACAAGCTCACCCAACGTCTGGCCAAGGCTGATGCCTACGGCCCCATCACGCAGGGCATCGCCCGTCCCGTCAACGATTTGTCGCGCGGCTGCTCGGCCGAGGACATTGTGGGTGTGGTCGCGATCACGGCCGTCCAGGCACAGGGCGTCAAGGCCTGAGGCCATCAGGACCGGCACGGCAGGATCAACCGCCGTGCACAACCGGACAGGAAGGCGCGGCGCGCAGGTGACCGCCAGGAGAGGAATCGGTTATGGTTATTCTTGTCATCAATGCAGGCAGTTCATCCCTGAAATACCAGCTCATCGACATGGGTCGGGACATTGTTCTGGCCAAGGGGCTGTGCGATCGCATCGGCCTCGACGGCGCCATTGTGAAGCAGACCGCGCACGATGGCCGTGAAACCATCCGCACGGTGCCCATGAAAAACCATTCGGACGCCATTGTGGAAGTGGTCAACGAGCTGACGGGAGAGAACTGCGGCGTCATTGCCGGCATGGACGAGATCAGCGCGGTGGGCCATCGCGTGGTGCACGGTGGCGAGAAGTTCTTCCAGTCCGTTGTCATCGACGACGAGGTCATGAAGGCCATCGAAGCCACCGCGGAGCTGGCGCCCATCCACAACCCGCCGAACATCACCGGCATCCGCGCCTGTCAGGAAATCATGCCCGGCAAGCCGCAGGTGGCCGTGTTCGACACCGCGTTCCACCAGACCATTCCGGATTTCGCGTACATGTACGCGCTGCCCTACGAGTATTATCAGAAGTACCAGCTGCGCAAGTACGGATTCCACGGCACTTCGCACAAGTATGTGTCCGAGCGCGCCGCGGCGTTTCTGGGAAGGCCCATTGGGGAGCTCAAGATTGTCACCTGCCACCTGGGCAACGGTTCGTCCATTGCGGCGGTCGATGGCGGCAAGGTGGTGGACACCACCATGGGCTTCACCCCGCTCGACGGGTTGGCCATGGGCACCCGCTGCGGCACCATCGATCCGGCTGTGGTCACCTTCCTGATGAAAAAGGAGAATATGGACGCCGAGAAAATGGATGTCATCATGAACAAGCAGTCCGGCATGCTCGGGGTGTCCGGGGTGTCCAGCGACTTCCGTGACCTGCACAAGGCCATGGACGAGCACAATGAGCGCGCGCGCCTGGCCCTGTCGATGTTCTGTTATCAGGTTCGCAAGAAAATCGGCGCCTATGCCGCCGCCATGGACGGGCTCGACGCCATCGTCTTCACGGCCGGTGTCGGCGAGAACAACCCCTATGTTCGGTACGAATCCACCATCGGGCTCGATTTCATGGGTGTCGCGGTGGACGAGGCGAAGAACAACGAACGCGGCGGTGAGCGTGATGTCAGCGCCGAACACGCGCGGGTGCGCACACTGGTCATCCCCACCAACGAGGAGCTGGCCATCGCGCGCGAAACCGCGGCGCTTGTCGGATGAGACAACCTCCGTCCGCCTGCGGGCACTGCATGGGGTCAGACCCCATGCAGACATTGCGTGGGGTCTGACCCCATGCAGGTTCGGCGGCATTGATCCTGCACAACAGATGGCATTTTCGCTTGAAACGCCTGCACACGGCCTGCGTTCCCGTATGGGGACGCAGGCTTTTTGTGGCATTGGCGGCCGGTTTCCTGTATAATGTTTCCCAGTGATTCACCCGGAGGTTATTCAGATGAAGGTATGCAAGTTTGGTGGCACATCCATGGCAAATGCCGAGCAGATCCGCAAGGTCTGCGACATCGTCACGTCCGACCCGAAGCGTCGCGTGGTGGTGGTCTCCGCGCCCGGCAAACGGTTCGACAGCGACACAAAGGTCACGGACATGCTCATCGACTGCGCCAACCTGTATCTCACCAACAAGGCGTACGAGCCGGCATTGGCCGCCATTGTGGCCAGATTTGCGGAAATCGCGGCCGACCTGGCGCTCGAGGACGATGTCATTCGGGACATCGAGAACAACCTGCGCACCCGCGTCATGATGGGATATGATTCGGACGAGAAGTTCATGGATCGCATGAAGGCCGCCGGGGAAGACAACGCCGCGCGCCTGGTGGCAAACTATCTGCGCAAGACCGGGCACCATGGGCACTATGTCAATCCCAAGGATGCCGGCCTGTTCCTCAGCGACGAGTACGGCAACGCGCGCGTGCTGCCGCAATCTTTCAAGAACCTCACGAAGCTCAGGGAGATGGACGGCATCGCGGTGTTCCCCGGCTTTTTCGGCTATTCGCTTTCCGGCGACGTGGTCACCTTTTCCCGTGGCGGCTCCGACATCACCGGCTCCATCCTGGCGGCCGCGCTCGAGGTGGAGGTGTACGAGAATTTCACCGACGTGGATTCGGTGTTTGTGGCCAATCCCCGCATCATCAGGAATCCGGCGCCCATCGCCGAGCTCACCTACCGGGAAATGCGGGAGCTTTCCTACGCCGGGTTCTCGGTTCTGCACGAGGAAACGCTCGAACCCGTGTTCCAGCGCGGCATCCCCGTCAACATCCGCAACACCAACAATCCCGACGCGCCGGGCACGCTCATCGCGCCGGAACGCTCCCAGGGCTTCGACATTCCGCTGTCCGGCATCGCCGGCGACAAGGGCTTCTGCGCCATCAACATCAACAAGTACATGATGAACCGTGAGATTGGTTTCGGCCGCAAGATGCTGCAGATTCTCGAGGAGGAGTTCGTCCCCTTCGAGCACATGCCTTCCGGCATTGACGACATTTCCATCATCGTGCGCAACCAGTACCTCGACAGTGAGAAGAAGAGCCGCATCATGGAGCGCGCGTCCAAGGAGCTGCGTGTGGACAGCATCGGGTTCGAGTACCACCTCGCGCTGGTGATGGTGGTCGGCGAGGGCATGAAGCACCGCATCGGCGTGTCCGCACGGGTTACGAAGGCCCTGTCCACCCGCGGCATCAACATCATCATGATCAACCAGGGTTCCTCGGAGGTCAGCATCATGTTCGGCGTTGCGGAAAAGGACGTGGATCATGCCGTGCAGGCCATTTACGATGAGTTCTTCGGCGCGGCGGACGCGTAAGGGCGAACTCGTAAGGACGGACGTGTAAGAGCGGACGCGTAATGGCGAACGCGTATGGGCAGCCGCGAAACTGTGCCGCTCGGCTCCGACAGCGTGTTCCGCGGTGTGATACGCACCCGGAGCGCGCTTGCCTCGACTGGAAAAGAAGCGTAAGATGAAGGGAGTGTCCAAAAGACACGCTCTTTTGCTTCTTTCTTGTATCGGTCCGGGTTGGGGGATGAAATGGAACGTTGGCGACTGAATCTGTACAGCATCTGGTTTTCGCAAATCCTGTCCATCATGAGCTTCAGCATGGGCATGCCGTTCATGGTCTACTATATCCAGGAGCTCGGTACCACGGATCCGGAGACGGTGAAATGGCTCGCGGGCCTGCTCAGCTCCGGGCCGGCCATCAGCATGGCCATCATGGCTCCGGTGTGGGGACGCCTGGCGGACCGGTTCGGCAAAAAGGCCATGCTGCTGCGGGCCGTTGTCGCGGGCGGGCTCATCATGTTCGGGCTGGGCATGGCCACACAGGTGTGGCAACTGGTGGCGCTGCGGCTTGTCCAGGGCATGTTCACCGGCACGGTGACCGCCGCCATGGCGCTGGTCGCCTCCAGCGCGCCGGAGAAGAACCTTGGGTTCGCCCTTGGGTTCATGGCTTCCTCCACGGCCATCGGCAATTCCGTGGGGCCCACCATCGGTGGTCTGCTGGCGGAATGGGTGGGGTACCGTTACAGCTTTCTGGTGGGTTCCAGCCTGCTGATGGTCAACCTGCTCATCGTCATTTTCCTGGTCAAGGACGCGCCCAGGGCGAAAATCGACAAGGGCGCGATCGATGTCATGACCGGCAAGGTGCCAAAGGCCCTGCGCCCGCGATTTCGCGATTCCTTTGTTTTCTCCGGCTGGTTCATGGCCGCCATGGCCATCCTGTTCGTCCAGCGTTTCGTGGCCTCCATCTTCAACCCCTACATGCCTATCCTGGTTCAGGAAAAGCTGGGCGGGCTGGAAGGCGCGGCCTCCACCACCGGGGTCATCAACGGGTTCATCAGCATCATGATGGCCACTTCCGGCATCCTTTTGGGCAAGCTTTCCGACCGGATGGACCGGGTGAAGCTGTTGAAAATCTATGCCGGCATCGGCTGTCTGCTGTCCATCCCGCTGGCCTGGATTGGGGCAAACGCCTCCATCTGGATGCTGATGATCAATTATGGGTTCATGATGTTCTTTGTTTCCGGCATCGAACCGGTGCTGATGGGCGCCACCTCGAGCCGCATCGTGCGGGAACAGCGCGGCACCCTGTTCGGCGTGCAGGCGCTCATCGCCAGCATGGGTTGGGCCTCCTCGCCGGTGCTTGGCAGCTGGCTGTCCGTGCAATACTCGCTGGTGGCCATTCTGGTGGCGATGCCACTGCTGCTGGGCGTGGAGTTCCTGCTCTCCTGTACGGTGGGCAAGCGGCTGGCGGTCGCTCCGGCCGAAGCGTCCGAGCCGGCGGCCTGACCCGGCACAATGATTCCGTGTGAATATTTCCGTGTGAATGTTATCGTATGGATGCTGACGTGTGAATGATTCCGTGTGAATGATCCTTTTACAAGTGGTAAACGTATCTTGATGCACATGTGCCATCGAAAGCATTCAGAGGAGGAACAGACCAGATGCCGGAACAATCATCCGTTTCCACCACCGGGCCTGCATCCGTCGCAAAAGCATCAGAACAGGGAGTCGCCCGCTGGCACGCCATCCCTTTTGAGGAAGTTCTGACACGGCAGCAGACCGGCCGGAACGGCCTGACGGAAGCCGAGGTGGCCAAACGGCGGGAGGCCTCCGGTCTGAACGTGCTGCGGGAGGGGAAGAAAAAAACGCTCCTGCGCAGGTTTCTTGAACAATTCGCCAATGTCATGATCATCATTCTGGTCGTGGCGGCTGTCATTTCCGCGTTTGTGGGCCACCCGTCCGATGCCGCCATCATCCTCAGCGTGGTGATTGTCAATGCCTTGCTCGGGGTCATTCAGGAAGCGCGGGCCGAAAAGGCGCTGGACGCGCTGAAGAAAATGTCAGCCCCCTTCGTCCGCGTGCAGCGGGCCGGACAGGTGCTGCGCGTGAAGACCGAGGAGCTGGTGCCGGGTGATCTGGTGCTGCTCGAGGCCGGCGACGTGGTGCCGGCGGATCTCCGCCTGGTGGAGACCGCCTCCCTGAAAATCGAGGAGGCACCGCTCACGGGCGAATCCGTGCCGGTGGAAAAGGACGCGGAGGTGGTCGTCAAGCCGGATGCCGTGCTGGGCGATCGCATCAATATGGCCTATTCGGGCTGCAGCGTCACCTACGGCCGCGGCATGGGCGTGGTGACAGCCATCGGCATGGACACCGAGGTCGGCAAAATCGCGACCCATCTGTCCGAGGAGGTGGAAACCGCCACACCCCTTCAAATCAAGCTCGCGGAGCTTGGCAAGGTGCTCACCATCGGGGTGCTGGCCGTGGCCGTGGTGGTGTTCATCGTTGGGCTGCTCAACGGGCATGAGCTCATTGAAATGTTCATGACCGCCGTCAGCCTCGCGGTGGCCGCCATTCCCGAAGGATTGCCGGCCGTTGTGACCATCGTGCTGGCCATGGGCGTGCAGAAAATGGCACGCCGCAATGCCATCATCCGCAAGCTGTCCGCGGTGGAAACCCTGGGCAGCACACAAATCATCTGTTCGGACAAAACCGGCACGCTGACCCAGAACCGCATGACGGTCAAGGAAGTGTACATGAACGGCACGCTGGAGCCGGTGGCCACCTTCGACGGCAACGACCCCGGCCAGGAGCTGTTCATGGACGGGTTCATGCTGTGCAACGATTCCCGGTCCTCCACAGCGGACGCCGGGGTGACGGTCTGGGTGGGCGATCCCACGGAAACGGCGCTGGTGGAGTTCGCCGAAGGCAAGGGGTACCACAAGGACAGCAAGGAAGGCAGGCATCCGCGGGTGGCGGAGATTCCCTTTGATTCCGGACGCAAGCTCATGACCACGGTCCATCCGTTCGGAAAAATCTTCCGGTTCATGACCAAAGGCGCGCCGGATGTGCTGCTCGACCGGTGTGACCGCATCTTCATCAACGACGAAATCCTGCCCATGAACGGGGAACGCCGGCAACACGTCCTCAACGCAAACCGGACCATGGGTGAAAAGGCGCTGCGCGTGCTGGCTTTGGGCATCAAGGAACTCGATGCCGAGCCGGAACATCTGGATCCGGAAAAAGACGAGCAGGGTTTGATTTTCATCGGCCTTGTGGGCATGATTGATCCGCCGCGGCCCGAAGTCATCGACGCGGTGCGGGTGTGCCGGGAAGCCGGCATCCGACCGGTGATGATCACGGGAGACCATGTGGACACGGCGTCTGCCATCGCCCGGGAAATCGGCATTCTGCAGGAAGACAGCAAGGTCATCATGGGCAAGGACCTGGCCGCGATTCCGCAGGAGGTTTTCGAGCAAACCGTGGATCAGTACGCGGTCTACGCGCGCGTGGCGCCGGAGCACAAGGTGCGCATCGTCAAGGCCTGGCAGAAGAAAGGCAATGTGGTGGCCATGACCGGCGACGGCGTCAACGACGCGCCCGCGCTCAAGGCCTCCGACATCGGCGTGGGCATGGGCATCA
>JAEWSN010000074.1 GCA_023459915.1 Bacillota bacterium
CGCCCGTACAGGGAGAAGCCAAGAACTCCTTCCTGACCGGCACGGCGGCCTGGACCTACTACTGCGTGGCCAATTCCATCCTGGGCATCCAACCCGAGTTCGACGGTTTGCGCGTGAATCCCTGCATCCCTTCGGATTGGAAGGGCTTTGGCATCACCCGCAAGTTCCGCGGTGCCACTTACGAGATTGAGGTGAAGAATCCCAATGGCGTCCAGAAAGGCGTCGCGTCCGTCACCCTCGACGGCAGGCCCATCGAGGGCAATGTGCTGCCGGTACTGCCGGCCGGAACGGTCGCGCAGGTCGTTGTGACCATGGGATGACACGGTAAGGCGGGTTTTATCGGGTACGCCGGCATACCGGTCGGGGCTGGCGGTCACCGGAACGGACAACGACCGGAACCATTCTCTTCTCTTCTCTTCTCTTCTCTTCTCTTCTTTTGTTTACCCTGCAGGTACCGACGCACCCGGAAGACCGGGGCGTCCGGTGCCTTTTTTTTACCCGGGAGGTTTTTTGCGGACAGGATTTCTCGAGGGGGTGCTGTTTCTGCGGCAGGGCTTCTTGTGGGGTGCTGTTTCTACGGCGGGGCTTCGCGTGGGATGTTGTTCCCATGGCAGGGGTTCGAATGGGGAGCGGGTCTCCCCCTGCGCGTCCCCCCGAGATTGTTCCTGCAGGGCGGGCTGTGCTATGCTGATGGGGACATCCGGGAAACGGATGTCAGGTGTCACTGGGGGAAGATATGTCAAAAGCCATACCGCCGAAAGTCGGCTGCCGGGACGAATCTCCGGCATGGAAAGAGGCAACTGCGGCCATTGGCCCACAGGGGCCGGCGCTGCAGGTGATGCCGTTTGCCTGGGAGTGCCTCGGCGCGCAGGCCGGGTTCACCGGTCGTGCCGGTGGCGTCAGTGAAGCGCCTTATCAATCGCTCAATCTAAGCTTTGGCCGCAGGGACGATCCCGGGCGGGTTGTCGAGAACCACCGCCGCGTCGCGGACGCGCTGGGCTGTAGCCTCAACGACATGGTCCGCGTGCGGCAGGTGCACGGGGCAAGGGTTGCGGTGGTCACCCGCGGGGACGCCGGCATCAGGGAAACGGTCTGCCAAAGGCTGGACGGGGTGGATGCGCTCGTCACCAATGATCCGGGCCTGGTGCTGCTGACCACGCATGCAGACTGTGTGCCGGTCTATTTTCTGGATCCGTCGCTTGGTGTCATCGCGCTGGCACATGCCGGTTGGGGAGGCGTTCTTGCCGGGGTTGTGGAGGGGACCATCCATGCCATGCGCACGGCATTCGGCTGTGAGCCCGGAAGCCTTCAGATTGGCATCGGGCCCCATATCCGCGACTGCTGTTTTGCGGTGCGGGAGGATGTGATCCGTCCATTCGAGGGCATGCCCTGGTGGCAACCCGAATTTCTCACGGCGAGACAGGGCGCCGCGCACATCGATTTGTCCGGCTGCATTCGCGCGATACTTCAGGGCTGCGGTGTCCCGGCCACACAGGTGGCGGAACAGGCCGATTGCACCTGTTGTCTTTCCTCCCGCTATTTTTCGCATCGGGGCAGCGGCGGCCATACCGGCACGGGCGCCGCATGGCTTCGGCGCCTGCCGCAAAAGGACGACATTTCAACACTGCTGCAGGGCCGCAAGGGCAAGGCGGGCATCGCCCTGTTGTGTGCCCTGCTTGCCCTGACCCTCACACTTGTGTTCGCGGGATGCGCGCAAGCACGGGGCGGGGCGGATGTCCCGCCGCCATCGCCCGTCACGGCGGTTGGCACACCGGGAGCCTCCGGTGCGCCGGAATCGTCCTCCACGATGGAACCCCCTGTTGCGGCAGAAACACCTGTCGCTCCGGAAACGACCGCCGCAACGGAACCGTCCGCCACGCCGGGTGTGCTGTCCGGGATGGGCAATGTGCTCCTCGAGGACACGGGCCCGGGCAAGGGCGGCATCCTGCGGCTGTTCATGCTGCCGGATCGGGAGGCGATGGCGTTGCAGCCCGGCGCGGCGCCCGACATGCTCAATCCGCTGGTGAGCATGAATCCGGAGGTGGTCGATTGCGGATGGTTCCTGAGCGATCCGCTGGTGACGGTTTTGGACAATGGAACGGTGCGCCCGCTGGTGGCGGCGCGCCTGAAATCCTCCCAGGACGGCCGTGTATGGGACATTTTCCTGCGCGAACAAGTCCTGTTTCATGATGGCGCCATGCTCGAGGGTCGGGACGTGGCGGTCACCCTGGAACGCGCGGCGGCATCGAATGGGGTGTTTGCCGCGGGGTTGCGCAACCTGGAGAAGGTGGAGGTGGTGTCCAGGCAGCAAGTCCGGATCATCCTGAAGGCACCCGATCCCCGGTTCACCCGGCAATTGCAGATACCAATCTTCTCCGCGGACTCCTGGAAGATTCAGCAGAAGCCACTTCAGGAGGTGTTCACGCCCATCGGGCTGGGCGCGTTCTCCCTTGCGTCACACGATGCCGAGGGAGTCACCCTCGTGCGACATGACGGCTGGTGGCAGCAGGAGGCCGGGACGGCGACGGGCCATCCGGCGTGGCCGGATGAGGTGCGGTTTCTCTATGGGCGCAGCGAGGCCGATCGCCTGTCCTTTTTCCAGCAGCGCCGCATCGACGCGGCCTGGACGGTGGAGGCGGATGTCAGCCAGTACCAGAACCGGTCGGACATTGAAGTCCGGACCTTCCCCGGCAGCCGGATGGAATTTGCGCTGGTCGGCGCGAAAAGCCGACAGTTGCAGCGTCAGCCCATCCGGGAGATCCTGCTGCGCTACCTGGCCGGTCTCCGGCCGGAGGTGACGCTCGCCGGGGATCTCGTCTCCGACACCCGTTTCTTGCCGCTGACGGCGGAGGAGGTGATTCCCCTGCTGGAGGCGGAGGGATGCAGGTACCGGCAAAAGGGGGACAGTCCCCCGGTGCTTTCCATTCCCGGAACGGACGGACTCCGAACCGCCGCGTTCGGCATCCATTACAACGCGCTGAGCGTGGAGCGCCTCAATGCCGCGCAATGGCTGTCGGAAGCGCTGGCGCCGATTGGCATCACCTGCTATCTGCAGGAGGTCACCATCAACGAGGCCCAGTCTCTTGCCGCCAGCGGCAGGTTCGACCTGCTGCTCCTTGGCGGGGATTTTCCGGTCGGGTTGGCGGATGGGGACATGATTTCGGAAATGCGGCAGGTTCTGCCGCCCGGTGTTGCGGAGCTGGTGCCGCTGTACCGGGAACGGCGGGCCATGTTGTATCACACCCGCATCCGGGGCGAAAAGCAGCCCAACGCCACACAGATCTATGGCGGCTGGCAGAACTGGTATCTGCTTGAATCGGCGGTGGAAGGAGCCAATCCATGACACGCATGCCTTCGCAGCCCCCCTTGCGGTTGCGCCCCTACCAACAGGCCGACGCGGAAGTGCTGGCAGGCTGGTATCATTTGGCCGGCGCCTCCTGCCGCACGGTGGGGATTGCCGCTTCGGAGACCGTCGCCGCGGGTGGCGACGCATGGTTTGCGCTGGGCAACCACAGCCTCCCGGAAGCGCTTCCCGTTCTGCGGCAGGGGAACCCGGGGCTGCAAATGCTGATGCTCAACGGCACGCCCGTTGGGTTCCTGTCCGCGGAGATGCGGCAGGTGCCTGTGGATCCCGTGCTCTGGCTGCGCATCCTGCTGGTGGATCCTGCCTGGCGGCGCAGGGGAATCGGGCGTGCCGCCTTTTCCCAACTGCTTTCCCTGCCCGCGGCACCAATCCGGCTCGCGCGGCGCGTGATGCTGGCGGTCGACGGGGAGAACACCGCCGGGTACGCGTTCTGGCGGGCGCTTGGCTTTGAGGACCAATTGGTGATGCCGGGCACCTGTGATGCGGCAAGAACCGTCCGCATTCTTGCCATGCCGGTTCGCCGCGCGTGAAGCGGCCCTTGATCGCCTGCGCGGCCGGTGTCGCGGCAGGCATCCTGCTGGCGGGAAGTCCCTGGCCGGTGCTCTTGTTGTGCGCGGGGATGCTCATCCTGTCAGGCGTGTCGACAGGGAGGCGACACGACCGTTTCTCCCAATGGCGCACCACATGGGGCCTGTTTGTCCTGTTCCTTGTCCTGGGCTTTTTTCGGCATGAATGGACCCTGGCGCAAATCCAGTATCGATACGCGGCCTGGCAGGACGAGACGGTGACCGTGGTCGGAACAGTGGTCGACACGCCCGCCGCAACCACTGCGGGATGGATGCTGACCGTCCGGGTGGAGGCGCTTTGTCCCGGGAACGTGTGCCTGGAGGGCGTGTCATTCCCCGGCGCGTACGTTGCGGAGGAATCGTCTGTTTTCGAACCCGGAGGCCGGATGCGGGTGTATGCGTACGATGCCCCCCTGCCACCCGGTCTTGTTTATGGGCAGCGGGTCCGCCTTGTAGGCAGTGTGCGGCTCCCCGCCTGGCGGCGCAATCCAGGCGGGTTCAATGCCGCCATGTACCTTGCCGCCCGGGGGGTGGCCGGCGAGCTCACCCTGCGGGACGGGCCGGAGGTTTTGCCGGGCTGGGCGGGTCATCCGCTTGTCCGGCTTGGGCTGCGGGCCCGCGCGGCGGCGATTGGCCGGATGTCCTCGCTGATGCCCCCGCAGGAGGCGGCGGTGCTCTCCGGCATGTTGCTGGGCGAGACCGAGGAGATGGACGCCGGCTTGTCCGATGCCTTCCGGATGGCCGGCCTGTCACATCTGATGGCGGTTTCCGGCGCGAACATCGCCTTTGTCCTGCTGCCGCTGATGTGGCTGTTGCGGCGGATGGGCGTCAATCGCCGGCGGGCGGGCGCCTGTGCCATTCCGCTGCTGTTGTTCTATGTGCTGATGACCGGGTTCGAGGCGTCCATCGTCCGCGCGGCCTGCATGGCGGTGTTGATGCTCTGCGGGCATCTGCTGTGGCGAAAAACCGACATGGCTTCCTCCCTGGGGGGTGCCTGTTGCGTGATGCTGCTGGCCAACAGCGCCTGGCTGTTCGACGTCGGGTTTGCCCTTTCCTTTCTGGCGACATCGGCGATTGGACTTTTCTGCGAACCCCTGGTGGAGCGGATGCCGGCAGGCATGCCCCGGGGCCTCCGGGAAACGGTGGCCGGAAGCCTCTCCGCACAGGCCGGGGTGCTGCCGGTGCAGCTGCTGACCTTCCATACGCTCAATCCGTATGCGCTGCCGGCCAATCTTGTCGTGGTGCCCGCGACCGGTCTGCTGACCTGTGGTGCCGCACTCCTGCTGCTGGCCAGCCTGATTCTTCCGACACTGGCGGTGCCGTTTGGACAGGGTATGGGAATGGCGACAGGCTGGCTGTGCCGTCTGGTGCGCTGGACGGCCGGATTGCCGGGCGCGGAGCGGACCCTTGCCGCGCCGCGGGTGCTGCTGGTGCTGCTTTATGCCCTCTGGCTGCTGCTGCCAAGGTTCGCTCGGCCGCTGCTGGACAAGGCGCAGCGGAGAAGGCTGTATGCCGCGGCGGGCCTGGCCACGATGGTTTTCGGCTGGACGGCCCTGAAACCGGTCCCCGTGCTGCGGGTGACGGTGGCGGATGTGGGGCAGGGGGACGCCATTCTGGTGCAGACCCCCGCCGGCGGAAGCCTGCTGATAGATGGCGGGGGACAGGCGGCGGACGCCTCGGGGCAGCGTGTGGGAGAACGGATTGTCCTGCCGCTGTTGCGCCAGCAGGGCATCATGGCACCGGATCTGCTGGTTTCCACCCACCCGCATGTCGACCATCTCCAGGGGCTGGAGGTGGTGCTGGATCGGGCCGGTGCCGGCGGGGTGGCGATTCCCGCGGGTCTGGACGGATATGACGCGCCGGATGGCCTGCCCGCGCGCGCCGCGGAAAAGGGGATCCCCGTCCGCCGGGCGCAGCCGGGCGACATTCTCTGGGAGGAGCCCGAGCTGCAGCTGCGCGTGCTTTCCGTGCTGGTCTCTGAAGTGGATGTGAATGAGGCGTCCATGGTGTTGCTGCTCTCGTATCGTGAATTCTCGATGCTCCTGATGGCCGATGCGGGGCTTGTGGCCGAGGAATGGCTGTGTGATGCCGGGTTGCTGCAGGATGTGGCTGTGCTCAAGGTGGGGCATCATGGGTCCCAAAGCGCAACCGGTGCGCGTTTCCTGTCACGGACTCGGCCGGAGGAGGCCGTGGTCAGTGTGGGAAAAAACCGGTATGGCCATCCCTCGTCCGAGGTCGTCGACCGTCTGCGCGCGCATGGCGCGGCGGTGCATCAGACCCGCGACGGAGGTGCCTGGCTCCTGCGCACGAATGGCCACACCTGGCAATCCCGTGCCTTTGTCAGGCCCAGGCGGACGGTGTTTGCCCGCATGTACCGCACATATCCCACCATGCCGGCTGGCTTGAACCTTCGGGATCCCGTATAATGGGGACGTCCTCCCATGGACATATCCGGTGGTGGTCGTGGATCGACAACGGCAGCAAACTGTTTTTTCGCGGAAAGGAGCAGACGGATGGCCAAAAGGGAATCTGCCCGGGACGGGGTCCTGGACATGCGCAACCAGCTCAAAACCGGTTTGCCGGCCGCCTGCGTGCTGCTCTACGGGGAAGAGGTCTTCCTTGTGGAACGGTTTCTTGAGCAGATTCGCGCGACGGTGCTTCAGCCGGATACCCGCGCGTTCAACGAAGTCATCCTCGAGGGGCGGATCCGGCCGCAGGAGGTCATGGACGCCTGCGAGACCTATCCGGTTTTTGCGGAGCGCAAGCTGGTCATCGTCAAGCGGAGCGGGTTTTTCAAAGCGGCGGCCAAAAAGAAGGGCGGGGATGCCGACACGTCGGATGTTCCGCCTCCCGAGGGCGCCGATGCCGCGTTGGCGGAGATGTCGGAGGACGCGCTGTCCGAACCGTTGGCGAAGGAGGACGCAAAGGCCGGAAAATTCGACTGGAAGCCTTTTTTTTCATCGTTCCCCACGCACACGCTGCTGGTTTTCGTGGAAGAGGAGGTCAACCGTTCGCTGGGACTGTTCAAACTGGTGGAGAAGCATGGCCTTGCCGCAAAAATGGACTTCCAGCGGCCCGACATGCTCAAAAAATGGGTCGCAAGGGAACTGGGGACGTCCGGGAAGCGGATTGCCGAACGGGACATCGAGTTTCTGCTCCATCAGGCGGAGGACGGCATGACCGCCATCCACCGGGAGGTGGAGAAGCTGTCGCTGTATGTGGGGGAGCGGGCAGAGATCACCCGGGCCGACATTCTGGCCGTGGTCAACCCCTCCATCCGCAGCCGCGTGTTCGATCTGATGGACGCGGTGGCCGGCGCCGACAGTGCCCGTGCCCTGGTGATGCTCGACGAGATGATCCAGAAGCGCGAACCGGAACAGAAAATTTTTTACATGATATCCCGCCAGGCGGGTCGGTTGCTGCAATTGCGTCAAATGGGGCCGGGCTTGTCCGCGGACGCGAAGGCGAGCCGCCTGGGCATGAACGCCTACGCCCTCTCCAAAATGGAGCGTCTGGCCGGACGGATGAGCGCGCAGGTGCTGATGAAGTTCGTGACGTCGTGCGCACAGATGGATCTTGCCGTGAAAAGCGGCAGAATCAAAATCCGCCTGGCACTCGAACTGCTGATTGCCGGGTTGGGAACGTCGTAACCTTTCCCGCCCGTCCGTGCTACCGTTCAGTCCGTGTTAAATTAACCCCGAATTAACAAATCCCTCACAATCAACCAACATCCCGGCGGTAGGATGGGATGACCGGACAGGCCCTTCCGCCATTTTTGCGGGGAGGGGCGCTTCCGAGCTTTGATGGGACGGGGAGGCAGTATGGACGCAACAACGGCAGGCGCGGCAACGGGGTCAGACCCCACGCTCAAGTTCAGCGTGCGGGATCTCAATCTTCACTATGGACAATTCCACGCGCTGAAGGACATCACGCTTGATGTGCCCGAAAACGGTGTGCTGGCGTTGATTGGGCCCTCCGGATGCGGCAAGTCGACATTTCTGAAAACCCTGAACCGGATGAATGATTTGGTGGAGGGCGTTTCGATCACCGGCAGTGTCCGGCTGGACGGTCAGGATGTCTATCGGGATGTCGACGTGGTGGAACTGCGGCGCCGAGTGGGCATGGTGTTCCAAAAGCCCAATCCTTTTCCCATGTCCATCTATGAGAACGTGGCCTATGGTCCGCGGATTCATGGCGTGAGAAAGCGTGCCGAGCTTGACGCCATCGTGGAGCGAAGCCTGCGTCAGGCCGCCCTGTGGGAAGAGGTGCACGACCGGTTGAACCGCAGCGCGATGAGCCTCTCGGGTGGACAGCAGCAGCGGCTGTGCATCGCCCGCACCCTGGCGGTGGAGCCGGAGGTGATCCTGATGGACGAGCCGACTTCCGCGCTCGATCCCATTTCAACCCAGAAAATTGAGGATCTGTGTGAAATGCTCAAGCAGTCCTATACCATCATCATCGTCACCCACAACATGCAGCAGGCGGGACGCATTTCAGACCAGGCCGCCTTTTTCCTGATGGGGGATTTGGTGGAGGCGGGCCCGACGGAGCTCGTTTTCAGCAAGCCGCGCGACCCGAGAACGGAACGCTACATCACCGGCCGGTTCGGCTGACACAAGAAGGAGGAAGGCACAATGCGGAACCTGCTGGACAGGGAATTGCACCAGCTCAACGGCGAAATCCTGCGCATGGGCGCGCTGGTGGAGGAAGCCCTCGAACAAAGCCTGCTCGCGCTGGGGGAGATGGATGCCGAGCGCGCCAAAAAGGTGATTGCCAGGGACGATCAAATCGATGAGATGGAAACCCGCGTGGAAAAGCACTGCCTGAACCTGCTGGCGCTGCAGCAGCCGCTCGCGGGCGACTTGCGCCATATCGGCGCGTCCCTGAAGCTGCTGACCGATCTGGAAAGAATTGCGGATCATGCCTCCGACATCGCCGAACTGACCTTGCGCCTGATGCCCACGGCTGATAAGGTGAAAAATGACAGGCTGGTGCCCGCGGGGGTGCTGCGCATGGCGGCCAGAACCCGGGAGATGCTGCGCACGGCGCTCGACGCGTACGTGCGTCTGGATGCGGAAGCGGCCAGGCGTGTCTGCGATGCCGACGACGAGGTGGATGAGTTGTTCCGCGTCCTCATTCTGGACCGTGTGGAGGCCATCAAGCGCGATGCCGGTGAAGTGGAAAGCGCGGTGGATGTGATGTTCATCATCAAATACCTGGAGCGGGTGGGGGATCACGCGACCAACATCGCCGAATGGGTCATTTATGATGTGACCGGCATGCATGCGCATCTGCAGCACCCGGAAAAGCATCCCGGAAGGGAAACGCCGCCGGAGCTTGGACGGGGAGAGTCCTGAACCCAGTCCGCAAGCGCCGCCCGAACGGGACGGCCAAAGAATGCCGGAGTACAGGAGGAGGCCATGCCTGCGAAGCGGAACATCTACCTGGTGGAGGACGAGCTCCACATCCAGCAATTGATTCAGTACAACCTGGAGGCGGCGGGGTTTCTGGTCAGTGTGTTCGGCAATGGCGAGGACATGCTCCGCCAATGTACCGTGATGCTGCCGGATTTGTTCATTCTGGATTTGATGCTGCCCGGCATCGACGGGCTGGAAATCTGCCGGCGCATCCGCCACGATGCCCGCATGCAGGCCCTTCCGGTGCTGTTCCTGACCGCGCGGGGCGAGGAGTTCGACCGCGTGCTGGGACTGGAACTCGGCGCGGACGACTACATCACCAAGCCCTTCAGCGTGCGTGAGCTGGTGGCGCGTTGCCGGGCCGTGCTGCGCAGATCCGGAGGCATGCCGTCCACAGAGGGCGACGCGATTGCCATTGGGGATCTGATGCTCGATCCGGGCCGGCACGAGGTGACCAAGGCGGGCGCGCGTCTGGAACTGACCCTGAAGGAGTTCGACCTGCTGCACATCCTGATGCGGAACGCGGGGCGGGTGCTCACCCGGGACATGCTGCTCGAGAAGGTGTGGGGCTTCGACTATGTCGGGGAGACCCGGACCGTGGATGTGCATGTGCGGTATCTGCGGCAGAAGATTGAGGACGATGACGCCAGACCCCGCCATATTGAGACCGTACGCGGCGTGGGATACCGGTTTGTCGACGGGACGCCGCCCCCGGCCTGACATGCGTATGGCAGGTGAAACCGCCCCCGCCGGTCTTTGCATTTGTGTTACAATGGAAGGACGTGGGATGCCTGAAAGGCCGAAACCCGGTATAATGGGTACATGACGGGGCGACACACCTGTGCATCGCTTCCGGGGCGGGGATCATGACAGAATTGCTGGCGACTGTGGGCGAATTTCTCGGGCTGGAAGGCCCGTTGGACATCATCCGAATGATTGTGGATATCGGATTGGTGTCTTTTCTCGTGTACAAACTCATTGAACTGGTCCGTGAAACCCGCGCGCTCCAACTGGTCAAGGGCATCCTTTTCATCCTGGTGGGTGCGAAGATCGCGCAGATGCTCGGCATCGCCACCATGGCCTTCCTGCTCGAGGGGATGCTGCAATTGCTCGGGGTCGGGCTCATCATCCTGTTCCAGCCGGAATTGCGCCGCGCGCTCGAGAAAATCGGCAGCAGTGGGTTTCAGGATCTCTTTCTCAACCGTTCCGGCGACGATCTCATCCGCACCACCACGGCCATCGAGGCGCTGGTGAAAACCTGCCAGCGGCTGTCCGCGCAGTACATCGGCGCGCTGATTGTGATAGAGCGCGACACCAAGCTGGGAGAAATCGCCAATACCGGCACCCAGATGGATTCGCTGGTTTCCTCCGAGCTGCTCGAGAACCTGTTCACACCCAAAAGCCCCCTGCATGACGGCGCCGTGCTGATTCGCGACGGACGCATCAAGGCGGCCGCCTGTTATCTGCCGCTGACGGAGAACAGCGGCTTGTCCCGGGAGCTTGGCACCCGGCACCGCGCCGCGCTCGGCATCTCGGAAATATCCGATGCCATCGCGCTGGTGGTGTCCGAGGAATCCGGCAAAATCTCCTACGCGCACAATGGCGGGCTCACCCGCAACCTCACCCCAGATACGCTCAGAAAGGCGCTGGCGCGCTTCCTCATCGACAAGGAGCAGGAAAAGCGCCGGTTCAAGTTCCGAAAGGTGAAGCAGAGTGAATAAGCTGATCGACGGACTGTTCGAGCACAAGATACTGGTCCGGGTGCTGTCCGTCCTGACGGCCATCCTGTTGTGGTTCATCGTGCTCGACAACAACAATCCCATGATGACGCGCACACTCTCCGTGATCATCTCCGCGAATCCGGAGGTGCTCGAGGACAACAACCTGCGTGTCATCGGCATTGGCGCGCCGGTGACGGCGGATGTGACCATCCGGGGCCGTAGCAGCCAGGTGGCGGATGTGACATCGAATGATTTTCGCATTGTGCTCGACTATCAGCAGGTGAAATCATCCGGGGACGTCACCCTGCAAATCGGGGATCCCGACTATGTCGGGGATCGCAACATCCGCCTGCTCTCCATGAACCCCACCGCCGTCAAGCTCCGTCTGGAGCGGATCACCGGCGTGGAATTCCCGGTGAAGATCCGCTGGGCGGGTGTCATGCCCGACGGATTCCAGGCCACGAACATCCGGGTGGAACCCTCCACCGTTCGTTTTGAGGACAAGGAGAGCCTGGTGGACCGCATCGGGAATGTCGTGGTGATCCTTGACGCCGCCGCGCTTGAAAAAACAAGCGGCCTCACCAAACGTGTCCTGGTGCTCGATTCGGAAGGGCAGTCCATCACCCAGTTCGACGGCAAGAATTCGGTGACGGTCAGCTATGATCTGGTCCGCACGTTGCCGGTGGAGACAAGGGTGGACGGCACGCCGGCGCCGGATTGGTTTGTGACCGGATTCCAGACCGTGCCCGCGCAAGTCCAGGTGCTCGGCAAGTTTGAAGCCCTGTCCGGACTGGGCTCGGTGCAGGCCGAGGCCATCAGTGTGGACGGGCAGGAAGGCTCCTTTGCCACGGATCTCACCCTGACCGTTCCGGAGGGCTTCAGCCTGTATGACACAAAGCCGCAGGTCAAGGCGGAAGTGCAGATGGAAAAGCTGGTCACCCGTGAGTTTGCCATCCCGGTGGAACGCATCGGAATTTTCGGCCACGATCCGCTCAGCCGCACCCTTCAGTTTCTGGAGGAGGCCGTCGCGGTCACGGTCAAGGGCAAGGCACAGGAGTTTGAACAATTCGGCATGGAGCAGCTGATGGCCTCCCTCGACACCTCCAACCTTGCGGACGGCGAGTCGGCGGTGCCCGTCCGGGTCTCCGCGCCGGCCGGGTTCAGCGTTGTGGGCGAACCCCGGATTCGTCTCTCCCTCACGCCGATTCCGGTCGAGGGGGAGGAAGGAACGACGGAACCGGGAACCGGGGAACCGGCCGATGGGCAGGAAGGGACGCCTCCGGTGGACACGCAGCCGGATGATGGGCAGCCCGAAGCCCCGACAGCGGATGCCGGTTCCGGTGAGGGTGGCAATTGAGCGGGAGAGCGCATCGTCGCCGTTCCAGCGGCCCCGGCGCGGCGCAGACACAATGGGTGCTGCGTGATGTGGCCGTTTCCCTGGACGAGCTGACGCCCGATTCCGAATGGCCGTTGCTGCGTCGGCGTGCGGCAAGCGCGTTTGGTGTGCCGGCAGAGGCGTTGCAGACCGTTTCCGTGCTGCGCGAGTCACTGGACGCGCGCAGGCGGGATCGCATGGCGGTTCTGTATACCTTGCTGGTGACGATGACCGGACTCCCGGGAAGAAAACCCGCAAACGCCATGCCCCATGAGCCTGAAAACGCGGCTTTCGTTTTGCGTGCGCCGTCCACAGCGCTTGCGACCTCCCGGGATGCTGCCGCTAGTGCCGGCATGCCGATGCCTGTGGTGGTCGGTGCCGGGCCGAGCGGCCTGTTTTGCGCGCTCGCGCTCGCGCGGGCGGGCCGCCCCGCGGTGGTGATTGAGCGGGGCAAGCCGGTTGCACAGCGACAGGCCGATGTGCGGGCCTTCTGGCAGGAGGGCCGGCTCGATCCGGAATCGAATGTGCAATTTGGCGAAGGCGGGGCCGGCACCTTTTCAGACGGCAAGCTGACCACCCGCATCCACGATCCCCGTTGCCGTACCGTGCTCGAAACCTTTGTGGCGTGCGGCGCCCCGGAGGAAATTCTGTGGCGCGCCAAACCGCATGTGGGAACAGATGTGCTGGCGCCGCTGCTGGTGAGGCTGCGGGAGGAGCTGCAGCGTCTGGGCACGGTATTCCGGTTTGGCACCCGCGTGAGCGATTTGCTTTCCGGGCAGGGGCCTGCCGGGCAGGGCCGTGTCCGTGGCGTGCGCCTCTCGGACGGCACCTCCATCGAGACGGACGTCGTGGTGCTCGCCATCGGGCACAGCGCGCGTGACACCTTCACCCTGCTGCGGGAGCGCGGCGTGGCCATGACGCCGAAGCCGTTTTCTGTCGGTGTGCGGATAGAGCATCCCCAGGCGCTCATCAACCAGGCCAGATACGGCGGGCGGGAGCACTACAAGCTGGGCGCGGCGGAGTATCAGCTCTTCGAGCGCTTCGCGGACAGAACGGCATACACCTTCTGCATGTGCCCGGGCGGCTCCGTCGTGGCGGCCGCGTCGGAGCCGGGGACCATTGTCACCAACGGCATGAGCGAGAGCACGAGGGGCGGGGCGAATGCCAACAGCGCATTCGTGGTGTCGGTGGATGCCCGGGATATGGGCGGCGATCCGCTTGACGGGGTCGGGTTTCAGCGCAGGCTGGAACAGACCGCGTTCGCGTTGGGCGGCGGAACCGGTGCCGCGCCGGTACAGCGGCTGGAGGATTTTTTGCTGGGCCGTAAAAGCGTCCGATATGGCGTCGTGCGCCCCACCTATACGGGACCAACCGAACTGGCGAGACTCGACGAAGGGTTGCCTGCGCCGCTCGCCGCGCGTTTGCGCGAGGCAGTGCCGGCCTTCGAGCGGCGGCTTGCCGGTTTCTCCCTTCCCGATGCCCTGCTGACCGGCTATGAGACAAGAACCTCCTCTCCCGTCCGTCTGGAGCGGGGGCCGGACTTCCAGGCGGTGAACCTTCCGGGGCTGTACCCTGCCGGGGAGGGCGCCGGTTATGCCGGAGGCATCATGAGCGCGGCCGTGGACGGACTGCGGGTCGCGGAGGCTGTGCTGGGCATGGTGCCGGAACCCGATGCCGTGCCTGTGGCTATGCCGGGCAGGGCACCGGAACGGTCAGATGATGCGGCGGCAGGATTGCCGCCGGCGCTGGAAGGCGAAAGACAACCCGATGCCCGGAAAGGAACGCGATGATGCGAAAACGGCTGGTGTTGCTGTATCTGGCCTTGGTGTTGGTGGTGGCGGGCACGCTTTCCGTGGCCGCCTATCGGTCATCCGCCCGGTTGTACCGGCAGGAGGTGGAAAACCGCCTGCTCGACAATGCGGCCCTGCTTGGCGAGCTGCTGTTGCCCGAAGGCGTGCAGGCGGAGGAGACAGGCACCTGGCAGCCGGGAACCCATGACGGGCTGGCGCGACAATATGCGGCCAGGCTCAATGTGGATCACACGGGCCGGTTCGCGCAGGGTCGCCTGCGGATCACGCTGATCCGGGAGGATGGCGTGGTGGTGGGCGATTCGGAAGCGGATTCCACCCGGCTCGAGAATCACGCGGACAGGCCGGAGCTCATCGCGGCAAAGCGTGCCGGCAAAGGAAGTGACGAGCGGGTATCCGCGTCCACCGGCATCCCCTATCTGTATCATGCCCGCTGGTTCCCGGAGGCGGCGGTGTTCGTGAGGCTGGCGCTGCCGCTGCAGGCGCTGCGGGACATCCTGACGCGCGTGCTGTGGACAGCCCTGGCCGGCATTCTGGTGAGCCTGCTGTTGACAGGCGTCCTGGCCAGGGTGTTTTCCCGCGTGGTGACCGCACCCGTGGTGCGGATTTCCAGGCAGCTTTCCGACATGGATCCGCAGCAGGCGGGCTTCCGGCTGCCCTTGCAGGGGGATCGGGATCTGGGGCCCCTTGCGCGAAATGTCAATGGGCTGGCGGAGCGGCTGGAGACCTCGGTGCGGGCGCTGGGTGAGCGGAACGCGGAAGTGGACACCATCATCAGCAGCCTGCAGACCGGTCTGGTGGCTGTGGATCGGCAGCTGCGGCTCGTCATGGTCAATCCGGTGGCATTCGGCATGCTCGGCGCGCGGCAGACCCATGATGCGCTGGGTCGGCCGCTTGTTGAAGTGTTTCGGCAGGAGTCGCTTTTGGACATGCTGGAAGCGGGGGTGCGGAACAACCGCAGCGAACAGCGGGAAGTCGTGCTCCTGGATGAAGGCAGGCGCGTGCTTGCGATCAGCGTCTGTCCCATTCTGCCCCGCGGGGAGGACGGACCGGCCGCGGACGGGAACCTCGGCGCGCTGGCGCATGTGGCGGATGTGACCGCCGTGCGCCGCCTGGAGGAAATGCGTTCCCAGTTTGTGGCCAACGTGACCCATGAGCTCAAGACACCCCTGACCTCCATCCGCGGGTTTGTCGAAACCCTGCGGGCCGGCGCGATTTCAGATGAGCGCACGGCATCCCGTTTTCTGGAGATCATCGAAATCGAGGTGGAACGCCTGTCCGGACTGATTGACGACATCCTGGCGCTGTCGGAGATTGAGGGCCTGCGGAATGAATCCGGCCGCGAGACGTTTGCACTGCCGGCACTGGTCGGGGAAGTGTTTGGCCTGGTTGCGGCCGCGGCCGGGGAGCGGCAGGTCACCCTTGAGGTGGACATGCCGGAGGCCATGGCGCTGGTGGCCAACCGCAACAGAATCAAGCAGCTGCTGTTGAACCTGGTGGACAATGCCATCAAGTACAACCGGGAACAGGGACGGGTGACCGTCGCGGCGGTGCCGTTGGGAGCCGGCGGGGTGGAAATCAGCGTGTCCGACACAGGCATCGGTATTCCACAGGCTTATCAGGAACGGATATTCGAGCGGTTCTACCGTGTGGATCCGGGACGGACCCGATCGGCCGGCGGAACGGGGCTCGGGTTGTCGATCGTCAAACACATCGCGCAA
>JAEWSN010000075.1 GCA_023459915.1 Bacillota bacterium
CAACAGGACCAGAATGAGGGACAATGCTTTTTTCATGGCTTCCTCCTTGTGTGGGGTGCTGTGCTTTTAGTTTAGTTTTGTTTAAACAATTTTAGATTAAACAAAACATATCACGAGGAAATCGTAACACCGGAATCCGGGGGTGTCAACAGGTGTTTTGGTGAAAAAATTATTCATGTTTTCGTAATAAGTAGAAAAAAAGCCTGTTGGATTGTGAATAATTACCAAACAAAAGCCCTGAACTCAGATATTTTGACGAGGGGTATTTTATTTTAGAAAATAGTATAGTAATATAAGAACAGCCAAAATAAAGCGCTTGACCCGTCTTTGTGATATAAGAGGCACGGACACACAAATGGGAAAAGAAAGGCAGCAACCATATGATTCATATCACCGACATGAAGAACGGTCTGCCCCTGTTCGACGCGTTGCATTCCGAGGTGCGCATCGCCATCCTGAACTATCTCAAGGAAAATGGCGAGACCAATCTCAACCAGCTGGCCAGGCACCTGCAGCTGACCAATGGCGCGGTGACCGCGCACATCCGCAAGCTGCACGACGCGCAGCTCATTCAAATCCAGTCCATGCCCGGCGTCCGCGGCGCGCAGAAAGTGTGTTCCCTCAAGTCCTCCAAGATCATCATTGACATGTTCGATGAGGAAGCCATCTCAAAAAATATCTACGCCTTCGACATCGGCATCGGCCATTATGTGGACTATAAAATCATGCCCACCTGTGGCATCGTCAACGAAACCGTCATCATCGGCGAGTTGGACGACCCAAAGTACTTCGCGTTTCCGGAGCGTATCGACGCGCGGTTGCTCTGGTTTTCAAAGGGCTATGTCACCTACCAGCTGCCCAACAGCCTCAAGACCAGCGAGGTGTGCACGGAGCTGCAGATTGGCATGGAGCTCGCGTCCGAAGCGCCCGGCTACACCATGCACTATCCCTCGGACATCAGCTTCCGCCTCAATGGCATCCCGCTCGGGTATTTCACCAGCCCAGGCGAGTTCAATGACCGGCGGGGCATTTTCACGCCGGCATGGTGGTTCCGCAACCTGGGCCAGTATGGCAAGCTGAAGCTGCTGACCATCAACGATACCGGCTGCTTTATCGACGGACTGAAGATTTCGGACAAGACCATCGACGATCTCGGCATCGTTCCCAACAGTGACATCACCCTGACCATCGAGGCCAGGGAGGACGCCATCAATCCCGGAGGCGTCTCCATTTTCGGGAAAGGGTTTGGCGACTACGACAGCGGCATCACCGCCAAGATGTTTTTCCGGGTGGCCGACAGGGCCGGCAAATGACGCATCCGCGCAAACCGGCGCAGCGTGGCGTCGCCGGCGGCACAGGCTTTCTTGAAGGGTGCGCCTATTTCTTTTGCAGCACCATCGCGGTTCGGCAGGGCAGATAGACCCGGATGCCGGTGTCTCCCTTGCGGTCCGGCAGCGGCTGGGCCCAGTGCTCAGTCGCGTGATCAATGCGCGCCTGCCCGCCAAAGCGTGTTTCGTCCGTATCCAGGAGCACCGTCCAGAGGCCATCCTCGTGCAGTGCCAGGGCCAGGCTTTCCTGGGAGCGGGTGGGATGGAAGTTGAAGACGAACAGCAGGTCATTGCGCCGGTAGGCCAGAAGCTTGTCCGCCTCGTCCAGCCAGACCTGCCGGGCGGGTGCCATCCCCGGAATCCCCCGGTCTCCGGCCAGCCGGATCATCGCCTCGTCAAACCGGTTCAAGTCGCCATAGCGCAGGAACGGGTTGTCCGCGAGCGACCACTGGCGCCGGCAGTGCTGGAAGCTCCAGTCATTGCCCTCCCGGGGGAAATCGATCCATTCGGGATGCCCGAATTCATTGCCCATGAAGGTGAGATAACCCTCCGGCCCGATGGTCAGCGTGATGAGGCGCGCCATTTTATGCAGCGCGATGGCGCGATCGATCACCAGGCTCTCGCTGCCCTTGTCCATGTGCCAGTACATTTCCTTGTCCGCCAGCCGGAAGATGAAGGTCTTGTCGCCCACCAGGGCCTGATCGTGGGATTCCACATACGCGATGCGGGGCTCGCCGGGACGTGTGGTGGTGAGTTCGTGCCACATGGCGTGCAGGTTCCAGGCTTCGTCCGGTTTTTTGGCCTGTTGCACCCAGTAGTCGGGAATGCCCATGGCCAGGCGGTAGTTGAAGCCGATGCCGCCTTCTGAAACAGGGCGGCACATGCCCGGCATGCCGCTCATGTCCTCAGCCACCGTCAGGGCGTCCGGGCGAACCTCCCGGATGAGGTCGTTGGCCAGCTGCAGGTAGGTGAGCGCCTCGAGATCCGTGTTCACGCCGAAATACTTGTCATAGCTGTCGAACGCGGTGCCCAGTCCGTTGTCGTGATAGATCATCGAGGTGATGCCGTCAAAGCGGAACCCGTCGAAATGGAACTCTTCCAGCCAGTATTTCACATTGGACAGCAGGAAATGGATGACTTCATGTTTCCCGTAATTGAACAGCTTGGAATCCCAGGCGCTGTGCGTGCCGCGTGTCCCCGCGTGGAAAAACTGGGTTTCGGTGCCGTCGAAGGCGTTGATGCCCTCGGCCAGGTTCTTCACCGCATGGGACTGCACGATGTCCATCAACACCGCCAGACCCATTTCATGGGCCGTGTTGATGAGCGTCCTGAGCTCGTCCGGCGTGCCGAACCAGGAGGAGGGCGCAAAGAAATTGGCGACATGGTACCCGAAGGACGCGTAATAGGGGTGTTCCATCACGGCCATCAGCTGGACGGTGTTGTAGCCCAGCGCCTTGATGCGTGGCAGGGTGTGCTGCGCGAATTCCAGATAGGTGCCCACACGCGGCGTTTCCTGTGCCATGCCGACGTGGGTCTCATAGATGAGGGGCTTTTGCCCGGGATTTGGATGGAACCCGGCGTCTGTCCAGACAAACGGGACTTCGGGGGCCCAGATCTGACCGGAGAAATCATGGGTTTGCTTGTCTTGAATCACCTTGCGAATCCACGGGGAGATACGATCCAAGCCCTTTCCCTTGTGCACCACATGCACTTTCACGCGGGAGAGGTGGGTCAGGGTATCCCGGCTGGAAAGCCGGATTTCCCAGACGCCGTGTGCGCCGCGGCGCAGCGGGTGTGCGGCGCGATCCCAGCCGTTGAAATCGCCGATCAGGGACAGCGCGTCGGCGGCCGGTGCCCACTCGCGGTACACCCAGCCGTCGTCCGTGCGGTGAAACCCGAAGAAGTGGTGTCCGTTGGCGAAATCGGCAAGGCGCCCGTCCGGACCAAGCAGGGCGGTTCGCGTCTTTCCGTATCGCTGGATTCGAAGCCGCAGATCCTTTTCGTAGGGGGCCAGCCATGGGTCCAGAGCCAGCAGGGGGATCGGGTGCGATGCCTTCATGAGTGCTCCTTTTTCGCGTCTCCGCCAATGAAGGCGGGGTCATGGATGGTGAGTGTGGTTCGCGTGAAGTCGATGAGGCCTTCCCCGCGCATTTTGGCCAGCTCCCGTGACAGGGAGGTGCGCTGGACGCCGATGCGCTCGGCCATCTCCTTCTTGCTCATGGGAAGGGTGATGGTGAGGCCGCGCTGGCGGAGGGCCTCCTGCCGGAGCCAGTTCTTCAGGCTTTCCCGGATGCCGCGCCGCAGGTCGTGCCGGATTTTGTTGCCCAGCAGGAAGGTGTGATCCGAGACGGTCTCCAAATATTCCCGGAGAAAGCGGGGATGCGCGCACAACAGATCGAACAGGGTTTCCCTGGGGATTTCAAGTACCTCGAGCGCGCTTTGCGCCGTGACGGTCATGGGGTAGTGGGGTTGGGCGGAGAAGAGCAGGTTGCCGCCCAGCAGCGCGTCCGGCTCGAAGATGGCGACGCGCAGAAGACCCCCGTTCTCATCGATGCGCTCAATGACGGCGCGACCCGAAAGGATGACCTCCAGCTTGTCGCACGCGTCACCCTCCACATGGATCAGGGCCCCCTGCGCGTAGGTTCGCAGATGGAACCAGCCCTCCCGAAGCCCCTGCTCGAGCACGGCTTCCGGCAGCCGGCCAAGCAGGCGGGAGGCGGCGGCGCGGGTGGCACCCCGGGCCTTGCCGGCGGTATGTCCATGGGAAGCCGCGGTTGGAACTCGTGGCGCGGTCGCTTTCGTTGGCATGGCCCATCCCCTTTTCCCGAAACCTTTTCTGTCTCCTTTTTGGCGAGTGTGACATCGGTAACACCTGTGTCTCCATTATCCGCTTATGATGGGAGAAACACAAGCCACGGCGCAGAACAGCCCGATTGCGGGTCACACACATGTTGAATTGGAGGAGAGAGGGAATGGATATTTTCACCATTGTCTTCTGGGTGCTGGCGGTTGGGCTGATGGCCTTCTCGCTCATCAAGGGCAAAGACAAGACCGTCAAGGCCATGAAACGCTCCAAAGCCATGATGGGTTCCATGATGGGGCAGATTGTCGCGATCATCTTTCTTATTGGATTGGTGCTTGCGTTTGTACCGACGGAAACCATCCGGACCGTGCTGGGCGGTGACACGCCGCTGCGTTCCACCCTGCTGGGTGCGGCCATCGGCAGCGTCACGCTGATTCCGGCTTTTGTCGCGTTTCCGCTGATTGGCTCGATGATCTCGGCGGGCGCGGACATTGTGCCCGCGGTGGCGTTTCTCACCACGCTGACCATGGTGGGTGTGGTGACTTTTCCGCTGGAGCAGCGGGAATTTGGCAGAAAATTCGCGATATCCCGCAATGTGCTGAGCTTTGTGCTTGCCATGGGCATCGCGCTGGTGATGGGGGTGATCCTGTAATGGCAAACAGAAATGGTCGTGATGCAGATATGGGAAACAAAAATGGGCGTGATACAGCCATGACGAACAGAAATGGATCAGCTGCCAACGGGGGGATGTTCAAGCGGGTCAGCCGGTTCGTTGGCCGGAACAAGCTGCTGGTGCTGGTGGCGGTCGCGTACCTGGTATTGGGACTGTTCATGCCGGAAAAGGCTGTGGCGGCGTTCAACAGCAGCCTGTACTACCTGTGGGAGATGGTGCAGGTGCTGCCGGTCATCTTTGTCTTCACCGTGGTCATTGAGGCGTGGATTCCCAAGTCCGTAATCATGAAGGGGTTGGGCGAGAAATCGGGTGTCCGGGGCTGGCTGCTGTCCCTTGCGCTCGGCAGCTTGTCCGCGGGACCCATCTATGCCGCGTTCCCCATTGGCAAGGCGTTGATGAACAAGGGCGCGAGTGTGATCAATCTGGTCATCATCCTCAGCTCCTGGGCGGTCATCAAGGTGCCCATGCTGGCCAATGAAGCCAAGTTTCTGGGGCCGCAGTTCATGGCGGCGCGCTGGGTGCTGACGGTATCCGCCATCCTGCTGATGGGATGGACAATGGGAAGAATTGTTCGGCGAGAGGATCTGCCCGGTGCAGCCGTTGGAAAAGAGAGCATTGTGGATACCAAGGAAGCTGTTGCCGCAGCTGGCATCAACAATGTTGCCGGGGAAGGCAACAAGTATGTTGCCGGGGAAGGCAACAAGTATGTTGCCGGGGATACGACGTTGCCGGATGAAGCCTGACATAATGGGATGGTCAACTGACAAAATGATTCGGCATACGGGAGGACTCACATGAGCATGTTTTGTTATCAGTGCCAGGAGACCGCGAAGGGCACGGGCTGCAACATCCGCGGCGTCTGCGGCAAGAACGAGGAAGTGGCCAATCTGCAGGATCTGCTGATTTACGCGCTCAAGGGCGTGTCGCATCTGGTGGTGCGCGGTGGAATTCGGGCGGCCGATTTGAGCAAGCTGAACGCCGAGACCCTGACCAGTCTGTTTATGACCATCACCAACGCGAATTTCGACGAGGACGCGATTGAGCGCCAAATCGCCGTGATGCTGGATTTGCGCGACAGTCTGCGGGCCCGCCTCAAGCTGGACAACCTGCACGATGCCGCCACCTTCACGGTGGGCAACCGCGCCTCCATGCTGCAGAAGGCTGTTTCGGTCGGCGTGCTGGCCACGGAAAACGAGGATGTGCGTTCCCTGCGTGAGCTGACCATTTATGGACTCAAGGGCATGGCCGCGTATGCCGAACATGCGTTGAACCTGGGCAAGGAAAAGCCCGATGTCTACGACTTCATTTACGAAGCCCTGAACGCGACGCTCGACGACACCCTGACCGCGGACGAGCTCGTGGCGCTGGTCCTCAAGACCGGTGAATACGGCGTGGCCACCATGGCCCTGCTCGATGAGGCCAACACCTCCAAGTATGGCAATCCTGAAATCACCACGGTGGACATCGGCGTCCGCAAGAACCCAGCCATCCTGATTTCCGGACACGATTTGGTGGATCTGGAGCAGCTGCTCGAGCAGACCAGGGGTACCGGCGTGGATGTGTACACTCACGGCGAGATGCTGCCCGCGCACTACTACCCGGCCTTCAAGAAATATGACAATTTCGTGGGCAACTACGGCAATGCCTGGTGGAAGCAGGTTGGCGAGTTCGAGTCCTTCCATGGCCCCGTCCTGTTCACCACCAACTGCATCGTGCCGCCGAAGTCCGAGGAGGTGCGCGCGCGCATCTTCACCACCGGTGCTTCGGGCTATCCGGGCTGCACGCACATCGTCGCGGGCGCCGATGGCAAGAAGGATTTCTCAGCCATCATCGAAATGGCCAAGACCCTGCCGTCTCCGGAAGAAATTGAAACCGGCAGCATCGTGGGCGGCTTTGCGCACGCGCAGGTCATGGCGCTGGCCGACAAGGTGGTGGACGCCGTCAAAACCGGTGCCATCAAGAAGTTCTTCGTCATGGCCGGTTGTGATGGCCGCATGAAGAGCCGCGACTACTACACGGAGTTTGCGGAGAAGCTGCCGAACGACACGGTCATCCTCACGGCGGGCTGTGCGAAGTATCGGTACAACAAGCTGCAGCTGGGTGACATCGGTGGCATTCCGCGCGTGCTCGACGCCGGCCAGTGCAACGACTCGTACTCCCTGGCCGTCATCGCCCTCAAGCTCAAGGAAGTCTTCGGCGCCGAAAGCGTCAACGACCTGCCCATCGCCTACAACATCGCCTGGTACGAACAGAAGGCGGTCATTGTGCTGCTGGCCCTGCTGTACCTCGGCGTGAAGAACATCCACCTCGGGCCCACCCTGCCCGGCTTCCTGTCCCCGAACGTGGCCAATGTGCTCGTGGAGAAGTTCGGCATCGCCGGCATCGGATCCGTGGACGAGGACATTCAGCTGTTCATGGGCGCCTAACTGCGAATGACTGAATTTGCAGTGGTTCATTACTCCGAGAATGCCGCTTGAACGGGGATGCCCATTTCAGCGGGACAAAAAACGCGCAGCCAATCCATTGTGATTTGGCTGCGCGTTTTCTTTCATTGAGCGCCTGCGAAGATCTTTGTTCCTGTTTTGGTGCAGGAGGCATGTTCCTTTGAACCTTTTTTCCCGAATCTATATCTCCTGATCCTACTTCTCTTGAAACTATATCTCCGAATGAGTTCCCTCATCC
>JAEWSN010000076.1 GCA_023459915.1 Bacillota bacterium
GGCCTGTCGCTGGAATATGATGACTTGTCAGGCAAGCTCCGGACCATCCGCGCCGGGGGACGGACCTTTTTTCTGGAGGGTGCGGACTACCGGGAGGCGGATCTCGATGGAGACGGGGTCCCGGAAGGCATTTGCGCCTATGAGGCCACCGCGTCCGCGGAAGGCGATCCGGCCGGCAACGCGGCGGATGCCGGGTCGAAGCGCCAGGGCCATGTGACGGTGCTCAACCAGCAGACGGGCGGCTTGCTGGCGGAGACCATGGTCTCCACCTTTGACGGATACGCGCGGGTCTCCTTTCTGCCGGCCTACGGCACCGCGTCGGAGACGATGGTCATCTTGGACACCCAGGCGGACTGGGAGTGCGATGTGCTGACCTACACCGGTGGGCAGCTGGTCAGCATGCTGCCCGCGGACACCCTCCAACTGACCTCTGAAGCGCTGGTGTCCACCGGCGAGGCGCATCCGGACCGGGTGACACTGGCGGTTCCCCCGGCGGGTCTCTCCTTTGACTGCACCCTGCCGGACAAGCTGGTGGCGTCCATGGCGGAGGGAATCCCCTTTTCACACCGCTTTGTGACCAACCGGAAACCCGTGGTGACGGACGAGGGCCTGTCCCTGCGGGTGCGTCATTCCCTCCAGGTCCTGCTGGGAAACGCGACGGCCATGGACGGCACCAGCGCCGAGCGTCATCTCGATGTGGGCCATGTGACCCAGGAGTATCGCTACATGGGCGCGGGGAAATGGGAACTGCTGTCCACGGCGGGCGCGGCCAAATACGCGGAGGCCGCCCAGGGGTCCAGCCTGTATATGGAAGACATGGTGGCGGGGCAGACATATCTGTTTTCCACCTTGTATGACATTGAAGAGACCTATGGCCTGGATCCGGCCAGATATTCGGATTTTGACCTCATCGCGGGGCTCCGGTTTATCCACAAGGGGCTGCGCATCAAGGTGGTCAACGCCAGGGTCGCGAGCATGGAGGCGGACGAGGCCTGCCCGCTGGAGACCGTCCGGGGATTGAAGACCGGCGATTCCCGTGGCGCCGCGCTGTCCGCCCTGGGACTGCCGGATGTCGGCTACTTCGAGGACCGCATCTGGACGTATTGGTTTTATCGCGGATTCGATGCGCCCGGAGAGCGGGTGCTGTCATTGGACCGCCTGACGGTGGAGTTTTCAGGAGACAAGGTGGCGCGCATCCGCATGGAAGGTTATGTGCCCATCGACTGACCCGTCCCGGGTCAGGTACCCATTGACTGACCGGCCATGAGTCCATCGACTGACCCGTCCCGGGTCATGAGTCCATCGAATGATCCGTCGCAGGCCATGTGCCCATGGGCGGGATGGCGGTGGCACCAGGCATTTCGGAACGGCCACAACACCACAAGGCACGGCGGTGTCCACGCGCAAGCAGTGGCGCCGGCAAGGGAGGCAACGCATGAACTGGCTTTGGAAACTGGAACGCAAATTCGGGCGGTACGCCATCGTCCATCTGGTGAAATACCTCGCCATCCTCAATGGTGCCACCTTTCTGGTGCTGTACGTGCTCAATCCCCAGGCCCAGGCCCGCATGTACAACGCGCTGGCGCTGATTCCCTCGCAGCTGTTCAAGGGCGAGGTGTGGCGGCTGGTCACCTTCATTCTGCTTCCGGAAACCCTGAGCCCGCTCTGGGCGGCGCTTTCCATCTACCTGTTCTACATCATCGGCACAGCGGTGGAACGCAACTGGGGCGCGTTCAAGTTCAACATGTACTATCTCATCGGCATGCTGGGAACCCTTGTGGGCGCGGTGATTGTGGGCCTTGTCAGCCCCTCGTTTGCCGCCACCACCGCCACCTATCTCAACCTGTCGCTGTTTCTGGCCTTTGCCACGCTGTTCCCGAACTACCAGCTGATGATTTTCTTTGTGCTGCCGGTGAAGGTGAAATGGCTGGGCTGGCTGCAGGCGGCGTTTCTGCTCTGGACCATCCTCTCAAGCCTGTTCACCGGATATTGGGCGGGCGCCATCGCGCCGCTGGTCTCCCTGGCGAACTACCTGCTGTTCTTTGGCAGGGATCTGTACAACGGGCTGCATCTGCGGGTTCGCTCCCAGAACAACCGCAAGCGCTTTTTTGACGAGATCAACCGGGCCACCCGGGAACGCGAGGAGCGTCAGAAGCATCAGGACAACGTCCGGAAATTTTAGGCGCAATCCGGCAATTTCTCTTGAAAAAGTCAGAAAAAGTGGATTGAATCCGTCTTCCCCTCTGGTAAACGCGTGTTTATTTTGATAGGCTGGACATGGCAGCGCGTCAAACACGGCGTTGTCATGGGTTTTGTGTCCGCCGGCGCATGTATCCGCTCCCACAGGGGCGGCGGCCAACCGGACACGCCACCGGCAAGGAGGATGTATGCGGTACGGTTATTTCGACGACGCGGCCAGGGAATATGTCATCACCAACCCCAGGACTCCGGTCAAATGGATCAACTATGTCGGCACGCTCGCGTTCGGCGGCTTTTTGGATCACACCGGGGGCTCCCAGCTGTGCAAGGGGGATCCGGCGCTCAACCGCATCACCAAATACATCCCGCAGCTGCCGGCTGGAGATTTCAAGGGAGAGACCGCGTACGCGCGGGTGAGAACGCCCGGACAATCCGCGGCCGCGGCCGAAGTGGTTTCCCCGTACTGGGTGCCCTGTCTGGGCAACATCGACAAATTTGAATGCCATGTCGGCATGTATTACACCCGTTGGATCACGGAGATGGCCGGGCTGCGCTTTGAGGTGCTCGCCTTCGTTCCGCGGGATGAGGACGTGCTGGTGCGGCAGTACCGGGTCACCAATCTCCGGGAGGAGCCGGTGGCGGTGGATCTGGTGCCGGTGGTGGAATTCTCCCATTTTGACGCGCTCAAGCAGCTGACCAACGCCGACTGGGTGCCGCAGACGATGACCAGCGTGGGCGTGAAGCTCGGGGATGGCCGGACCGCGGTGGCGCAGTACGCGTTCATGAAGCGCGAAATGGCCGTGAACGTGCTGACGGCAAACCGGCCGGCCGCTTCATTTGAAACGGATCGCAAGCGTTTCCTTGGAGACAATGAATACGGGACATGGGCCAACCCGCTGAGCCTGAAGGAGGAAGCCCTGTCTTCCCGGGACGCGCACCGGGGCGACAACATCGCCGCGCTGCTGCTGCCGCTGGGCACGCTCGCGGCCGGGGAGTCGGCCACGGTGGTGACCACGCTGTTTCAGACCGGCGCCATCACGGAGGTGCCGGGCGCCTGTGGACGCTACACCACGGACGCCGAGGTGGCGGCCGCGTTTGCGGCGATCAAGGCCTACTGGGACAGCTACCTGTCCGTGATCCGGGTGGAAACGCCGGACGCGGCATTCAACTCCATGATCAACCTGCACAATCCCCGCCAGTGCTACACCACCAAGACCTGGTCGCGCTACCTGTCGCTGTACCAGCTGGGCTACGGGTCGGATCGCGGCATCGGGTTCCGCGACTCCTCGCAGGACAGCATGGGCGTCATCGCGCAGATTCCGGACGAGGCGCGTGCGCTGATGGAGAAGCTGCTGAGCGTGCAAAGCCGCGACGGATCGGGCTATCACCAGTTCAATCCGCTCACCATGGTCGCGGGACGCGGCGATTCCATGGAGTACGAGGACCGGCCGCACTACTATTCCGACGATCACCTGTGGATCATCCTGGCCGTGTGCGCCTATGTGAAGGAGACCGGGGACTACGCGTTCCTGGACAAGCAGCTGCCGTTCTATGAAAAGGACAAGGCGGACCGGCCGCTGGAATCCGGCACGGTGTACGAGCACCTGGTGCGCGGGGTGACCTTCACCCATGGCAACACCGGCACGCATGGCCTGCCGCTGCTGGGCTTTGCGGACTGGAACGACACCGTGAACCTGCCGACCGGCGCGGAGAGCCTGTTCACCGCAAACCTGTACGGCTGCGCGCTGCGGGAGCTGTCCGCACTGTGCGCGTTCCGGGAAAACGGGGCGGATCAGGCCACCTTCGAGGCCTGGTACGCCGAGATGAAGGAAATCTACAACCGCCATGCCTGGGACGGCGAATGGTTCCTGCGCTACTTCGATGAAAAGGGGGCCCCTGTGGGCGCCAGGGAGAACGCGTACGGCAAGCTGTGGCTCAACGGGCAGACCTGGGCCGTGTTGTCCGGTTTTGCCGGCGAGGATGGCCGCGGGCGGACCGCCATGGATGCGGTAAAGCGCCATCTGGCCACGGACAAGGGCATCAAGCTCTCTTGGCCCGGGTACGACGGGTTCGATCCGCAAAAGGGCGGCGTCACCACCTATCCGCCCGGAGCCAAGGAGAACGGGGGCATCTTCCTGCATCCCAATCCCTGGGCCATCATGGCGGAAACCGTGCTGGGAGACGGGGACGCGGCGTTCTCCTATTACAGCCGCATCAACCCGGCCGGCAAGAACGACATCGCGGACGAGTACGAGTGCGAGCCCTATTGCTATGCCCAGAACATCCTGGCCGACGAGCACCCGAATTTCGGACTGGGGCGCAACGCCTGGCTGTCCGGCACGGCGAGCTGGATGTACCAGTCCTCCGTGCAGTACATCCTGGGGATTCGGCCCGAGCACGGGGGGCTCCGGTTCGATCCCTGCGTGCCGAAGGCCTGGCGGGAGTTCAAGGTCACCCGTGTCTGCCGCGGTGTCACCTATCACATCACGCTGAAAAACCCCGACGGGAAGTCCAAGGGGGTAACCCGCCTGTTGGTGGATGGCCGTGAGGTGTCCGGAAATCTCATTCCGTGGCTGGCGGCGGGGGAGCACACAGTGGTGGCGGAATTCTGAACCGTGCCCCCTTCCGGCTTGTACACGTGTTTGCGGGGGCGATTCCCGAGTTGTGAACCACCCCGAACGGGTGTACAATAAACCAAATGCACAACCTTCCCGCACGGTGGCGGCCCTGTTCGCGACCGCGCGGAAAGGCGACGGACAGCTTGGGTGCCAGGAAGGAAGTGACCCGCGTTTCCATGAAAACCGTTGATTTGAACCGACCGTTCGAGCCGGAACGATACCTGCTCAATTTCGACACGGATCAGCTGCCACGGGAGGATTATGACGCCATCATCATCGGCAGCGGCATTGCCGGGGTCTATACGGCCTTGTCCATGTCCCGTTCCACGCGCATCCTCATCATCACCAAGGAAGCCATCGATGTGAACAATTCCGTGCTGGCCCAGGGGGGCATCGCGGTTTCGCTCGACAAGGAGGATTCACCGGAGCTCCATTACCGAGACACGGCCTATGCCGGCGCGGGCCTGTGCGACGAGCAGATTGTCCGCACGCTGGTCAACGAGGCGGCGGACAACATCGCCCAGCTGTGCCTGTATGGCGTGAACTTTGACCGGGGAGAGGACAAGCAGCTGTCCCTGACCAAGGAGGCGGCCCACAGCCGCAACCGCATCATCCACACCGGGGACGCCACCGGCAAGGAGGTGTGCGACACGCTGGTCGCCGCCGTGCGTGGGCTCAACAATGTCACCATCCACGAGCGCACCTTCGCGGTGGACCTGCTCACGGAACAGGGTGGCTGCCGCGGGGTGCTGGCCATGGACGCAGACGGCGCGCTGCGGGTGTATGCCGCGCCATTTGTCATCTGCGCCTCCGGTGGGTATGGCCGGCTGTATGCCAGCACCACCAATCCGGAGGTTGCCACCGGCGACGGTGCGGCCATGGCGTTCCGGGCCGGCGCGAAGCTGGTGGATCTGGAGTTCGTGCAGTTCCATCCCACCTCGCTGTTCCGGCAGGAGGAGCGCAACTTTCTCATTTCAGAAGCCGTCCGGGGAGAGGGCGCGGTGCTGCGCAACCTTGCCGGGGAGCGGTTCATGCCCGGTTATCATGAGTTGGCGGAGCTTGCGCCCAGAGATGTGGTCTCCCGCGCCATTTTTGCGGAGATGAAGCGCACCGGGGCGGAACACATGTGGCTCGACATCACCTGCAAGGACCGCGCCTGGCTGGAACGCCGGTTTCCAACCATTTTTGCCAAGTGCCTGTCCTATGGCATCGACATCTCGAGGGACTACATTCCGGTTGCGCCGTCCCAGCACTACAGCATGGGCGGCATCCGCACCGACGATATCGGAAGAACAGATCTGCCGGGCCTGTATGCCGTGGGAGAAGCTGCCTGCAACGGCATTCACGGAGCAAACCGCCTGGCGTCGAATTCCCTGCTCGAGGGGCTGGTCTTCGGCCGGCGCATCGCCCGCAGCATCAATGACCGGTTTGCGCAGGAGACGCCGGAGGCGCGGGCCAAGCCGCCCGTCACACTGGGGCATGTGTCCTGTGAGGTGGAACGCCGCCCAGCCAGGCGGGATGTGGCGGCGGAAACCCGTCGGCTGCAGGCGCGCATGACGCTCGATGTCGGCATCATCCGCAACGCCGCGAGCCTGCTGCGCGCAACCGGGGAGCTTTCGGACATGCTGGCCGAGCAGGCCGGCGCGCAATGCGCCACCATCGAGGAGATGGAGCTGCGCAACATGACCCAGCTGGCATCCCTGGTGGCCGCCGCGGCCACCGCCCGCACGGAGTCAAGGGGCGCGCATTACCGCGACGATTATCCGCAGCCCAGTGAAGACTGGATGCTCAATTTGGTGATTTGACGCAAAGGGAGGAAACCATGTCCATGCTGACATTAGACATGACGCTGGTCGACGAGATCATCCTGCGCGCGTTGCGCGAGGACATGCCCATGGGCGATCTCACCACGGACAGCACCATTCCGGAGGCGCAGGAAGCCTCCGCCCGCATCATCGCCAAGGAGGACGGCGTTGTGGCCGGCCTGCCGGTGTTCATGCGCGTGTTCACCCTGCTCGACCCGCACGCGAGCTTCAACCTGCTGGTGGAAGAGGGCGCAACGGTCACGAAGGGCACCGTGCTGATGACCTTTGGCGGCAACGCCCGCGCGCTGCTGAAGGCGGAGCGGACGGCGCTGAACCTGCTGCAGCGGATGAGCGGCATCGCCACCATGACCCACGCGTTCGCGGCCGCCTTTGCCGGAACCCGGACCAAAATCGTGGATACCCGCAAAACCGTCCCCGGCCTGCGCTATCTGGACAAATACGCGGTGCGGGCCGGCGGCGGCACCAACCACCGGTACTGCCTCTCCGACGGCGTGCTCATCAAGGACAACCACATCAAGGCGTCCGGCGGCATCACCGCGGCCGTGTCGCGCGCGCGGGCGGTTGCCCCGCACACCATCCGCATCGAGGTGGAAACGGAGAACATGGACATGGTCCGGGAAGCACTCGAAGCCGGCGCGGACATCATCATGCTCGACAACATGACCGATGCCCAGATGACGGAGGCCGTGGCACTTGTCGCCGGCCGCGCGCTGACGGAAGCGTCCGGCAATGTGACCGTGGATCGGGCCGGTCGGATTGCGGCCACCGGGGTGGATCTGGTCTCCTCCGGCGCGTTGACCCATTCGGTCCGCGCCATGGATATCAGCATGCGGTTCGATTGATCCCGCGTCACCGATTCCTGAAAGCCTTGCGCCGAACGGGTTCGGGACGGGAGGGCGTTTTGGGCACGAAATTTGGTGATATTGCACAAAAACACTTGTTCTTTTAAGGGTTTGTGTGGCAAAATTCGATAGGAAGTAAGGCTGTCATGACAACCTGTGGACAAAACAAAAACTTATCCACAGATTTGTTCCCAAAGTGACCATGTGTGTGGGGAAAATGACGGAAAAGCTTTCACAGAAAGCGTTTCAAACAATCCACAACAATCCACACCCCTGTGGATTGTTGTGGATTGTTGTGATTGCGGCAGCAATGGAGGATTGGGCATGACGGATCGGTCGCAGACAAGGGGAAGACAGATGGAACAGTCTGAAAATCAGCCGGATCTGCCCGAAAAGAACGGGTCAGCCCGGATGGCGGAACGGAATCGGCTGCTGTCCGTGCTGTTGAATGTTTCCAACCTCAGCGCGCAGGACGCGGACCCCCGCGTGCTGGGAGATGCAGTGCTGGAGCGTCTTCATGGGCTTCTGTTCTGTGATGCCTCCCTGTGCTATCTGGTGCAGGGGAAGCGGCTTGTGCATATTGCCCGAAAGGGGCCGCTGCGCGATTTTGTCGGGAGGCATCCCCTGCAGCATTCCTCCCTGCCGTTTGGCGCCGCGTTTCTGAGCCGGCGTCAGCCCCATGCCATTTCGGACCTTCTGGCGGAGGGAGCGGAAAACGAGGCCGTGCGGGAACAACTGGCCCAGTTTCTGGACGGGCCCGGATCCATCGCCCGATGCTGGATGTTTCTGCCCATGGTGCTGCGCGGCCGGGTGCTGGGTGTGATCGTGGTGGCGCATCACGAGCCCGGCCATTTTGACGCGGAGGATCGGATTTTTGGAACGGCGTTTGCCCATCAGGCAGCGATTGAGTTTGAGAACGCCCGTCTGGCACGGGACGCGCGCATGCGCGCCGATGAGGTGCGCACCATGCTCGAGGTGCAGCAGGCCATTGCGCGCCGTGTGGATCTGCAGGAGGTTATCCGGCTGATTGCACAGGAGGCGCGGCGGCTGACGGTTTCGGCGGGCGCGCTGCTGTTTCTGAGGGAGGAGGGGGTCTGGTCGCTGGCTGGCGCCATCGGGCACTCCACCCACCGCTCCCTCACCACGGCGCTGCAGCCGGTGGATCTTCAGGATACGCTCGATGCCCTGGTCAAAACCGGGAGGCCATACCATTTGCGCGCAGCCAACGGTTCCGGCCGGTTCGGGCCCCTGCTCCGTGCCTATGGCATTGAAGACATGCTGTGCGCGCCCATCATGTCCGGCGGAAAGGAAGACGAACGCTTTCCGGTGGGGCTGCTGTGCGTCATGAAACCTTTGGACAGCGGGTTTGAAGCCAATGATCTGCGGATTCTGTGGCTGCTTGCCTCCTCCGCGGTCATGGGGGTGGAAAACGCGCGGCTGTACGCGTCGGAGCGGCAGCTGCGCCAGCAGGAGGCGGAGAAGGCGGCCGGTGCGGAGCGGACGCGTCTGGCCCGGGAATTGCACGATGCGGTGACCCAAACCCTTTTTTCCGCCAGCCTGGTGGCCGAGGTGCTGCCGCGGATTTGGGCAAAAAACCCGGACAAGGGCATGGAGCGGTTGGAGGAGGTGCGGCTGCTTACGCGCGGGGCGCTGGCGGAGATGCGCACCCTGCTGCTGGAGCTGCGCCCGAAGGCGCTGGAGCAGACCGCGCTCGACGAATTGCTCAAGCAGCTGGTCAACGCCGCTTCCGGGCGGGCCCGCATTCCCGTGGCGGCCGATTTCCACGGCTGCGGCGAGGTGCCGTACGAGGTGAAGCTGGGCATGTACCGGATTGCGCAGGAAGCGCTCAACAACGTGGTGAAGCACGCGCAGGCGACGCAGATCCGCGTTTCGACGCGGGGACACTGTGACGCGGAGAACCGCTGCCTCTCGCTTTCGCTGGAGATTTCGGATGACGGGATTGGGTTTGCGCCCCAGGACATTCCGGGCGGTCATTTTGGCGTGGGCATCATGCGGGAGCGGGCCGAGTCTTTTGGAGGGGCGCTGGATGTCGCTTCCTGCGCGGGACTGGGCACCTGCATCCGGGTGGTCTGGCCGGCGCCGGCTGCCGCGGAATGATCCGGCGCAACACCCCCGCCATCGCTGCCGCAGAATGATCCGGACGCATCGGATCCGCTACGGCTGCAGAGACTGCCACACCGTGCGCAGGGGAGGCCTTGCGGCAAGAAAGAATATAACATAATTTCCCCATGGGATCGCGCATTCTTGCATGGACAAACGTGGGGAATGCCGGGTATGCTTAAGGGGAAAACGGCGCTGGAGGTGGAGATGCGGGAAATGGATACACAGAAAACGGCGGAAGGCAAGCCCATCCGGGTGTTGCTTGTGGACGATCACCAGGTGGTCCGCAGCGGCCTTCGCGCGTTTTTGTCGGTGTTCGACGAGTTCGAGTTTGTCGGCGAGGCCGGCAACGGGCTTGAGGCGCTGGCGTTGTGCCCGCAGGTGAAGCCCGATGTGGTGCTGATGGATCTGTTGATGCCTGAAATGAACGGCGCCGAGGCCACGCGTGAAATCCGCAGGCAGTGTCCGCATATCCAGGTGGTGGTGCTGACCAGCTTTCGCGAGGAGACACTGGTGGAAGAGGCGCTCAAGGCGGGCGCCATCGGCTATCTGCTCAAGGATGTCACGGCGGACGAGCTGGCCGAGGCCATCCATGCCGCGGTCAAGGGCAAGCCGACCCTGGCACCCGAGGCCACCCAGGCCCTCATCCACGCGTCCATGAAGCCGGCGGAGACCGTGCCGGAGCTGACGGATCGTGAGCTGGACGTGCTGCGGCTGATGGTCGCGGGAAACAGCAACCCGGAAATCGCCAAGGAGCTTGTGGTGAGCCTTTCCACGGTGAAGTTCCATGTCAGCGCCATTCTGTCGAAGCTCCAGGTGGGCTCCCGTACCGAGGCGGTGTCCCTGGCCTTGCGGGAGAAGCTGTTGTAACCTGTGTTCTCTTTCTCAAGGACCTGGCCGATCGGCCAGGGAAAAGACCCGTCCTTCGACCGTCCAAAGACTGACCAGTTGCCTGATTTGCCCGCGCCGCCGTTGCCGTATCATGGATACATGAACAGAACGACGGCGCGATGCCGTTCTTCGGACTCACCGGCAGCACCGGTGGAAAGGAAGGTCGAACAAGATGATGGCAACCATGACAACAAGAGAGCAGGCAAGGCAGGATGGCAGCGCACGGGGCGAAGGACGCCAGCAGCAGGATGAAGCCATCATCCGGCGGGTCCTTGAAGGAGATCGGGAGGCCTTTGCCGAATTGGTGGAGCAGTATCACAGGCTGGTCTGCCATGTGGCTGGACACTATATGAAGAGTCCGGATGAGGTGGACGATGTGGCGCAGGAGGTTTTTTTCCGCAGCTACCGTGCCCTGGACCGGTACAATCCCGAATACCGCTTTTCCACCTGGCTTTCCGGGATCACCCGCAACCATTGCCTGGATTTGATTCGCAAGAACAGCCGGGTGACGGTGGTGGATTTTGATGAGTGCACCTGGCTGGCCGCCGACCGGCACACCCCGGAGGAAGCATGGCTGGAACAGGAGGAGCGGGAGGCGCTGCGGGACGCGGTGGACAACCTGCCGGAGAACTATCGGGAAGTGATTTCCCTGTACCATGGCGAGGAGCTGAGCTATCAGGCGATGGCCGAGCGCATGGACAAGCCGCTTTCCATCGTGAAGAACCGCCTGATGCGGGCACGCCGCATGCTGGAGAAACAGATGACGGTACCTGAACAGGTCATGTGAACCCTATCCGGAGGCAGGATATGCGATGCATGGACGCATGAGCGCATGAACGGATGAACGAATGAGTGAATGAACGGATGAACGAATGAACGAACGAATGAACGAATGATTCCGAAGTGGGTGCGGCGCCGCAGCCGGAAAGTCGCGCGCGGCTCCGCAAGCCCCTTTGAAAGCCGCTGTCGGCAATTGACAGCGGCTTTTTCGCCGTGGTATACTGATTTGGCCTGATGAGGAGAGATGGTCGAGCTGGTTTAAGGCACCGGTCTTGAAAACCGGCGTGGATGTGAGTCCACCATGGGTTCGAATCCCATTCTCTCCGCCAACTACAACTGCATAGATTCCTATGTTTTTCGATACGGAGAAATACTCAAGCTGGTCGAAGAGGCGCCCCTGCTAAGGGCGTAGGTCGTTAACGCGGCGCGAGGGTTCGAATCCCTCTTTCTCCGCCAAAGGAAAGGGCACCCCGAAAGGGGTGTCCTTTCCTTTGCATGAGAAAGGGGATGAGAACCCTGGGGCTCGTCGGAGCACCGCAGGTGCGGAGTCGCGAGCGCGGAGCGCGAAGCGTACCCCTCTTTCTCCGCCACAAGGGGATATCGGGGTCATTCATCTCAGTGCGTATCGTGTGTTCTTCCCATTTCCAATCTTCCTGATGATTCCCTGTTCCAGCATCTCCCGGATCAATGTCGTTGTTCTTGTGGTTCCAAGATGGAGAAGGACTTCGAGTTCTTTTCTCGTAGCTTGCCTGTGGGTCTGAATGTATTGAACGATGGGTTCAAAAGCCGCTGGTTGTGGCATCGTCTCCTGTTCTGAAACAACAGGGTATGAGACATGTGGCCGGGGAAAACTGGTCGGAGAAGGTGCGTGGAGGTTGGGCAAGGTGACACGAAAGGCACCCGTCACATTTTCGAAAATCGGTTTCCTGCTTGTGGACGCGTAACTGCTCATCATTTTCCCAAAACCGGTTCCGAATGCCTCAATCAGCCGCATTCTAAAAAACAGTGCGGCAAGTTTCTCGTTTCGTGGCTGCGATGCCCCCATCAGCACTGCTTCAAGAGACAATCCTGGAACGAGATCCCCCAGGGATATAAACTCCATTCTGTCAGCATAAAGATTAATCAATGTACTGCCACTAAAGCCATAGTCGCGATGGACAATGGCATTGAACAAAGCTTCACGTATGGCTTCCGGCGGGTAATCCCGCTCATCCAGCCGCTCGATTCCCGTGATGGTGGCCTTGATGGCATTATAGTAATCGATTGCGCAGTATGCTTCCTCCATCTGTTTGAAAATGGAACCGGAAAACTCTTTTCTGTCCCGAAACACCAGTTTGTCCGTTCCCTGAAAGACAGCGAGTTTGATGCTGTGCTTGCATTGATCTGACAGCAGCAGGCCGAGATTGGTGTAGATGCCATCGCTGGTCAAGATGCCGATATTCTGTTGTTGTGCCAATCCAAACGCGAGTGATCTGTCTGCCAGTTCCTTTTCAGTGTAGGTGAAGGTCAGTTCCTGCAAAAGGGATCGGTTCTCTTCAAACGAATCGCCATCGGAGTCCTTGATCATTCTGCGGATTGCGTCTTCAGAGGCTGGAACAGAGGAGGTGCCTTGCCGAACATAAACGCCAGAAGGCTTCATACCCTTTTCTTTCAGATAGTAGGGTCTCTTTGAGCCACGGGACACGTCAAGTCGCACAGCCGTTTTTTCATCCTGATTGAGAAAAGAAACTTGCGTGAATATTGTGATATCCGGACTGATGCTGTCCCGTATGGCGCTCATCACCTGCCGCATGGTGAAATCACCATTATCCAGTCCGACAAATGTACCATCATCATGAATGCCGATATAAATTGTTCCGCCTGAAGCATTCGCGAAGGCAACGACTTCCTTTTTGATATCGGGTACATAAGTCGCTTTCAGCTCAACATACTCATTCTCGGCATAAGTCATCTCAACACCCCTGATGCACATTGATACCAACACTGTTACTAACACAGATAGTAACACATGCCGCGTTGGCATGCAACAGAACACGAAAAGTCGGCCTGTTCTGATTCGGAGCGCCGCAGGCTACTCATAGGTACCCACCACCAACAGCAGCATCAGCAGCATGGCCAGTACCGCAGCCTGGGAAGCGTTCCGGCTGTTGTTTGTCTTACAGGGAGAACATCTCATCGTATATCCTTTCCGGGGGATAACCCATCCCCTTCAGTGCCTGCCGGGCCATGTGCATCATGGGGGCGGGGCCGCACAGCCAATACCCGGTGTCGCCATCGTCAAAGCCATGTGTCCGGGTCAGCCGTTCCAGCCGTTCCCGGTCAATGGCGCCCGTTTCGCCGTTGTATGCCGGATCCCGGAATGCCACGGGTACAAAATGGAGGTTGGGCATGTGTGCCTGCAGATCTGTAAAGAAATCCCGGCGGATCATGTCCTCCTCGCGATTGATGCCCCACACCAGCAAGACGTGGCGGGTGGGATCCGTGTTGCGCAGCTGTGAAAGAATGGACATCATGGGCGTGATGCCGATGCCACCGGCCAGCAGCACCAGCTTCCGATGCCCGTACAGGGAAGGTGTGAACCGACCGTAAGGCCCATCCACCGCCACCTTGTCACCGGGCTTGGCATTGCGGATGGTCCGGGTGTAATCCCCAAGGGATTTGATGGTCATGGTGAGGGTGCCGTGTTCGTCCTGCATGTCCGAGAACGAGAAGGGATGCGGCTCCCGAGACACAGTCCCCGTGAGGAACTTGATGAAGCCGAACTGGCCTTCCCGATGCCGGAACCGGCTCCCTTCCGGTGGTGTCAGCCGAAGCGTCCAGATGTCCCCGTTCTCCTTTCGCACCTCCCGGACCGTATGGGCACAGCGCCGGCGCTGCGCGGGGCGAATCAGCTTGTGCCACAGCCAGGCGCCGAAGGCCGTTACGAAATAGAGGATGTACACCAGGCGAACCGGCACGCTGTAAGTGGCGGAGGCGGACAGCATGACATGGATGAAAAGGATCAGCGCACCCAGCGGGGAGATCATGTGAATCAGCCGTTGAAAGCCATAATCGAAGCCCTTCGTGCCGGCCAGCGCCTTGCGCAGTTTCGCGACGGGCGGGATGAACCTGCCGCCCATGCCGCCGAGAAACAGCATGGCCAGCGCGGAAACCGTGATCAGCAACACAAGCCCGGCCGATCCAAGTTGCGTTTTCAGGCTTTTCCGAAACACGGCTTCCATCATGAACTTGTGGACCAGCGCCAGCACAATGACCAGCACCGGGGTCAACGCGTGCAGTCGCATCAGCCTGTCCAGCCCGAACCGCCGCTCAATGAAGGGAATGCGTGCACTCAACACCAGCTGGGCCATCAGCCAGGTATAGGCCAGGGCACCCAGCACCATCGGCACGGCATCCTGGATGGACGCATATCGTGCGGGATAGGCGGCAACGGTGACCGCGACGGGCACCAGTGGGGAGAGCCAATAGAAAAATACCAGCAAAGCCTTCATGCTGACCTCCTGTTGCGCCACCGGGGAACAGTTCCCGTTCGGTGGCGCGGGGGGGGGCGTGATTTGGTCTTGCTGGTATTTACCCGGATTCTTTTCAGTGTATCCGGATTCGGTGAAGGTTCATTGATTGCTTACAATTCAATTTGAAGGTGTGCATGGGGTGTTTGCCGCCGGGCAATGGCTAAAACAGGTTCCGAATCAGGTCAATGCCGGCGATGTATGTGCCAATGCTGCTGCCGATGTTGGCCAGCATCACCACCAGGAGGGTGCGCAGGAACCGGTTTCGGTAGAAGCCCTTGAAGGAGAATATGTCCTTTTGCACATCCATGACGTCCTTGACGGTCGGCTTTTTCACCGCCGCCTGTACCAGCCCCGCAAACCAGCCGCAGGCCAGCATGGGGTTCAGCGAGCTGATGGGCGCCACGACAAACGCGGTGAGAATGCTCAGGGGGTGACCCAGCGCAAGCACGGTGAACAGGGATGCGAGAATGCCATTCCATAGAATCCAGGAGGACAGCTGCGCCAAGCCCGTTTCCCAGTTCTGTACGAATCCAAAGATGATCAAGCCCAGAATGATGGCCGGAATGGCCCAGCTGAAGATTTTTCCGCCAATGCCCTTGTCGGGAACCACAGAAATTTCGTCCAGATTCTGCGTGAGCGGAATTTCCTTGACCACGCCGGGAATGTGCGCGCCACCCAGCACGGCGACAATTTTCTTTCCCGGCGCTTCCTTGATTTTGGCGGCCAGATGCTGGTCGCGTTCGGAGATGAGGATTTCCCCAATGCGGGGGAATTCCTTGCGCACGTCGTTGAGCGCGGATTCGAGCATGTCCGCGCCGAGCAGATCCTGCAAGTCCTGTTCTGTGAGTTCCGTGTCCTCATCGAAGGAGAAGAACAGGTTCATCATCAGCTTGGCTTTGTCCCAGAGGCTGAGCTTGCGCCAGATGCGCAGGAAGGTGGTCTGGATGCTGCGATCCGCCAGCACCAGCTCCGCGCCGATGGCTTCGGCGCTCTCCATGCCCTGGATCATTTCGCCGCCGACCTTGGTGTTCAGCTGCTTGGCCATGCGCTTCTGGTAAGAGCTCAGGGCCAAACTGGCCAGCAGGAAACCGGTCTTCTTGGTTTTGATGACCTGGACCACATCGGTTTTCTCCCAGGTGTCCGGATTCTTGAGGCTCTTGTAGCGATCGGCATCCAGCTCGATGCACACGCTGTCCGGCTTTTCCTGCTCGATGACCGCACGGACCAGCGCCACACTGTCCTGTGAGACATGGGCGGTGCCGATGAGCAGAATTTCCTTGTCCTGATACAGGATGCGGGTGACGTTTTCGGAGTCGGCGGCGGGCGCCGCGTCCACAGGGGCCACCTGTTCGTCTGCTGAATTGTCCGGTCCATCCGGAAGGGGGGTGGGCTCGATGGGGCTGTTGTTGTCCAAATTCTCTGCCAAAGCTGCGGCTCCTTTCGGATATATGCCATGACCGGAGGTATGCCCCGATGGATGCTTGCGCGATCGGATGAAGAGCATGCTGCGGATGGATGACATGGATACGATGATCATAACAGGCTTGTCGGTTTCACGCCATAGAAAGACGCGCGGTTCGCACAAAAAAACAGTCCCTTGCAACAGAAAACAAACGTGATATAATGGAAACGAAGGTCAAAGAAAGTCAAAGTGAGTAATGCGGAAAATGGGCCGACGAAGCCGGATTCCGGCACAAGGCGGATGACGCATAAGACGGCGCAAGAAGGCGCAAGAAGGCGTAAAGACACAAGACGGCACGAGACGGCGTCACGACACAAGGCGGTGTGCCGGAAATTTTGTCAGGAAAGGGTGATGCAGCATGGAAGCCACATTGAAGGATTACTATCGCGTGCTTGGCGTCGCGAAGGATGCCGGCGAGAAGGAGATCAAAACCGCATATCGCAAGCTGGCCAGAGCGTATCACCCCGACACCAAGTCCGGCAGGGACAAGGAGGCCGCGGAGGAGCGCATCAAGGAAATCAACGAGGCCTACGGTGTCCTTGGCAGCAAGGAAAAGCGGGCCGAGTATGACGAATTGATGGAGGCGCTCAAGAATCCGCGCAGGGCCGCCGGCCGGGGATTCGCCCCGGGTGCGGGGTTCCGGCCCGCCCAGGACGGCGGGTACACCTTCCACTGGGAAGGCGGCGAAGGCATGGATCCCGAAATGTTCGGCAACCTGTTTTCGGATCTCTTCGGAGAGGGCCGCATGAACAACTTCTCCGACCTTTTTGGCGGCGCGGGGCGCGGGGCTTCGCGCGAGAATCCATTCGCCCGCTCGGCCGGCGGACGGAACCCGCGGGGCTGGTCCTCCGAGCCGCAGGCCACGGCCGGCCAGCACTTCGAAAGCGAGGTGCAGCTGACGGTGGAGGAGGCGTTCGAGGGCGGACGCAGAACCTTGCGCTTCACCACGTCAGATGCTGACAGCGGCCAGGGGGCGGCGAATGGACGGAACGCGGGGAATGGAAGGGGATCGGTGCGCACCCTGGAGGTCAACATTCCGCCTGGCGTGCGCGATGGCAGTGTCATCCGGTTGCAGGGCCAGGGCTCCAAGGGGCATGGCGGCGGTCCGGACGGGGACATGCTGTTGACGGTGCGGCTCAAGCCGGATGCAAGGTTCAAGCTGGACGGAGACGCGGTGGAAACCGAAATCTCCGTGCGGCCGGATCAGGCGGCGCTTGGGTGCCAGATTCCGGTGAAAACACTGGATGGGCGGGTTCGGCTCACCATCCCGGCCATGACAAGAAACGGTCACCGGCTGCGGCTTCCCGGCAAGGGCTGGCCGCGCAAGCAGGGCGGCCGTGGGGATTTGCTGGTGCGCGTGCGCATCGATTTGCCGGAGCATCTGTCTGAAAAGGAAAAGAAGTTGTACCGCCAATTGGCGGAGGAACGCAAGGATTGACGCTTGTCTGCCGCAAAGGGGCGACAGGCGCGTGAAGCGAACGAAGTGTCATGCGGTGAGGCGCGTGAAGCAGGCGAAGTGCCACGCGGTGAGGTGCGTGAAGCAGGCGAAGTGCCACGCGGTGAGGTGCGTGCGCGCGGGAGGTGAATCAAGATGGATCTGAACAAGCTGACCCAAAAATCCCAGGAAGCCCTGATGCAGGCCGAAACCAAGGCGCTGCGCTACGGCAATCCCGAAATTGACGCGGCCCATCTGCTGCTGGCCATGCTGGAACAGCAGGAGGGGCTGATCCCGCGCATCCTGACGTCCATGGGGTCTGACCCCGTGGCGCTGGCGCGGCAGACCGAGGCCATGCTGGAGGCATCTCCACGTGTGTCCGGCCCGGGCCGGGAGTCCGGGAAAATCTATATCTCGCGACTCATGGACAAGGTGCTGGTGAAGGCGGAGGACGAGGCCGCCCACATGAAGGACGAGTTTGTCTCGGTGGAGCATCTGTTCCTGGGCATGATCGACGAATCGCGGGGCACAAAGCTCGCGGACATTTTCAAGACCTTCGGGATCACGCGGGACCGCGTGTTGCAGGCCCTTTCCAAGGTGCGCGGCAACCAGCGGGTCACCAACGACACGCCGGAAACCACCTATGAGGCGCTGACCAAATACGGGCGAGAACTGGTGGCGGACGCGCGGGACAACCGGCTCGACCCCGTGATTGGACGCGACGAGGAGATTCGCCACGTCATCCGCATCCTGTCACGGAAAACGAAGAACAACCCGGTGCTCATCGGCGAGCCGGGTGTCGGCAAAACCGCCATTGTGGAGGGGCTGGCCCACCGCATTGTGCGCGGGGACGTGCCGGAGGGGCTCAAGGACAAAAAGATATTCTCCCTGGACATGGGGGCGCTGGTGGCCGGCGCGAAATACCGCGGCGAGTTCGAGGAGCGGCTCAAGGCCGTGTTGCAGGAAATCCGCAACAGCGACGGTGAGATATTGTTGTTCATCGATGAACTGCACAACATCGTGGGCGCGGGCAAGGCCGAGGGATCCATGGACGCGGGCAACATGCTCAAGCCCATGCTGGCCCGCGGCGAGCTGCACTGCATTGGCGCCACCACGCTCGATGAATACCGCAAGCATATTGAAAAGGATGCCGCGCTCGAACGCCGGTTCCAGCCCGTGTTGGTGGAGGAGCCGGACGTGGCGGACACGGTGTCGATTTTACGCGGCCTGAAGGAGCGCTTCGAGGTGTTCCATGGCGTGAAGATCCATGACAGCGCGCTGGTTTCGGCCGCCGTGCTGTCGAACCGGTATTTGCCGGATCGGTTCCTGCCGGACAAGGCGATAGATCTCGTGGACGAGGCGTGCGCGCTGATCCGTACCGAGATGGATTCCATGCCGGCCGAGCTCGACGAGGCGTCGCGCCGGGTGATGCAGCTGGAAATTGAGGAATCCGCGCTGAAGAAGGAGACGGATCCCGCGAGCCGGGAGCGGCTGGAGAAGCTGCAGAAGGAGCTGGCCGACCACAAGGAGCGCATGGCGTCGATGAACGCCCAGTGGGCGAACGAGAAGGAGGCCATCCACCATCTGAGCGACCTCCGGCGGGA
>JAEWSN010000077.1 GCA_023459915.1 Bacillota bacterium
GCGCCTGTATCCGCAGGTCATCGCGCTGCTGCTTGGGGGCCAAACTTGACGGGGTCTGACCCCGTCAGGTCGGCAGCACCTCATAGGTGGGCCAGTCCACCAGCAACGACTTGAAAAACGCGAAAAACTCGCGCAGATAGACATTGGGCCGAATCACAGGCGGCGTCGGCGCCGGCAGGCCATACGCCTCCAGATCATACCGTCCGGCCAGCATGCGCCCGCGGAACAGATGAAAATCGTTCGTGGCGTACAGCACCGGCTCGCCCCGCCATCCAGCGTCCCAGAGAATGGGGATGGAGAACTGGAAGTTTTCCATGGTGCTGGTGGAGCGATCCTCCACCAGGATGTCCGCGGCGGGCACACCCTTGTCCAGCAGGTATTGGGCCATGGACGCCGCTTCGGAGGTCGGCTCGTAGGTGCCCTGCCCCCCGGACACCACCAGGCGGGTGCCGGCATGCGCGCGATACCAGGCGAGCGCCGCGTCCAGTCGGTTGGCCAGCGCCCAGGAGGGCGTGCCGTCCGGCTTGATGCCGCATCCCAGCACAATCACAAACAGATCGTTTGTCTCCATGCCGTCCGCCTCAAGCTGGTGCGCGCCATACCGGAACGGCTCAAGCACAAACAGCCCCTGAACCAGCACAAAAACAGCCAGCCCAATGCCGGCAAGCGTCAGCACAATCCGCCGCAGCAGCCTGTTTTGAACAGCCCTTCCGCGACGGATCAGCCGCACCGCCACCCACAGCAGCAGGGCGGCCGCCAGCAGCAACGGCAGCAGCAGGCCCAGATCCCATCCGGCGGACACGGACCTGGCCAGCAGGGACTGCACGCCCAGAAGCGCCGCGGCCAGCGCCAGCACGCCATTGAGCAGATGAAACCGGATGCTGCTTTTGCGGGAAGCCTCTGTTTGTGTCACAAGGGTTCTCCTCATTTGTATTCGCTGATGGTGACGGTCTCGATGACGACGTCCTCGAGCGGCTTGTCATCCGCGCCCGTTTCCACCGCCGCAATGCGATCGAGCACATCGAGCCCCTCGTACACCTGGCCGAACACCGTGTGCCGGTGGTCGAGCTGCGGCGTTCCGCCCACCGTGCCATACGCCTTGGCCGCCTCAGCCGGCCAGCCGCCGGCCGCGAGTGTCTCTTCGGTCGCCGCGCTGTCTCCGATGCCGATATCCGCCACCCCGGCCTGCACAATGAAGAACTGGCTGCTGTTGGTGTTCGGGCCGGCATTGGCCATGCTCAGCGCGCCGCGGAAATTGAATGCGTTCATGGTGAACTCATCCTCAAAATCCGCACCCCAGATGCTTTCGCCCCCGCCGCCCGTCGCGGTGGGATCGCCGCCCTGGATCATGAAATGGTTGATGACGCGGTGGAAGGTCAACCCGTCATAATATCCGTTTTTTGCGTGGGTCGAGAAATTTTCCACGGCCTTGGGCGCGTCTTCCGGCAGCAGCCGCAGCTTCATGTCGCCGTGGTTCGTCTTGATGACGGCGATGGGATCTCCCGCCTTGGGCAGCTGCAGCTGGGCAGCGCCCGTCTCCGCAGCCGCCTGCACCTCCGGGGCCACCTGTTCTGTCGCGCCGCAGCCCGCCAGCAGGAGCACCATCAGCATCATTGCCAGTCCCTTGATCCATTTGTTTCGCATACGCATGTCTTCCTCCAAGTGCCGGCCCGATCTGACGAAGCTGTCGTTGACGCCGGAATGCAAATTGCCCCGGACAGGGCATAATCACAAAGAGTATACCACATCCGGGGCCAAAATTGTCTTTATGCGGAGCTTCACATCATTCCATCTGCATCAGGTCGGCCGCCATGTCGAACTGCCCGAACACATCGTCCATGTCCATGAACTGAATCCCTTCCTCCGGCTTGAACAGGCTGTCAGCAAACCGTTGGCTGTCATCCACCTTTGTGACCTCGCTGGTGAGGGTCCCTTCGGCATAGGATGATTCCGAGCGTAACGGAATGCCGTATTTGAGAGAGAACCAAACCTTGCCCGTGATGCCCTCGCCCTGCATTTCATAATAGAGAACCTTTTCTCCGTTGTAGCGCTCATAGGACACATTGGTGATCACCATGTCCCCATCGGAGAAATCAATCTCATCCTCGTCATTTTGAAGATCGCCGGCCTCATCCTCGTCCGCGAAGCTCATGCCGGTGCCCTCGTTGCGGTCATACGAGTACGTGACCCCCTCGTCCGCATTGTAGATCGTCACAAGATCGGTCCCGTCCTCCTGACTTTCAATCCGGAAGCTCTCGCCCTTCTTGTAGTAGACCATGTCGGCCACCGTGCCGTCCACCCCGGTGGAGGTCATCTCGTAATATAGCTGATCCGGGATTTTGATGTTCAGCGCCGTAAAAAGCGCCTCTTCATTGTCATAGGTTTCCGCGAGCGCCACGTCCACCTCACCGCCCGGATCCTCCGCCGAGGCTTCCGGTTCCCCGACCTCATCTGTCGCCTCCGGTTCGTCACCCTCCGGATCCTGCGAAACAACGGGCACCGGTGTCGGCGTCGGTGTGGGTGTCATCTGCGCGGCCGACGAAGCGACCGCAGGCGTGGCGGAAGCGCCGGCGGCAGGGGCCCCGCCACATCCGGCAGCCACCATCATGATGACCATCAGCATCCATACGACGCACATCCTTCTGTTGCTCTTCATGGCTTGATCCTCCTGTTACCGTCCAATTGCGGAGCAATTGGACGGTTTGTACATGACCCGACTGGGGTCGTTCAGGGTTTACCGTCCAATTGCGGAGCAATTGGACGTTTTGTACATGACCCGACTGGGGTCGTTCCGGGTTTACCGTCCAATTGCGGAGCAATTGGACGTTTTGTAATGACCCGACTGGGGTTCGCAAGGCTTTTGCTCTCCATAAGTGTACGGGAAACCTCCGGGTCAAACCATCGTCACGACGCATGAATCATTGGCCCATCGGCCCTTTCTGGCCGGCAGGATGGCTGATCGTCACCCTGCCGTTTTTCTTGATCCACTGGTGACATCGTCACATCCGGGGCCTCCCGGCTGTGTTACAATGAGGACATCGAAAGCAAGCCGGACACGCCGGCATGACGACATGGAGGTTTCAATATGGCAACGGAAGTCACAAAGGCGACATTTGAACAAGAGGTCCTCAAATCCAGCGTTCCCGTACTGGTCGATTTCTGGGCACCGTGGTGCGGCCCCTGCCGCATGCTGACCCCCACCCTCGAGGAACTGGGCCGCGAGCTCGGCCCCGCCGCGAAGGTCGTGAAGGTGAACGTGGACGAGGAACCGGAATTGGCCGCGAAATACGGCATCATGAGCATCCCCACCGTCATCGCCTTCAAAGCGGGACAGGCGGCCGGCAAAACCATCGGATTCCGTCCCAAGGACGATTTCAAGCGGATGGTGCTCTGATTATCAGTTCCATCTGCCCATGCGGGCAGGAGACAGTATCACATGAGACGCGCGTTGCGGCACCCGCATCGACGCATGAACAGGGAACGGCCAACGGCCGTTCTTTTTTCATGCTTGTTTTCATGTCTGCCCACGACTGTGTCCCTGTCCATGCACGCTTTTTTCCGCATCTTTTTGCGCGGGCCGCAGGTTTGCTATACTGGAAGCACGGAAGCGTCCGTG
>JAEWSN010000078.1 GCA_023459915.1 Bacillota bacterium
GACGGGCTGAAACGGCGCACGCGCTCGGGCATGGGCCGCTGTCAGGGCGGGTTCTGCACACCGCGCGCGGTGGCGATTCTGGCGCGCGAGCTGGGCGTTTCCCCCGATGCCGTCACCAAGCGGGGGCCGGGATCTCCCCTGCTGGCCGGGCCCTCGAAGCCGGAGGCTTGTCCGCTGCCGAAGGACGGCGCCGAAGAAACGGGGAAACCTGGCGGCAGTGATGTGAAGAAGAACGGCGCCGTCGAAGCGGGGAAGGCTGCTGGCGGCGAGGCCGTGCGGACACCGTCCTGCGGGGACGGAGCGGGCAACCGGTCAGGGTCCGTGCCAAAGGACGGCCGCCCCCCTGAACGGGTGTCCCTGGCCATCGTCGGCGGCGGCCCCGCCGGCCTTGCGGCGGCGATTGAAGCGAAAAAGAACGGGGTCTCCGATGTGGTGATCCTGGAGCGTGAAAAGGAGGCCGGCGGCATCCTCGGGCAGTGCATTCATCCCGGGTTTGGCCTGCACCTGTTCGGGGAGGAGCTGACCGGCCCGGAATACGCGACGCGGTTTGTCCGGGAAGCCGCCGAATGGGAAATCCCCGTTTACACCGACACCATGGTGCTCAGCCTGTCGAATGACCGGCACATCACCGCCATCAGCGGCGCATACGGGCACTTCACCCTGCAGGCCGACGCGGTGGTGCTGGCCATGGGTTGCCGGGAACGCGCCGCGGGCGCGCTGTCCATTCCCGGCGCGCGTCCGGCCGGCATCATGACGGCCGGCAGCGCCCAGCGCTTCATCAACATGGAAGGGTATCTGCCCGGTCAGCGCGTGGTCATCCTGGGTTCGGGCGACATCGGCCTCATCATGGCCCGCCGCCTCACGCTCGAAGGCGCGAAGGTGGAGATGGTCTGTGAGGTCATGCCGTACTCCGGCGGCCTCACCCGCAACATTGTGCAGTGCCTGGACGATTTCGACATCCCGTTGAAGCTTTCCCACACCGTGGTGGGGCTGCATGGGCGCGAGCGGCTCACCGGCGTGACCGTCGCGCAGGTGGACGAACACCGCAAGCCCATTCCGGGGACCGAATTCGATGTCGCCTGCGACACGCTGCTGCTCTCCGTGGGCCTGATTCCGGAGAACGAGCTGTCCCGCGCGGCCGGCGTGCCCATCGACGACATCACGGGCGGCCCCGTGGTGTCCATGGACATGCAGACCGGTGTGCCCGGCATTTTTGCCTGCGGGAATGTGGTGCATGTCCACGACCTGGTGGACAATGTCTCCGAGGAGGCCCGGCTTGCGGGCCGGTGTGCCGCCCGCTGGCTCGCGAAAGGGGGCGTGCTGCAGCGCGCGGACGGCGCCGATGTGATGCCCGGCGAACTGGCGGGCGCCCAAGCGGATGGCGACGCGATGGCGGCTGTCCGTGAAATTCCCGTCCTGGCGGGGGAAGGGATTCGCTATGTGCTGCCCAAGGTGGTGCGGATGGACGGCATCGAGCCGGAAAGCCGGCTGCTGTTGCGTGTGACGGCGCCGCAGCGGCAGGTGACGCTGGAGGTCCGCGCGGGAACCCAGGTGTTGGTGTCCCAGCGGAAAATTCGCGTGACGCCCGGGGAGATGGAGGCCGTGCCGCTCAAGCCGGAATGGCTGGCCCGCGTGCCGCTTGGCGGGGCGCTGTCCGTCCATATTGTGCCCCGGAAGCCGGCATCGCCGGTTCCGCCGAAGGATGTCCGGGACATTTCCTGCTTCGTGCTGGACATGGACGGCACCTTTTATCTGGGTGAACAGCTCCTGCCGACCTCGCACGGCTTCCTGGAGAAGCTGGCCGCGTCCGGCCGCCGGTTCCTGTTCTTCACGAACAATTCGTCCAAGTCTCCGGAGGACTATCTGGCCAAACTGGCGCGACTTGGGGTGAACATTGCTCCGGATCAGATGATGACGTCAGGTGACGTCGCCATCTCGTTCCTGCAACGGGAGCGGCCCGGGAAATCCGTGTTCCTGCTGGGAACCCCATCGCTGCGGACACAGTTCCGGCAGGCCGGCATCCCGCTTGTGGAACCGGTTGCCGGATGGGCGCCGTCCAAGGACAACCCGGTGGCGGACATCGTGATGGTTGCCTTTGACACGACCCTGGCCTATGACGCGCTGTCACAGGCATGCTGGCACATCCGGGAGGGCGCGGAGTTCCTGGCCACCCATCCGGACTGGAACTGTCCGGTGGAGGGCGGGTTCATCCCGGACTGCGGCGCCATGTGCGCGCTGGTGGAAGCGTCCACCGGCAGAAAGCCGCGGTTTTTGGGCAAACCGTATCCGGAAACCATGGCGGCCGTGCTCGAGCGGACAGGGGCGGTGCGGGCGCAGGTGGCATTTGTCGGCGACCGGCTCTATACCGACGTGGCCACCGGTGTGAACAACGGGGCCAGCGGCATCCTGGTGCTGACCGGGGAGGCCGGGGAGGCGGACATCGCGGCCTCGGAAGTCAAGCCCACCTGGGTGTATCCGTCCCTGAAGGAGCTCGGGGAGGCGCTGGGGCAGCCGGAAGAAAAGAAGACACAGGGACAGCCGGAAGACAAGAAGGCACAGGGACAGCCGGAAGACAAGAAGGCACAGGGAGGTGCGGGCGCATGACACCAAGCAATGAAATGACCAGCAATTCTGCGGAGGCCACCGAGGCCGGCCAGGAGATCAAGACCCTGGACATGATCTGCACCGTATGCCCCACAGGCTGCCAGATGACGGTCAAGGTGGTGAATGGCGAGGTGACGGAGGTCACAGGGAACGGCTGCAAGCGTGGCATTCCCCATGCGATGGCGGAGGCGGTGAACCCCGTGCGCACGCTGACCACCACGGTGAGGCTGTGCGGCGCGGACCGACCGCTGTTGCCGGTGCGGACCAACAAGCCTGTTCCAAGAGCGCTGTTGCGTGAGATGGTGCAGCTGCTCAACGGCATCACCGTTTCAGCACCCGTGGAAGAGGGAAGCATTGTGGTGGCGGACATTCTGGGTACCGGGGCGGACATTGTGGCGACACGTCCTGTTTGTCGGGTATAATGGAATGTGTCGACACGACAATTCTTGAAAACATGAGGTGACCCCCATGCGACTCATCACGCGTTCGGATTTTGACGGACTGGCCTGCGGTGCCCTGCTCAAGGAAGCCGGCATCATTGACGAGTGGAAGTTTGTCCATCCCAAGGATTTGCAGGATGGCCTTGTGGCCATTACGGAAAACGATGTGCTGGCCAATGTCCCCTTTGTGGAGGGCTGCGGCCTTTGGTTCGACCACCACTCCAGCGAGCACGAACGCAACCAGCTGGCGGGGAAGTTCAAGGGAGACAGCCGGCTCACCCCCTCGGCCGCCCATATCATCTATGATTACTACGGCGGGGCCGAGCGGTTCCCGCAATTTGCCGCCATGCTCCACGGTGTGGACCGGGTCGATTCCGGCAACCTCACCGCCGAGGAAATCCTCAATCCCCAGGGATGGGTGCTGCTCGGGTTCATGATGGATCCGCGCACCGGGCTGGGCCGGTTCCGGAACTTCCGCATCAGCAACTACCAGCTGATGGAGATGCTGATGGAGGCCTGCCGCACCATGACCATCGAGGAGATTCTGGAGCTGCCGGATGTCAAGGAACGCGTGGCTTTGTATCTGGAGCAGGATCAGCTGTTCCGGCAGATGGTGAAGGCGCATTCACGCCTGGAGGGCAACGTCATTGTGTCCGACCTGCGCGATGTGGATCCCATTTACACCGGCAACCGGTTCCTGCTCTACAGCCTGTTCCCGGCCGGCAATGTCTCCATCTGGATGGTCGACGGACGCGCGAAGCAGAACGTCGCCATCGCGGTGGGCTACAGCGTGCTCAACCGCACCTGCGAGGCCGACATCGGCTCCATCATGCTGCGCTATGGCGGAGGCGGCCACCGGAAGGTGGGGACCTGCCAGGTGCCGTACGACGACGCGGACCGGGTGCTGTCCGAGCTGCTGGCCGAACTCATCACGGACGATCTGGGCTGACCCGTTTACCGACACAGTCCCGGTTTGCCGCGGGAGAGGCAGTGGCTTCCGCGGCAAGCCTTTCATGGCTTCAAAGGCTTTTGTCACGCGTCTTGCCGGAATTTTTTCAACAAGGCTATTGACACCATGGGAGGTATTTCGTATACTGTAAAAGCGCCTCCGACGTGGGTGCAACGCAAGGGACAAGGGAGCATAGCTCAGCTGGGAGAGCGTCTGCCTTACAAGCAGAATGTCACAGGTTCGAGCCCTGTTGTTCCCACCAAATAGTGGCCCGGTAGTTCAGATGGTTAGAACGCTAGCCTGTCACGCTAGAGGTCGAGGGTTCGAGCCCCTTCCGGGTCGCCATTTTGCCCAGATAGCTCAGTCGGTAGAGCAGAGGACTGAAAATCCTCGTGTCGCTGGTTCGATTCCGGCTCTGGGCACCATCATGCGGAATTAACTCAGTGGTAGAGTGTCACCTTGCCAAGGTGAAAGTCGCGAGTTCGAATCTCGTATTCCGCTCCACAAGTAAGAAAGCCTCAGCGAAAGCTGAGGCTTTCTTACTTGTGGAGATCCCGGTGTAGGCGGTTCGCGGAGCGAAGCGCCGGGCCGGGCAGAACCCGCGAGTAGGCGGTTCGCGAAGCGAAGCGCCGGGCCGGGCAGAACCCTACGACCCGGCCAGGAACCGGATCTTCCGCGGCAGGTTCACAATCTCCGTCCGGCGCCGCAACCCGCCGTCCTCGCCGTCCACCGTCCACGGTACGGGATGCTGGGGCGTGAAAACCACATGATCCGTCTGGAAGAACAGCACATTTTCGTTGTCGTATTTGCGACGGCTGAGATCGGTCAGGGTTTTGCGCAGCTGGTTCGGGGTAGTGGGATTGCGTACCAGCAGCACCTCGAACTTGCCATCGTCGAGCTCGACCTTGCCGGGCATGGGGTTTCGGATGCCCGCGATGGAACGGGTGTTGGTGACCGCGCCGAAGATGAAGTCCCCCTCGATGCGTTCGCCGTCGTGCTCCACCACAATGTGGTGCGGCCGGATGTCCGGCAGGCGACGAATCCCCTCAAGGACATAGGCGAGGGGACCGAGCGCGATTTTGGAGTGCTGCGGCGTGAGGTAGGAAACCTCGGTGAACGCACCGAATGCGGCGGCATAGACAAAAAATCCGTCATGAAAGGTGCCGATGTCGTGTTCGTGCACCTGGCGCTGCAGCACCACACCGGCCGCCTTGAGCAGACGCCGGGGCAGGTTGAGGCTGTTGGCCATGTCGTTGGTGGTGCCGGCGGGAATATAGCCGAGCTCGGGCTGTTCGTCGAGCATCATGAGGCCGGTGACCACCTCGTTGAGCGTGCCGTCGCCGCCGCAGCACAGCAGGGTGTCGAACAGGCCGGCGTGCTGCTGCACAAAGCGGGTGGCATCATGCTTTTTTTGCGTGGGGAAGACCGTGACAATACAGCTGTGACGGGAAAACAAATCCACAAGCTCAAACAGCCGGAGCCGCGATTCCTTGCGGCCGGCCTGTGGATTGAGGATGAGCAGCAGCTTTCTCGCCATGGAGCCTCCTTGCGTGCGTGACGGGCCTGTTGTGACGAACACGGCATGCGGTTCGCCTACTCAGAGATTACCCGATATGCATGCATACACACAAGGGCAGGCTTTTGTTTTTCGACTTGACGGATCGTGCGGTTCCCCTGTAAAATGAAATGCGCGGCACGAAACACACCTGCAATTGTGTCAGCCGCCTATGGTGCCATAGCCAAGTGGTAAGGCCAGGGTCTGCAAAACCCTCATTCCCCAGTTCAAATCTGGGTGGCACCTCCAACGTGGCCGCTCCAGCACATGCGTGTGTTGGGGCGGCTTTTTTCAAGGCAATCATGCCGAAGACAGGAAGGCAGCGACAACATGGCGAAAAACGGCAAAACAGGATATCAACCCGATCACGGCAAAAACCGGCGTCAGCAGACGGATGTCCAGGTGGATTTTCCGGGTAAAAAATCTGTTCGAGCCACAGGCGGGTGGGAGCAATACCGTCAGGTGGAAGCCCCGGGAGAGCCTCGGGGAAGCAAGCCGACCGCAGCGCCGCCGTCGGGCGCACGCACAGGCAAGCAGCAAAAGACGGCGGGCGGAAAAACGCGCAAGCGGCACACCGTTGGATGGGTGTTGCTTTTTGCCGCACTTCTGCTGGCATTGTATGCCGTCTGGATTTTTTTCCTCGCGCCGGAGCCTCTTGCGGAAACCCCGGTGGGGCAGGCGGTGGCCGGACTGGTGCAGCGAAACGACAAGGGCGAGGCCATTCGCGCGGCGCGTGAAACCGAAAAGAACGAAAAACCCTTTGCGCTGTTGCGGGAAACCCCGGACTTGCCGCCCATGGTGTCTCCTTCGGCCATCAACCTGCTGGTGATGGCCCGCGATGTGGAGGCCAACCTGTATGACACCCTGCTGATTGTGAGCATGAATCCCGAGGACGGTGCGGTTCGGCTGGTGAACATTCCCCGTGACCTGTTTGTGGATTACAGCGAGGAAGCGATTTCCCGGATATCCAAAAAAATCTCGGGGATCAACGACAAGCCGGCGCTGCGGAAAATCAACGCCGCGCACAAGCTTGGAAAGCTGATTGGCTACCGCGAGGACAATCCGCGGTTCGGGTCACCCGACTACGATTTTACCGCGGATCTCATTGAAGAGATGTTTTCGCTGTCCATCGACGATTTTGTGTTCATCCATCATGAGAGTTTCCGCAAGCTGGTGGATGAATTCGGCGGTGTGACGGTGGACGTGGCGCGCGGCATGCGGTACAACGATCCGCTGCAGGGCCTGCACATCGACCTCGCACCCGGTTCCCAGCTGCTCGACGGCGCGGCGGCGGAAGGGTTTGTCCGGTTCCGCAAGGGTCGCGACGAGAACGGGAAGTTCTACGAAATCGGTGATGTCGGGCGCAAGGAGAACCAGAACCTGTTTGTGAAGGCTTTCATGGATCAGCATCTCACATTGGGCAATCTGAACCGCATCATCGATCTGGCCAACCGGTACACGGAGTTCGTGGAAACCAGTGTGGTGGGGCAGAAAAAGGTGGTTCAATACACCCAGGTCGCCAAATCCCTGATCGCGGAATCCTTTGACATCACCTCCATTGTGGTGGCGGCCGAGTACCGAAAGGTGCTGGGCGCGTCCCAGCTGGTATTGGGAGAGGGCTTGTCCGGCACACCGGCCGGGCCGGCGCCAAAACCGGTGGCACCAAAACCTGCGGACGGGGCGCCAAAACCCGCAGACGAAGTGTCGGAACCGGCACCGGGCGCGGAAGCGGGAGAAACGCCTGAGGGTGATACTCCGGCGGACGGGTCTGCCGATCCGGCGACAGACGGCGACACGGCTGTTCCTGACAACGGCGCGTTGCCCGATGACGGCGCTTCGCTGGAGGATGGGGGTTCCCCGGAAGACGGCGCTTCGCTGGAGGACGGTGTGTTGCCCGAAGATGGCGCTTCACTGGAAGAGGGGGCTTCGTCGGAAGGTGAGGGTGTTCCGGAAGACGGCACGTCATCGGAGAATGGTGCGCTGCCGGTGGATGGGCAACCGGACGCGCCGGCGGACGGCGGAAGCGCCGAAGAGAATCCCCCCTTGCCGGAAACGGATGCCGGCGAACCGGAGGACGCGGGTATCGCAACTGCGGAGCAAACCGATGCCGTTGACAACAGCGCAACGGTGAAACCGGGTGTCGGAGCCGAAAATGAGGTACAATCGCTGTAGACTGTTCAAACGGGCATGCGGCCGCTGTGCGCAGCAAGCTGGCCGGTTGCGTGCGCCGCGGGCATGAAGACGGAAGGGCAGGTGGACCCAATGGCACAACAGGAGGATTTCCGCGCAACGGCAACCGGCGCGCGGGAGGAAATGGCGGCCCGTGTCGCGCATCGACGCGAAGGCCTGCTCCAGGAGGTGGCGCGCCCCGGTACCGGTTGCGAGAAGTGGGATGGGCTGGCGGAAACCTTCGGCCGTCCGGATCTCATTTCCATGTGGGTGGCGGACATGGACTTCGCCGCCCCGGAGGCGGTACTCGACGCGCTGGCCGCGCGGGTGGCCCATGGCGCATTCGGATATCAGCAGGTGCCTGAAACCTGGAAAGATGCCATTGTTCAATGGGATTTGCGACGTCACCGCAACAAGGTGGATCCGGAGTGGATCCGGTATGCCCCCGGTGTGGTGCCCGCCCTGTTCTGGCTGGTCAACGCGCTCACGGAGCCGGGGGAGGCATGCCTCATCCAGACGCCTGTCTATTATCCCTTCCAGTACGCGGTGGAGGAAACCGGCCGCCGTCTCATCACCCACGATCTGGTGAACGACAACGGTACCTATCACATTGATTTTGCCGGATTTGAAACCGCGATTGTCCAGCACCGCGTGAAGCTGTTTATCCTCTGTTCTCCGCACAATCCGGTGGGTCGGGTTTGGGAGAAGGAGGAACTGCGGCAGCTGTGGCGCATCTGCGACCGGCATGGCGTGTTTGTGCTGTCCGATGAAATCCACAGGGACCTTGTGCTGGGCGCGCGGCGCCACACCCCGACCGCCCAGGTTGCGGAGAACATGGACCGGCTCATCACCCTGGCCTCCGCCTCGAAGACCTTCAATCTGGCCAGCCTGTCCAATTCCTTCATGTTCATTCCCGACAGAAAGGTGCGCACGCGGTTCGATGAAGCGGTGAAGCGGGCGCATCCCGGCTCGGGCAACATTCTTGGCTATGTGGCGACCGAAGCGGCCTTCATGCGGGGCGAACCCTGGCTGGAGGCGCTGCTGGCGCAATTGCGGAAGAACGCGTCCGTGCTGTGGGAGCGGCTGTCCCGTGATTTGCCGGAGGCGGTGATTTCCCCGCTCGAAGGCACCTATCTGCAATGGGTGGATTTGCGCAAGCTGCTTCCCTTTGAGCAGGTGGAACCCTTCATGCGCGATGTCTGCCGGGTTGCGGTCGATTATGGCGACTGGTTCGGCAAGGCGGGCGAGGGGTTCATCCGGCTCAACCTCGCAACGCCGCAGTGGCGGGTCGAGGAAGTGGCCGAGCGCCTGATTGTGGGCGCGCGTCAGGTTCGCGGCCGATATTGAAATCCGGGAGCGACTTTTTAGCCGTGTTTTCGTACCATGGGCATGTGTAAAAGATGATCCGGCCATGGATCCGGGATGACGCGGGTTCGGCCGACGTGTGCGGGAGGGAATGCAATGGCGGACATGATCGATTACCGGATTGTTGGCGAAGACATGCAGCTGGTGGAGATTGAGCTGGATCCCGGCGAAGGGGTTCGGGCCGAGGCCGGCGCCATGCTCTATATGGAGCAGGGCATCCAGATGGACACCGGCATGGGCCAGGGCGGCATCTTTGGCGGCTTCAAGCGGATGGTCACCGGCGAAAGCTTCATGATCACCACCTTTTACAATGGCTCCGCGTACAAGCAGCGGACCGGGTTTGCCGCGCCTTATCCCGGGAAAATCATCCCGCTGGATTTGAACCTGTTCGGCGGCACGTTCATCTGCCAGAAGGATTCCTACCTGTGCAGCGCCGCCGGCATCGATGTGGAGGTGGCGTTCACACGCCGCATGGGCGCGGGCCTGTTCGGCGGCGAGGGCTTCATTCTGCAGCGGCTGGTGGGCAACGGCCTGGCCTTTGTGCACGCGGGTGGCACCATCATCCGGCGCGATTTGGCCCCGGGAGAAACCTTGCGGGTGGACACCGGCTGTCTGGTGGGCTTCACGCAGGGCGTCAACTATGACATCCAGTTCGTCGGCGGTTTCAAGAATGCGCTGTTTGGTGGGGAAGGCTTGTTCCTGGCCACCGTGTCGGGCCCCGGCACCGTGTTCCTGCAGTCGCTTCCGTTCTCACGGCTGGCCAACCGCATCCGCTCCGCGGCGTTCGGCGGCACGGACAGTGCGCGCAACAACCCGGTGAACAGCGGGCTGGGCGGCATGCTGGGCGGTTTCTTCGGGAACGACTGACTGCGGCACTATCCAAAGCGCTTGAGGACCCGGATGTCCTGCCCCGCAAAGGGCAGAATGTCAAACCCACCTGCGATGCGGGAGCCGATGCGTTCGTTGTAGGCGGCGTACAGCCGCTTGAGATCCATGTTGGTCGCAATGATGTTGCGCCGGGGTTCCCGGGACGGCTGCGCGCGGGTTTCGAGCAGGGAGAGCAGATCGGCGTAGCGGGAATCGCTGGCCGGCTCGGTGCCGAGATCGTCCAGAATCAGCAGGTTGACACGGAGAATCCGCCGGTAGGCCTCCGCCGCGTCCGGCTGATCCGCGTCATGGAATTTCGCCGCGCGGGCAGCCTCGAACAGGGCCGGCGCGGAGAGATACAACACGGTGTGGCTTTTTTCGATGAGGGCCTTTCCGGCGCATTTCGCCAGAAAGGTCTTTCCTGTGCCGGTGGGGCCGTACAGATACAGGGAGTGCGTGTCCCCCTGCTCAAACCGGTCGACAAACCGCATCACATGGTCGCGCACCGCGCGCATGTGCGTGCGCACCGATCCGTCCACGCCGTACCGTTCGCGGGAGGCTTCGTCCGGATAAAAGGTTTCCTCAAACTGGTTGAACCCGATGGCGGCATCGCGGGACAGGTTGGAGGACTGGTACAGCTTCTCGAGCACCAGCTGCCGGCTGCAGCTGCAGGGCGCGGAGGAGCGCCCGCCCGGCGCGGTGACATAGCCCGTATCCCCGCACAGCGGGCATTCCCAGCGGGGTTCCAGCCAGTCCGGCGCGTAGCCGGCTTGCGCGAGCAGGGCGGCGCGCTGTGATTTGAGCGTCTGCAGCCGTGCGGCCAGTTCCTCGACGCCGCCGGCTTCCTCATGCAGCACGGCGCGGGCATACTGCACCCCGAGCGTGCCGATTTGCGCGGTGAGATCCGCCAGCGCGGGCAGTCGCGCGAATGCTTCTTCCTGTCTGCGGTCGCGCGCGCGCAGGGCGCGATCGCGCCGTTGTTCGTAGAGCATGGCAATTTCACGGCCCAAGCCTGTCATGACGGTGACCCACCTTTCCCGGTGCCGGTTTTCAGGGCGGCGCCGGAGAGCTTGTCAAAAAAGTCGTCATCATAGTTGCGCTGTTCGAAATTGTTGCGGCGCGGAACCTCCGCGCCGGATGCGTGTGCGGCGTCCGATTTGGCGCGGCGCGGCTTGACATCGTGCTGCCGGATTTCCTCGATGGTGGTGTATCCCGCCTCATGCCAGCGCTTCAGAATGCCGTTGAGATAGTCGAAATTCGCGTTGGGCCGGCTGGTGGTCTTTTCCACGGCCAACTCCACAATGTCCAGCCCGAATTTCCATTCCAGCAGCCATTGACGCACATAGCGCTCCTCCGGCTCGGTGAGATTGTACGAACGGCCCAGCAGGCGGGCGATGCGTTTCTTGGCAGCCATGATCTGATCGCGCTCTTCCATGTGCCGTTCCAGATCCCAGTGCGTGCGCACCCCGTCGCGGTGCCATCCCTCGGCGACCCGCCGCACATAGTTCAGTCCCAGTTTGCCCATGTCGTGGCAATACTTCACCAGGGCGAACATCACGTCCTCGTCGAACTTGAAATCGTCGAACCAATGGTCGACGGCGGTGTACCAGGAGGGGGACATGAGCCCCTGGAAAAACATGCGGTTGATGCCTTCGATGGATTGGTTGCGGCGGATGTTCGCCGCGCTGTTGGCGATGGCGTCCTCCGGCAGGGAATCGGTGCGCTTGCGGTACAGGCGGTTGATTTCGCGCTCCTTGAGGTCGGTGAGTGAGAATCCGGTTCTGGTGCGGATGAGCAGCCCGTCCTGCTCCAGGCGCACAAAGGCGGCCTGCACTGTGTCTGTCTCCAGCTCCAGACGCGCGGCCAGTTCCTCGGGCTCTGCGTTTTTGCCGTACTTGGCCAGAAAAACACAGTACAGGTACAGCTTGACCGCGTCGCCCGGCAGACCGGGCAGGCAATCGCTGAGAAACAGATCCGGGACAAGGGTGTCCGAAAGCAGGACCCCTTTCATGGCTTCAAAATGCATTGCGGCTCCTTCATGGCGGTGGATTGGGGCGGCGCGCACGGGTTGCCATGGACGCCACATGCCGGTTGGAACGGACATGCATGACCCATTATATCATGTCGGTTGTCGAGGTTGCATGGCGTCGCCAATAGAGGATAGACTTGAACGGACGATGGTGATCGGCAAGGGCCGAAGGGACAGGGACAAGGAGATTTATCATGCGCATGAGTCAACTGTTTGGGGAACGGATTCGGGAAACGCCGGCGGAGGCGGTCCGGGTGAGCCATCAATATCTCATCCGCGGCGGATACATCAGAGTGTCCGCGTCGGGAACGCCCACCCTGCTTCCGCCGGGGAAGCGGCTTGTGGCCAATGTGATGGCGCATCTCTCCGGGCGGCTTTCACAATTGGGCGCGCAGGAGGTGGGGCTGTACCCCGACACGGGGGTTCGTGAAGATCAAAACCAGACGTTGGGCGCGTCGGAACATCCGGGGTCACAACTGCCGCGGGCGGCGTTCAGCCGGGCGGTGGAAGCCGGGGGCCGCGTGCTCGAACAGCTGGTCTGCTCGGAATTGACCACCTATGCCCGGTATCCCCGGCAGCTTTTCGGGTTCAGGCATGATGCACTGCCACCGACACGGGCGCGTGGCGGACTGATGGGCTGTTCCGCGGGGACGTTGCTGCAGGGCCTGCGGGTGGACACGGATGCCGGGGCCAACAATGCCGCGATGCGGGAGCTGTTGGAGACGCTGCGGCTTGCGCTCGAAGCATTGGGCCTGCCGGAGGTGCGGGTGTCCGCAGGGGTGTCGGAAGATCCGGGTGCCACCGATGCCTGGACGCTGACCTTCCCGCACGCCATGGGGGATGAACAGCTGGCGGTCTGTCCCGCCTGCGGATACCACGCGATGCTGCCGGTCGCGGGACAGCGGCACCAGCTGTTTCCGGAGCGGGAGGCACCGATTGCGCGCGTCCATACCCCCGGCATCACGGACATCGCGACCTTGTCCGCGTTTCTTGGGAAACCGGAAACCGCGCTGATGAAAGCCACCATTTTTGCGGCATCCGGCCGGGAACATCCCGTGATTGTCTTTGTGCGGGGAGATTTGCAGGTGAGTCAGGCCAAGCTGTCCCGGCTGCTGTCGGCGGATGTGGCGCCCTGGCCGGCTGCCTGGGACAGCGGCCTTGCGCTTGGGTCCGTGGGCGCGCTGGATTTGCCGGAAACCGTGACTGTCCTGTTCGACGAGTCCCTGAGGGGGCTGAGGAATGTGGCGTGCGGCGCAAACGAACCGGATTGGCATCTCACCGGCGTGAGCCTGCCGCGTGACTTTCCACAGGCAGTTTTTCATGATCTGTCGCTGGCAAGGGCCGGAAGTCTTTGTCCGTCCTGCGGTGCGGCGCTGGACGTGCAACCGGTGCTCGTGCTGGGCAAGGGGTTCAGATACGGCGACACCATGCTGTCGCGATCCGGAATGGCGTATACCGACATGGCCGGTGATCGGCGGTTGCCCGGCGCGTGCGGTTGCTGGCTGGGCATTGAGCGGGTGGCGGCCTGTGTGCTCGAAGCCCATCATGACGCATATGGCCCCGTCTGGCCGGTGGCTGTGGCTCCCTGGCAGGTACAGCTTTGTCTGCTCAACGCGGATCAGGCGGAGGTCCGGGAGGCGGCGGAAGCGCTGTATCGGGAACTTGGCGCGCAATGTGAGGTGCTGTACGACGACCGTGGCCTGACCGCGGGCAGCCAGTTCGCCGAAGCGGATTTGCTCGGGGCACCGCTGCGGGTCATCGTGAGCCGCCGCAATCTGGAGAAGGGCGAAGCGGAAGTGGCGGCCAGGGACAAGTCCTTTCGACAGGGTGTCCCGCTGGCGGAGGTGCCCCGTGTGGTGCGGACTTTGGATGTCAAACCCGGATCCTCACCGGGATTGTAACAGAACCGTCATTCAACCCCGGCCGCCATTCGGCCGATATATTCCATGAGGGCGCGCTTTGCGTCTGTTTGGGCAACCTGTCCGTCCAGAAGGCGGGGCGTGCCCGTGGAGGGGTTCATTCATGATGCGACAAAGAACAAGAGGCCAGCGCCTTTTTTCACTCCTGTTGTCCCTGCTGCTGCTGATGGTCTGGCTGGTGCCGGCTTCCGTGCTGCCGGTCAGCGCCGCGCCGACCGCGTTGAATGTACGATACCGTTTCAATGCAACAGACCAGAAGCATGAGTTGTTCTGGACTGCGCCCGCCCAGCCGGGACGCATCGAATACGCGTGGCATGATGCGGCGGGGACGCCGGTGTCCCTTGTGGAAAGCATTCCCGATGACCCCGCCACGCCGAACCCGTTTTATCGCTATGTTCAGGAAAACGGCGTCTACACGGTGGTGCTGCGGGTGCCGTTTGAACCCAACCATGTCTACGATGTGCAAATCGACGTCTATTCCGATGCCGCCGGAACGGATCATACCGGGACGGCCTCCCCATATGTCCTGGTGGGCATGGCATTCGAGGCGGAATCGTTTGATCTCTCCGCAAACACCCTGATCGAGAACGCGCCGCTGCTCGAGGACATGAATGGGTTTCCCGTGCCGTATCCCGGACCGGCCAGCAAGGTGGTCAGCGGGCAGGAACCGAAAATCCGCCTGCGCTGGCGGGTGCCGACCCTCTACACGGGAGACGGGACCGGTGAGGGCATCAGATACGTGACGGAGCCGGCCGCCCTTTGGCGGGATGGCCTGGAGAAAACGCTGCCCATTGAATCCGCCGGCTTTTACTTCATCATGAACAAGGGCCGCAACAGCACCGTCCCACTGGAATACAAGACCTACTGGTCAGATGAGGACAGTGATGGGGTGGCGGAGACGCTCCGCCTTGGCGGCGCCACCATCGGCAGCGCTCCACCGGTGGTGGATGGACTTGGCCCGGATCGCCGGCCAACGGACCCGGATGGCTTTGTTTCCGCGATCCTGGAAAAGAGCAACGGCATCGAATCCGGCACGGAATACCAGAACCTCCGCACCGGCCTCACCATGGCCACCACGGACGACGCGCCGCTGCTGTTCGTCAACACCAATCTGCAGTCCGGCACGTCCAACACGTATTCCGGCGTCAACACCGATGTGGCGTTCGAGGAGTATGGCGCGCTCACCTCCGTGTTCACCCCCATGGAATACGAGATGTCCAAGGTGGACACCGACAAGGTGGAAATCCGCTTCCGCCGCGTGACCAACGGCATCCATACCCAGCTTTACTATGAAATTCAGGACCTTTCCGGCAACGATTTGAATTATCCGAACGCGGACGAGGTGCGCGGCAACTGGGTGACCATCCCGGACACCAGCCTTGCGGCCGGGTCCCTGCATGGCAGCGTCATCCTGCCGTTCTCGGTGGTGAACGGCGAATTGCCGGAGCGCTATATCCGGGTTGTCGCGTCCGAACAGGGCGCGCCCAGACCCCGCAACACCACCATGGTCAACAGCCTCACCCTGCTCGGCGGCCAGACGGGACGCCCGGCACTGCCGCAGAATCTGGTGGTGACCGCGAAATACGACGGGCTGCAGACCGTCACCGTGGGCGGCGTGCCGGTGGAGATTCCCACCAGCGTGCTGGAACTGACCTTCGACAAGCCCACGGACTGGTCCACCCACAACGGGGAGGACTGGTTGACGTTTCGTGAGCAACCCCAAACCGATACCGATCCGGTGTTCAACATCCTGCTGTCCACCCTGTTGCCGGATGTGCCTGAATCCGGAATCAAGGACAGCCGCATCACGCTCTCCGACGCGGTCAACACCGTGACGGTGCAGAAGCCGGTGAGGCAGAAGCGCGCGCTGGTCATCGGCAAGTCCCAGCTCTCCGAGGTGCCGGGCGATGCGAGCCGGCTCACCGTGGAAATCGACGGCACCAGGCTGTTTCTGGATTACGCGTCGGGCCCTGCCGGGGGCGACCCGGACGGCACCCCGCTGGATGCGGAAAACAACGAAGTGGGAACCCGGGGCCCGTACCCGGAATTCCTGGTGCCCAACCTCACCTATTATCTGCAGGCGTTTACGGCCCGGTACGAATACCTTGACGACATCAACGCCGCGGTCTGGGCGGATCGGGGCAATGGCGGCGACGGGCTTCCGGCCGCCTTGCGGGAGGTCATCTCCTATTCGTCGCCCCTGTACAGCTTCACCACCTGGCCCATCCGTGAAGTGCCGGTGCCGCTGCCGAATCTTGTCCTGTCCATCGCGCCGGCCATCACCACCAATCCGGTCGACGGCACCATGACGCTCGACGGGATTGATGTGTCGCACGATCACATCCTCGAGGAGATTGACTGGAAGCGGTATCTCTCCACCGAGCAGTGGGATCTCTACGAAACCGGCGCGGTGACGGCGGAGGACAACCCGCGGGTGTCCCTGTCCGTGGAATATCGTTTCTTCATCGCGGAGGAACCGCCGGCCGATCCGTCGGATTTTGAGGACGCCGGCACCACGGTGGTGGCTTACCCCACCGTGGGGGATCCCCCTGTCCGCCAAATTCGGAGCATTCCGGACGCGGACCCGGCCGTGGATCCCGACCCGGGGGCCACGCGCATCCTGCCGAACACCACCTACTATATCAAGGCGCATCCCTATCTTGTGGTGACCGAATGGGCCGATGGCGCCGCGGAGCCGGTGAAGACCAGCATCGGGTACACCATGGACACCGCTGTGAAAACCATCACCACCCCGAAGCTCGATTTGGTGAGCCTGGACAACATCACACGGGATCCGCGCGCGCCAACCGAATTTTCCATCGCAACCGACGCCGACGGCGCCCTGTTGCTGACAGACGCCTCCGTGGTGATGCAGTGGATGCACCGGGAGCCGGACGTGGGGTACGAGCTGATGGTCACCTCGGCGATGCCGGGCGCGGATGACGACCCTGCGATGTACGCGGACGACCCGCACCTGTTGGATTTGCTGGCGGAATACCGCACACGCACCCCCAATCTGGTATCCGGACAGGTGCTGTGGATCCCACTTGATGACGGCACGGCGCTGCCCGGACTCGAAACCGGCCATGGGCTGCGGCTCGATGGCGAGACCCTTGCCGTGACCTTCCCGATGGACGGGTTCCTGCAGCCGAACACCCAGTATTACTTCAGCTTGCGGGCCATCCGGGATCGGGGGAGTGTGGATGCCGACGGGTTCCCGTCGCCGCCGCCGAGCCGGTGGATCACCGTGCCGGTCACCACGCCGATGGTCAAGGCCCCGCAGGGGCTTGAGATCGTCCGGGACATTGAAATCGGCTTCACGGTCACCTCCACCCTGAGCCGTGGCGACCCGGCCAACTACGAAATTTACGTGAAGCGCACCGCGGAGCCGGACAGCGCCTACACGCTGCTGTCCCGTGCCCGGTACACGCTGGTTCGGGACGGCAACACCTACTACTGGCGTGTGAGCGGGCTGGCCTCGGACACCTGGTACGATTTCCGGCTGCGCCACATTCCGCCGGATCCCAAATGGTATGATGCCGCGACGGGCACCTGGCAGGAAGCGGTGGGCGCGCCGGTGACCCGCAAAACCCGCGATGCCCTGCATGAGCTGGAGGTGCGCTGGGTTGGCGAGCCGGCCTATGAATACCACCTGGAGGCCCGCTCGGAATCCGAGGTGGACTACGTGCCGCTGCGCTACGCGGCTTCCGGCGTGACGGACATCGGGTATGAAACCGCGGATGGATCGCGGGAGCAGTATTACCTGGAGCGCACCGCCACGCAGGTCGCTTCCGGCTCGGTGGAGAAAATGGTGTATGCCCGCATCCTGCGCAAACGGACGGCGCAGGCCGATGGCAGCATGCTGTCCGTGCCGCTGCAGACCAACCGCACATATTCGGTGCGCCTGTGGGCGCGCAACCCGGCTGTGGCGACCACGGAAGGGGCGGCGACACTCAAGGCGGATTCGGTCCGGGTGGGCCCGGTTTCCTCGAGAACGGACTTTTCCCAGACGGATTACGATTTGGAAAAGGACAAGGAGAACATCATCGCCCTGTATGAGGACGAGGCGGAGCAGCTCACCCGCAAGCCCTACTGGCTGGTGGACAAGGGCGCGAACAACGCCGTGCGCGTGCTGCTCAAGGGAGACCGGGTGCAGGCGATGCTGGAAAGCGCGCCGGAAGCCACACAGATCATTTCGCTGGTGGAGGAGCTCGCGGACGCGTCCCTGTACGAAATCACCATCCCCGAGCAGGTGGTGGAAACCCTGCGCCGTGTGGACGGTCGCCTGATGTTCCGCGTGGCCGGCGCGGAATACCTGCTTTCGCGCAGCAGCTTCAACCTGCCGGAGATGAAGGCGCGGGTTGCCTCCACCCAGGTCCGGGAAACCATGCTGCGGGTGCGGATTGAGCGGCAGGACACCCTTGCGGCCCCATTGCCTGCGGTGTACACCCGGATTTCCAAGGCCTACACCTTTTCGGCGGAAGTCCTCGGGGGCCGTTATGACAAGGGATATCTGGATGATGTGATTCATGACATTCTCAACGAGCCGCTGACACAGGGGCCGTTCAAATACGGGCTGCTGGATCGGGAACGGGCGGCGCTCGAAACGAACGCGGCCGCCTACACCTACCGGGTGCACACCGATTTGGCGGACACCGTGGGCAGTCTGGTGGATCGCGTGGAAGGGCAGATGTCCCGATATCTCAAGGATCTGCTCGACGGCGGCAGCGGGCTGCCGGCCCTCGCGGTGCAGCGGGCGGCCGTGACGGCCTACCCCGGCGCGGTGCTGGTCAGCCACGCGTACACCTACGACAACGGGCGCACCGTGCCGCTGATGCTGCCCGCCGGCGGCGGCGCCTGGAAGGAACCCGCGGGGACGCGGGCGTTTACCGATTCCATGGCGGCGTTCCGGATCGACGGACCGGCCACCACCGTCATCGGATCAAGCCGGGGCGTCCAAGGCGGCAGTGCCGTCACCTGGCCCGGGTTGAGCGCCATTGCCGGGAAATACGATCTGTCGCATGCCTTCGGACTCAAGCCGGTGTATCCCACCAATACGGTGACCGGACAGGAGGCGGTGCTGCTGTTTGAGCTGCTGGGTGAGCAGACGCGGGAAGGTCAGGGCCTGAGCATGGCGCAGAAACTCCAGGCGCTGGGCTTGCAGGAGGTCATCGCCACCCGCACCCTGCTGCTGCCGCTCGACAACCAGCGGGCGGTTTCCTGGTCGGTGCATCTGTACGCGCGGGGGATGGGACAGGACATCGCGCAGATGCAGCCGGTGGCCACGCCCGTGATCGCCAACCTGCCGGCCATCCTGCCGGCGCTGCAGAAGCCGGTTGTCATGGGTCTTGACCTGGGATTGGCAAAGCTGCCGGCAGATCGCCGGTTTGACGCCACCGGAACCGCCAGCCTGGGCGGTCTGATGGAGATGGCACACAAGGTGCTGATCCTGCTGGGGAGGTAACGCATGAAGAGGAGACAATGGATGCGCCGGGGCGCATATCTGCTGCTGGCGTTCGCAATATGGCTGACGGCGTTGCCGGCGTTGCCTGTGGCTGCGGTGGACATGCCGCCTTCGCCGCCGCGCAATCTGATTGTGGAGAAGAACAGCTACCGGAATGAAGGCATCGGCAGGGCCTGGTATGCCACCTTTTCGTGGACCGCGCCCATCTATCCCGCCGGCGCGGCCGAGCCGATGCAGACCTTCACCTTTGACGAGGTGGCAAAAAATACCGGCGCGCTCTCCACGGTGCGGACGGTGGAGCTGCCCGCCGCAACGACCACGATGGACACGGCCATCGACATCAGTCCGGAGCTTAAAAGCGGCACCATCTACGCCATGCAGGGCACGGCGTCCTACAAGTACGGCGACATGCTGCAATTCACCGCCACCTCGGCCCGTTCCGCGGCGGTGAAGTTTCTCACGGGCCTGAAGGTGTCCGCGGCGCGCGTGGCCGGCACCAATGACATCCGCATTGTCTGGGATGACGTCTGGGACACCTCCGGGCGCATCAATTACCGGATCCTCATTTCGGAAACCCAGGGCTTCACCCAGCCGCCGCAGATTCCGGTCATTCAGGGCAAGGATGTCGGCACGGCGGCGAGTCCCGTCACGGCAAATGCCGCCACCGGCTCCCTCGAGTATATTTGGACGGGTGCCTCGCCCGGCCGTGAGTACATCGTCAAGGTGGTGCCGCTGCCCTCGAGCGAGGTCAGCGTGACTCCGGAAACGGAAATTCCCAGCACACCACCGGTGCAGACCGGCATTCTGCTGTTCGCCCAGAAGGTGAGCTTCACCGAGGACGCCGCCATCTGGAAATTCTATTGGGATCCCATTGCCAGTGATCAGTTTTCACGTGTGGATTACGACCTGTTTCGACGCGTGGACAACAATCCCGCTTCGGAAACCAATATCGCCACCATCCAGAATACCAACATCTTTTTCATCACCATTCCAAAGACCGACACGAGTGTCTACAGCTTCAAGGTGGAGGCGACCGGGACTCTCAAGGAGGACCCCGCACTGAAATCCTATTTCCTTTCCGACACCTATGTGGAGCTGCGGGAAACCATTCCGGAGAAGCCGGAGGCGCCTGATTTCAGGGATTTCCCCACCGCGGATCCGCCCCTGCTGTTCGACGCGCTGCTGACCCCCACCGAGGCCACGCTGTTGTGGCTGCTGCCCACGAACGGGCAGGGCCTGCCGGACGGGGACATCACCTATGACATTTATCTCACCCAGCAGGTCGACGAGGTGGTGAATCCGCAGCCGGACACCCGCATCGCCACGCGCGTGGCCATGACCGAGGCCAATGAGGTGCGCGACGGGGAGACCAACGCCCTCATCGGGTACAAATACCTGCTGACGGGACTGACTCCGAACCTCACCTACTATGTGTCCATGAAGGCGAACAAGCAGTACCTGCTGCCGGACGACACCGGCAGCTACAGCACGCGGCTGTTCCAGTCCGAACCGGCCACCAAGGTGCTGGTCACCCAGCCCGATGCCGGAACGGATCGGCCGATTCCACCGCCCGCGCCGCCTTTCGCGGTGTCCAGGGATGAGAATGGAAAGCCGGAAATCGCCTGGCAGACGGTGGGGTTGCAACTGGAAAAGCAGTGGTATCAGCTGTACACGCCGGCCGAGGCAGGCTCGGGATCGGTGGGCCGCTGGGATCAGGTGTCCCGGGATGTCTATCTGGCCAATGAGGCGCTGGGGGAGGGCCATGCGGACTGGAAGCCGGCACAGATTGTCAACTATCAGCCGGGGTGGCGGGTGATTCCCCACGCGGTGCCCTATCTGGCTGTCCTTGAACGGGTGGATGCCCTGTACAACCGGGACTGGCTGACCTACAGCGATCTGTCACAGCCGTTCATGCGGCGGCTCGAAGCCACTATGGCCACCCAGCCGGTGGTGGCTGTGCCCGACATCCCCCCGGATCAGACGGATCAGCGGTTCACCTTCGGATTGACCAATCTGGCGGAGAACACGGCATACGTCACCTGGGTGACCATCGAAAATGCGAACGGCATCGTCTCGGATGCCTCGGATCCCCTGATTGTCACCACCCTGGCACAGGATCCCTCCGTGGTGCCGGTGCCCGTGGTGCCCTCCTTTGTGGCGCTGCTGGCCGGTGACGACTATGTGGATCTCACCTGGGACGTGGTGACCGGGATGGATTATGACATCGCCTGGGGCATTTCCGAGGACCGGGAACAGGCGCTTGGGACGGTGCGCGTTTCCGAGGCGGCGTACACATTCCGCGGGTTTTACCGTCTGGAGGGATTGCAGCCGGAAACCCGGTACAACCTCTGGATACGGGCCATCAACACCCCCTTGAACGCAACCGGGGAGGCGGTAGGACTCATGTCCGGCTGGAGCGGCGCGCGCCCGGTCAAGACCCTGCCGTGGCAGCCGCCGGCCACCCCGACCGGCTTTGGCATCCGGGAGACGGAAGAGGGCATCACCCCCACCACCATCACCTACGAATGGGTGACGCTGCCCGGGCTGGACTATGAGCTGGAGTTTGCGGACAACGTCCTGTTTGAGGGATCGGAAAAAATCCCGGTGACGGATGGCACACATACCATGACGGCACTCGTCTCCAATCGCCGCTACTATGCCAGGCTGCGGGCCACGGACCCCGGCTCGGGGCTGCAGTCGGCGCCGACGGTCATCGTTTCGGTGGTGACCGATCGCAGCCGCCTGGACTACGATTCAAGCTACGATCTGGAAGACGTGCCCACCGGCGATGAGCTGCTGTATGGCGAAGTGTCCGCCGACGGGGTCTGGACCACCCGATCCGTGGGCGTGAACGCGCACCGGCTGGCGGAATCCATTCGGGCGCTGGGAGAACCGGTGGTGCAGATGGATTTGCGCAGCCCGCCCATCGGCGCGCGCGTGGTCCGGCTGGAGCTTGGCTCTGCCGTGCTCGACGCCTTGTCCGCGCTGAACATGGAGCTGCTGGTGCGGACGCCGGGCGCGGACTGGACCATTCGTCCCGGCGCCCTGCAGACGGATCACTACTTCCGGACGCGTGCCGGCGCGCCGGAGATGACGGTTCGCCTGGATGTGCAGACGCCTGCCACGGACTATCGGGCAACACCGGGGACGGTGCTGCGGACGCCGGTGACGGCGCTGCGGGTGTCGGCGGGGGAGGGCGACCGGTATGCCACCCTGTCCGGTTTTGTCCGCCCGCTCAAGGCCACGCTGCCGGTGCCGGACATCACGCAGTACCGGCGGGATGAGCTGGCCATCAGCACCTGGCAGTCGCCGGGCATCTGGACGCCGCGGGAAAGCCGGCTGGATTACGAGGCCGGGACGGTTTCTGCGGATATGTCCTCTCCCGCGCCGATTGCCGCGACGACACGCGGCATTGTGATGACAACGGGCACAGGCGGAACCGTTGGCGCGGACGGTGCCACGGGCACGGATGCGGCCGTCGTGCCGGCAATCCCCGACTGGGTGCGGCGCAGCCTGGAAAACCTGCTGCGCGCGTACGCGCTGCCCTCGCTGGAGGGCCTGCGCTGGGACGCCGGGGACCCCGTTTCGCCCGAACAGCTTGCCAAGACCTTGTTCGATGTGATTCCCTATGACTGGACGCAGACCGAACCGCTGATTGCGGCCATCCGGGCCGGCTATCTGTTGCCGGCCGGGGCCGGGGGCGCGCAGGTGCGCCGGGAACAGGCCATTTTTGCCGTGGTTCGCCTGGTGCAACGGAAGACCGGAGAAGACCCGGCGCCGGTCAACCCGGCCGCCTGGGCTGAATTTTCCGATTGGGGCGGTGTTGACGCCGCCTACCTGGACGCGGTACGCTTTGCGGTGGAGAACGGCATTCTCACGGGCAACGCAACCGGCCGCATCAATCCGGACGCAGCCCTGACCATGGGCGAGCTGCTGGTGCTGCTCGAACGCGCGCTGTTGATCTCCGGTGAGCTGTGAGGGTCGGCGGGAACGCGGGTTCCCGCCGCGCAAGCGTGAAACGGGCGGAGAAAACCGCGCAGGTGGCGCTCGGCGCGGATGCCGGTGAAGAAAACCGCGCAGGTGGCGCTCGGCATGGATGCCGGTGAAAAAAACCGCGCAAGCGGAGGCAAGTGAAGAAAATCGTGAGGTGCGCATGTCGGATGCCGCGAAGGGTCGGAAGGAAAGCCAATACAGTTTTTTCGCCTTTTTGTCGCGCATGCGTCAAATTGCGCGATGGAGCCTGATGCGCAATACCGTTCAGGAGAATGTGCAGGAGCACAGCCACCAGGTGGCGGTGCTGGCGCATGCGCTGGCCCTGATTCGCAACGAGCTCTTCGGCGGAACCCTCAATCCGGAGCACATTGCGCTGCTGGCGCTGTATCACGACGCGACGGAGACACTGACGGGTGATCTGCCGACCCCCATCAAGTATTTCAGTCCGCAAATCAGCACGGCGTATCAGGATCTGGAGGCCGTGGCACGCGAACGCATCCTGGCCATGCTGCCGGCGTCCCTCCAGCCGGCCTACCGGAACATACTCACCATGCCCGAGGAAGGGCCTGAGGCCGAGATCCTCAAGGCCGCCGACCGGTTGTCGGCGCTGCTCAAATGCGTGGAAGAGGAGAAAAACGGAAATCGGGAGTTCCAGAAGGCGCGTGTCGCCATCCATCGCCGGTTGCTGGACATGTGCGGACCGGATGGTTCCCGCATGCCGGAGGTGGCCTATTTTCTGCGGCATTTCGCCGACAGCTTTGAGAAAACACTGGATGAGCTGAATTGACGGATGCTTCCAGCGCAACAACCCGCATGTGCGCGGTGGGCTGAATTGCCTTCCTGATATGACTCCGGCCGTTGAATGTTCAAAACAATTTCATCCTGAATCACCCGCTCACAACGGCCGGAGTGATGACCGTTTCGGATATTTTACCGCCACCAGCATGCCGTCCCGCGCGTTCCCCCGTACGCGGAAACAGGTAAAAAGGCATATGAATAGGCGATCCGGTATATAACTCATTGACCGGATCGCCTAACCTGCCTGGCTGTTTTCAGCCGTTATGCAGGATTTTTGAAGGGTTTGCATTATTCGGTTTTGCTCCTTGTCGCGACTTATTTTTGGAAGCTTCCAACTGTTCGAATTGATTCTTCACGCTGGTTGGAACCATCTCCCTTGCTCGTTTTATCACCTGGTCTCCGGCAAGTCATCAGCATTTGTCCGCTCTCCGGATTCCCGTGAATCCCCGGAACAACGGCCACGTGTTGTCGGCACGCTTCCCCGCTTCGATCCGGCTGGCCCGGTGTGTGCCGTTCTTTCGAGTCGGCATCGGGTTTGGGATTTGTTCTGGCTTTCGCTCCGCTTGCCCTCCCGTTGCGCTTTCGGTCGTTTCAGCTTCGCTGACAGCCGGGATTGGGTATCCATATATGGCAATTGACTCAGGTTCCCGGAACCCGGGGGTAAGGGGTTGAATCAGTTGGGTCAATGTGTCTTTCCTCCAGAGGAGGGGCCGCGTGTGAATGCCACGGGCATCCTTGTCCACGCGTGTGTACCGGTACGGGATGTGGATTGGGTTTGTTCAGATCTGAATCAGGCAAAGGGTTGGGAAAAGAATTGGGTTTGGGGTAAGGGCAGGACTGAACCAAAAACAGATCTGAGGCATGTCTTCTTGGATCCAATTGGGTTTGGGTAAAGGATCAACAAAGGTTTGGGTTGGGTCTTTGATCACGGATCCGTCAACTGGGTTGGGGTTGGATATGGGTTTTGCGCGCGTCCCCGGTCTTCGTACGCAAACCGGGTGAAGCAGAGCTTCCTTGGGTTCTCAATGCGTTTTCCGGTGGAATCATCTCCTTTGGGGCCCGATTCAAACAGTTCGATTGTGATGGATTGCAACAACCATCTCCTTTCGCCGCTTGTTTGTCTCTGCTGTATATCTACCCGGACGACTCGAAAACTAACACAAAACACACAAGATTCATTGTGAATTTCGTAGCAATGACGGGGTAATTAATTGGCAATTCTGCTGAATCCGCCAGGAGGGCTGTGATATAATTGTCACCAGATCACATTGTCAACATTTCGAGCCGCAGGCGCGCCTGTGGCCCCTTCGCCCGAATCTTGCACAGGGAGGTTCCCATGAAAGCAGTCATCACAGTGCTCGGCAGCGACCGCATCGGCATCATCGCGGGGGTCACGGCCATTCTGGCTGAAACAGGCGTCAACATTCTTGACATCTCGCAAACCATCATGCAGGACATTTTCACCATGATCATGATGGCGGATCTCACGAACATGACCACGGATTTTGGCACGCTGCAGGAACGCATGCTCGCGCTGGGCAAGCAGATGGGCGTGGAAATCCGGGTCCAGCGCGACGAGATCTTCCGCAGCATGCACCGGATATAGGAGAGACACCCATGATCAATGAGAATGAGATTTTTGAAACAATTCGGATGATCGATCAGGAGAACCTGGACATCCGGACCATCACCATGGGCATCTCCCTGCGCGACTGCGCCGCGGAATCCTCCGCCGTTTCCCGGCAGCGGATCTACGACAAAATCACCCGGCGGGCCGAGCACCTGGTCAAAACCGGTGAGGCCATCGAGCGCGATTTCGGGATTCCCATCATCAACAAGCGCATCTCCGTGACGCCCATCGCCATGGTCGCCGAGAGCAGCGACGAGACAAACTACGCGCGTTTTGCCGAGACGCTCGACGCTGCGGCAAAGACGGTCGGCGTCAACTTCATCGGCGGCTTTTCGGCGTTGGTCCACAAGGGATACACGGTGGGCGACAGGCGGCTCATCGAGGCCATTCCCGAAGCGCTGAGCCTGACCGAGCGCGTCTGCGCCTCGGTGAACGTGGCGACCACAAAAGCCGGCATCAACATGGATGCCGTGCGCCAGATGGGCCTCATCATCAAGGACGCGGCGGAACGAACCCGGGCAAGCGGCGGCATGGCGTGCGCCAAGCTGGTGGTCTTTGCCAATGTGCCGGAGGACAACCCATTCATGGCCGGCGCCTTCCATGGCATCGGGGAGCCGGAGTGCGTCATCAACGTGGGGGTATCCGGCCCGGGCGTCGTGGCGGCGGCTGTCAGGAATCTCGGCATGGCCGATTTTTCCCAGGTGGCGGACGCCATCAAGAAAACCGCTTTCAAGATCACACGCATGGGGCAGCTGGTGGCCCAGGAGGCTTCGGCGCGGCTGCAGGTGCCGTTTGGCATTGTGGATCTTTCGCTCGCCCCCACTCCGGCGGTGGGCGACAGCGTGGCCCATATCCTGGAGGCCATGGGCCTGGCCAAATGCGGCGGCCCCGGCACCACGGCGGCGCTGGCGCTGCTCAATGACGCGGTGAAGAAGGGTGGCGTGATGGCTTCCTCCCATGTCGGCGGCCTCTCCGGCGCGTTCATTCCGGTCAGCGAGGACGCCGGCATGATATCGGCGGTGCAGTGCGGCGCCCTGTCGCTCGAAAAGCTGGAGGCCATGACCTGTGTCTGTTCGGTCGGCCTCGACATGATCACCGTGCCGGGAGATGTCACGGCCGACACCATATCGGCCATCATCGCCGACGAGGTGGCCATCGGCATGGTCAACAGCAAAACCACCGCGGTCCGCATCATCCCGGCGCCGGGATGCAAGGTGGGCGACGTGGTGGAATTCGGCGGCCTTCTGGGGTCGGGCCCCGTCATGCCGGTCAGCCGGTGGTCCGCGGAGGCGTTCATTGCGAGGGGCGGCCGCATCCCCGCGCCGCTGCAGAGCCTGAAAAACTGAGATCGGTTGTTGGCGGCCGCCGGGCCGCCATTCCGGCACGCCTGTCGGGAAAGGCTTCGGCCGGCGGATCCCCCAACTGTTTGGGCGGAGCGGGCTGTGGTAAATTGTAGGTATGATGGCTGTGGTGTCGGACATTGTCCCGTGCGGTTCAGCCACGGAAACACGAGGCTCAGGCACTGCCGTTTTCACCTGAAAACGGTCAAGGGAAACGGAGGCAACCGTATGACAATGGAAACACGCAATGTCGAGGGTGTCCATGTCGTTCAGCTCGAGGGTCAGGTGCGCATTTCCACGCAGAACGAATTCAAGGATCATCTTGACAGGATTTCGGCGGAATATGGCGGCAAGACCGTCCTGCTCGATATGGCGGGCATCACCTACATGAACAGCGCCGGCATCGGCATCATTGTCGACTCGTTCAAGAAATTCCGCGAACAGGGCGGACATCTGGCGCTGTGCAGCCTGTCGGCAGACATTTTCCGGCTGTTCGAGGTGACCAAGCTCAACCGGTTCATCGACATTTTTGAGGATGAGGCGGCCGCGATGACCAAACTGAAGGCCTGAACGGAGGAACAGTCAGCATGGCCATGCCGGTGAAGGTGTTCGCGGTGGGAGACCGCGTGGAGATGAAAAAGGCGCATCCCTGCGGCAGCCGGGTGTGGAAGGTGCTGCGCACCGGTGCGGATGTCCGGATGGCATGCGAGGGCTGCGGGCATCAGGTGATGCTGTCGCGCGTGAAGTTTGAAAAAGGCATGAAGCGGGTGATCGAACCGGCTCCCCAAAAGGCCGAAAACACGTGAAAAATCGTGCTTGACGGAATGACGGGCGGCTGTTAGAATAGAAAAGCGCCTTGCGGAAAGCCAGTTCGAAAGCCTTGAAAACAGTTTGTTGGAAAGGTTTCAGGCCTGTCAGCGCATGGTTGATGTGGCGGCGTAGCTCAGATGGCTAGAGCATTCGGTTCATACCCGAAGTGTCGTTGGTTCGATTCCGACCGCCGCTACCACTCCGGCACGGCCGATGCTCTTGAAAGCGCGTCGGCCGTCCGGAATCATATGGCCCCATGGTCAAGCGGTCAAGACACGGCCCTTTCAAGGCTGTAACGGGGGTTCGATTCCCCCTGGGGTCACCAGGAAAAGACTGTTTCCAGTATGCTGTCGCATATCGGAAGCGGTCTTTTTTCATGCGCGCCGGTTCCATCGGAGGCCGGACCGGGTGTGGCGCTTGGGTGCGTCACAGCCCAACGCTGTGCATGCGCGCGTAGTGGAACAGGTACTCCTGGGCCAGCCCGGCCAACGCGCCCCAGCGATCTGCCGCGTATTGCCGGATTGCGGCGGGATCCTTCCCGGCCGCGGGATACAGGGCGTTCATCACCCGGATGACCCACCGGTCCACAGGAAAGGCTTCCCGATGGGAACCGGAGAACAGCAGCGCGCAGTCGGCCACCTTGATGCCCACGCCGAAAAGGCGCAGCAGGGCGTCCCTCGCCTCGGCATGGGGCATGCCGGGCATTGCGGCCAAATCCACCTCGCCGCCGGCCAGCTGCCGCGCGGCCCGGATGAGGTAGCGGGTGCGGTAACCGGCCCGGCAGACGGAAAGGGTTTCCTCGGACAGGGCGGCCAGGGTTTCCACGGATGGAAAGGTGAAGGTGTCTCCCAGCGGCTCGCCAAAGCAGGTGCACAGGGTGTCCACAATGCTTCGGATGCGCGGGATGCCGTTGTTCTGGGAGATGAGGAAGGTGGCCAGCGTCTCCCAGGGATCCTGCCGGAGCAGGCGGAGTCCCGGCGCGAAGGCGATGGCGGCGGCCATCACGGGATCCCCGTCGGCCAGTGTTTCCTGCCATGTCCGGTAGGGAGCCTGCCAGTCGAGGTAGGGAAGCCAGACGCGCCGGATTTCATCGTTGGAGGCGCCGACGATGCGCCAGGTGTCAGCGGTCTGCGGAACCAGCCGTACCGGGTGTTTCCCGGTGATGCCGTGCCAGTGGCCCTGTTCGTCCCGCGACCAGCGGAAGCACTGGCCGCAGAGGAAGGTGGCGTCCGGATCAAACCCGGGCGGGGAAATGCCGATATCAGGGGTGTCGGCGGTTTTCTGTTCCATCATGGCCTCCCATGGGCGCGAGCCTCGGCATGGTTGCCTTTTCCCGCCGACAAAGAGTACACTATGAGAAGACTTGCGCGTTTGCGCGGCGTGTCGGCCGGATGGTCGGATGGCCGGCGTTCGGCGTGGCGCCGGGTCACGGTCCTGGTCACAACCTCGGTCAGGACACTGAATCATGATATCACAGGTTTGGAGACGACACTACGGACGGACAACCGGTTCTTGCAATGGAAACAGCTCGACACACGGGAGGACGGCCCATGGAAGAAACGGTATTCCAAAATGAGTTCATCCGCATCCTCAAGGAGGGCAAGGTGTACACGCTTCAGG
>JAEWSN010000079.1 GCA_023459915.1 Bacillota bacterium
TTGTCACCCTGTCAAACATCACGCAGCGCTTCATGGACGCCATGGAGGAGAGCACATTGGCTGCGGGCCAGACCTCTCTCGAAGACATCGCGTTGACCATCAACGGCCAGGTGTTGGTGGGTGGTCAATCGTTCCGCTCCACGGGGCGCATCCAGGTTGCCGCGTCCAGCTTGGGCGACTTGAAGACGGTGCTCGAACCCGGGGACATCCTCATCTCGGGAAAACGGGAGGACGTCCTGAGGCTGGCCATTCAAACCGGTGTGGGGCTGGTGATCCAGACTTGTGGCGGCACACCGTCCGACGCCCTGCTCGCCGAGGCGGAAGCCGCGGGCTGTGCCTTCATCCACACCCTTTCAGACACCTACACCACAGCCCGGATGCTGAATCAGAGCACGCCCATCCGGCATATCATGACCCATGAGGATTTGGTGGTGTTCGGGGAAAACGATTTGGTGGACGACATCCGGGAACGGATGCTCAAGACACGCTACCGCAGCTATCCGGTGGTGGACGTCAACGGCAAGGTGAAGGGTTTCATCTCCCGTTACCACCTCATCTCCTCGCGGCGCAAGAAGGTGATTCTGGTGGATCACAATGAGCGCAGCCAAACCGTCCATGGCATTGAGCAGGCGGAAATTCTGGAAATCATCGATCACCACCGGCTGGGAGACATCACCACGGGCAACCCCATCTACTTCAAGAACGAGCCGGTGGGCAGCACCTCCACCATCATCGCCACCTTGTATCAGGAAGCGGGGCTTCGGCCCGCCCGCAGCATCGCGGGGATCCTGTGCGCGGCAATCCTTTCGGACACGCTGCATTTTGTCTCGCCCACCTGCACACATGTGGATCGGCTGATGGCACAGCGGATGGCGGAAATCGCCGGCATCGACATCGACGAGTTCGCACAGAAGATGTTCAACGCGGGATCCTCCCTGTTGGGGCGTGAACCGGTGGACATCGTCCGTTCCGATTTCAAGGAGTACAAGCTCGGCAAGCTCCGCTTCGGCATCGGGCAGGTGTACTCCCAGGACCGCGAAGCCCTGGAGGAGCTGCGGGACGAGCTGCTCGAAATCATGGAGGACATCTGCATCCGGGAAGGCTATGATTCGGTGATGCTCCTGATGACCGACGTGGGCCGCAAGGGCAGCGAGGTGCTGGTCACCGGCGGCGCGGCCGAGCTGGTGGCCCAGTCTCTCGGCGCGACGCTGAAGCACAACCTGATGTATCTTGACGGGGTGGTGTCCCGCAAGAAACAGATTGTGCCCCGGCTGTCCGTGGTGCTGGAATAGGGAATGGGGTCTGACCCCATTCCCTCAAACGCGATGATGGTTGCGATGTTCAGTCCTCAAATGCAATGACGGTCTTGATGATGTCCTTCTTGTTTTCGGAAGAGAATTTCATCGCTTCGGCCGTCTGCTCGAACGGGAAGATGTTGGTGACGATGCGGTTGATGTCCACCTGCCCGGACGCGATGGCCCGAATGGCGATGGGATACAGGTTGCGATAGCGGAACACCGTGTGGATGGAGGCTTCCTTGCCCATCAGGGTGCCGAAATCGAAGGGCAGGGTGGCGTCCGGCGCCATGCCCACCAGCACAATGCGCCCGCCACGGGTGACCAGTTCCACAGTCTGTTGGGTGGCCACCTTGCTGCCTGCGGTCTCCAGGACCACATCCACGCCACGACCGCCCGTGTGCCCCTGAATCAGGGAGACCACGTCCGCCTCCGCGGCGTTCCACGCGGCATCCGCGCCCATTTCCATCGCCATGGCCAGCCGCTTTTCCAGCACATCGGTCATGAAGACCTGTGCCACGCCGCGCGCCTTGAGCGCCAGCATGGTGCACAGGCCGATGCAGCCCGAACCGAGGACCGCGGCGGTTTCACCAACCGCCGCACTGCCCTGGGCTGCCGCGCGGAAGCCCACAGACAACGGTTCCACCAGCGCGCCGGCCATGGTGTCCACGTTGTCGGGCAGCTTGAACATCACCTGCGCCGGGTAGGCCACGTATTCGCAGAACGCGCCGTCGTAAGGCGGAGTGGCCATGAACACCACGTCGGGACAGAGGTTGTACCGCCCCGAGCGGCAATACTCGCAGGTGCCGCAGGTCCAGCCCGGCTCGATGGCCACCCGGTCGCCAACGGCGAAGCCGGTGACTCCGGCGCCGAACCCGACAACCTCGCCAGCGCTCTCATGTCCGAGGATCATGGGCCCTTCCACCACATAGTTGCCGATGCGGCCGTGTTCGTAATAATGCAGATCGGAACCGCAGATGCCGACGTGACGGATTTTCACCAGCACCTCATTGTCTTTGGGGACCGGCATGGGCCGGGTTTGCATCTCGATTTTGCCAACGCCTGTCATGACAGCCGCTCTCATTGTCTTTTCCATTTTGCCTCCTCCACCGGGTGGGTGTTCCGCGGAACTCCGTGCCTGCCGGGGACCGTTGTGGGTTGTGTTCTTGATTGGCGGGTTCCAAAGGGTCTCTCCGGCAATTATTACTCCGGCCGTTGAATATCCAAAACAAATTCATCCTGAATCACGCTCTCACAACGGCCGGAGTTATAACCGTTTTGGATATTTTAGCGCCACCGCAATAACGCTCCGCGTTTTCATCATACCCAAGTGAAGGGGTGCTGTAAACCATCCGGGAAGTGGGCCGCACCTTGTTTGAAAGGAATGCGGCATCTTGCTTGGAGGGGAGGCCGCACCCCATATGAAGGGAAGGCCGCACCCTGGTCAACAGCCATGTGGTCGCCGGCGCGGAATGCGCAGGATTCGGTTAGGGTGTGATGCCGGATGGGTAACGAAGAATCAAAGTCGGGGCTGCTTCAACAAACAGGGATGGAACCGCATGAATACGCAGGAAGCACGGGAGAGGCTTCTGGAAGCCATCCGCCAGTCTGACCGGACGGAGGCGAACGTCATTCTGGACGCGTGGGCCGGGGATGTGGGATATGAGGAGACCGTCCGGGAGGTCCTTGAGCCGGTCATGGAGCAGATTGGAGAGATGTGGGTCGAGGAAGGGCAGTTGACCTTCGCGCAGGAGCCCGCTTGCGATCGGTTGCTTGCAGGCAACGCCCATCACGGAACCCGGTGCTACTTGAAGTTCATGAACACATCCAGAAGCGTGTCGAACTTCGGATGTTCTTCGGTCTTGAATTCCGCGACCACTTCGCCGCTTTCCAATTGCGAGGCGGCACCCATCATCACAAACTCCCCGTGATGCCATGCGGGCTCATCGGTTTTCCAGTATTCGCCGTCTTCACGGACGGAATTGATGAGTTTCTCCGCCGTGCTGTCCAGGTCGTTCATGTCAAATTCCATGAAAATGATGAGGTGATCATCGAGCATCACGTTGTACTGGGCGAGACATCCGTACAGGGACCCGATGACGGAGCTGTCGTGAACCTCCACCTCGCCCACGCGCAGGCCCTTGGCCTCGAAGGCGGCCAGCAGGGCATTCATCCGGTTGCTGTCCGTCTTTTGTGGCACGGTTTCTCCGTTGGCGCCGGCGTCGGGCGCCGGCGTTGCGTCGGCCTCCTTGTCGGTCACGGCAGCCGGTTTGTCGGCTCCCGCGTCACCCGTGTCCCCATCCGCTGCAGGCACCACACGCCCGCAGGCGGTGGTGAGCAGAAGCAGTGCGGCCATGATGACGGGAAGGAGTCTTTTTCGAAGCAAAGCGTACATGGTTCCCACCTCCTGACACCTGCGGCCGCGCGGTGCCGCCGCAGGCCAAGCGCCCCTGACGCAAGTGTCCGGGGCGCGGCATTGCGTGAAACCCAATCATCTGTCCGGATCAGTCATCCACCTTGTCCGCCAGGTCCGAGACCTTCTTCTCCACCTTGTCCCTGACGTCCGCCGCGGCATCCTCGGCCGCGCCCTTGAGATCCTTCATCTTGGCCTTGGCGGCGTCTCCAAGGTCGTCGGCCATGTCTTCCGCCTCCTCACCCATGTCCCGGACATCTTCCGGCATCTCCCGCTTGAGGGAGGAAACACCCTTGTGGAAGGTGTCGGAAACCTTGTCTGCGGCCTGCTTGACAGTTTTGCGTATGGATTTGCCGAGCTTGCCGGCCTTTTTTTCCGCGGTGGACAGGATCTCCTCCGCCGAGTCCGCCGCGTCTTCGGCCAAATCCGCCGCGCTCTCCGTCAGTTCCTCGACCGCCTTTGTGGTCTGACTGGGAAGGGAACCGCGTTTCTTCCTCGCGGCACGCGTTCCGGCGAGAATGCCGGCGGCCGTGCCAATGACCGCGCCAACGGCAAAGCCGACGGCGAAGGGGATGAAATCCTTTTCGATGCCTTCCGGTTCCTGATCGGGTGCGGGTTTCTGATTCCAGGAATATAACATGGGTCACCTCCGATTATCTGCGTTGCGTCTGATTTGCGATCTCCCTTGCCGGCGACGCGATACAGCATCAACAAGGGAATTTTGGTGCCCGCCCCCCGGAGACACACTGCTGGCGCGCTTCCAGGGGAAAAGGCCTTACGCTTATATAGTTTCCCTGCATTTCCCTTTTCAATCGTTTGTGTCCCACGAATGAAACCTGTTTTGGCCATTGACATCAATGAATACAAGGAATAGAGTGATATCCCACCTGCCGCCGGGGACTCGTCTGTTCCGGCTCGATCCCCGCCGGCCTGTCACCTCCCAGGAGGAAACATGTCAAAATCAGAGACACAAAAAACCACGCAGCCGGCCCTCCCCGCCCCGCAATCGTTCACCAGACACCCGGACTGGCCGCAGGAGGAACAGCATCTTGACCAGACGCTCACGCTGGTCGCGTCCACCCTCGAGGAGTCCAGGGCCACCAAGCGCAGCATTGACAGCGAAGTGCACCGCCTCATGGAAACCGGTGATCCCGACTCGTCCATCGACTACGCGGATCTCTCCGTGAACCTGATGATCCAGGGTTCGCTCGAGCTTCGCCTGCGCAATCTTGCCGAAGCCTCCCGCAAGCCGTATTTCGCCCGCGTGGATTTCCGGGAGGAGGGCTCGGCCCATGTGGCGCCGTACTACATCGGCAAAATGGTGCTGATCCGCGAATCGGACATGAAGCCCGTCATCATCGACTGGCGCGCGCCGGTGGCCTCGCTCTACTACGAGGAACGGCTCGGGGAGGCCCACTACCAGGCCCCGCGCGGGGATGTGCGCGGCACCATGTCCCTCAAGCGCCAGTACACCATCGAGGACGGCAGGCTCCAGAACCTCTTCGACATCGACATCACCACCAACGACACGTTCCTGCAGTCCTTCCTCGGCGCGAACGCCGACACCCGGCTCAAGGACATTGTCTCCACCATCCAGGCGGAGCAGAACCGCATCATCCGCGCGGACATGTGGACGCCCCTCATCGTCCAGGGTGCCGCCGGATCCGGCAAGACCACCATTGCCCTGCACCGCATCGCGTATCTGGTCTACACCCACGAGAAGTTCTTCAAGCCCGAAGCCTTCATGATCATCGCGCCGAACACCCTGTTCCTCAACTACATCTCCGAAATTCTGCCGGAACTCGGCGTGGACCGGGTACGGCAGACCACGTTTGAGGATTTCGCGATGGATCTCATCGGCCGGCGCTTCCGCATCCGGGATCCCAATGAGAAACTGATGATTCTCGCGGAGAACCGTGATCCCGTCTGGGCGGAACAGCTGGCCGCGGCATCCCGGCTTAAGGCGTCCACCCGCTACAAAATCCTGCTGGACCGGTTCATGGACGAGCAGGAGCTGCACATGCTCCCGGAAAGGGACTTCACGATGCTCGACGAGGTCCTGATGACCCGGGACGAGCTGGTGCGCCTGTTCACCATGGAATATCGGCGCTGGCCGGTGAAGAACCGGCTCGAGGAAATCCGCAAGCACATGGTCACCGCGGCCGCTCGGAAAAAGGATGCCCTGATGGGCAAGGTGGAGCGCATCTGCGCGGCCAGGGTCGAGGCAATCAAGGCGTCGGATGCGTCGGATCTCGACAAGCGCCTGCAAATCATCGCCGCCTACGATGCCCGCGACGCGCAGCAGGCACAGCTGAAACGGGATTTGGCCAAGGGGGTTGGCGTGTATCTTTCCGGCATTCTGAAAACACAGCCATGGGAGTGGTACAGCCAGTTTGCCGCATGGCTGGCCGAACACGCGGAGAGTCCCGAGGAGGCGTTTGCGGCGGAATGGACCGAGCTGGTCCTTTCCGGTCAGGGCATGCCGCAACGTGCGGGAGAAGTGTATCTTGGCAACAACGGAAAAGCCAACGCATCCGGTGTCGCCGGTGGCGCCGCGAAATCCGGCAAGGCGGGCAGTGCCGCCAAGACCGGAGGGGGCACAGGGGTTTCCAAAATTGAACTCGAGGATTTGGCGCCGCTCATCCATTTGCGCTATCGCGTGCACGGGCTGAACGAGAAAATTCCCGTCCGGCACATCGTCATCGACGAGGCACAGGATTTTTCCGCCTTCCAGCTCGATGTGGTGCGCCGCATCATCCCGAACAGCTCCTTCACCATTCTGGGCGACCTGTGCCAGGGCATCCACTCCTACAGAAGCCTCTCGGACTGGGAGGAAATCCGTTCCCAGGTGTTCCACGACCGGCGCAGCGAGGTGCTGACACTGGAGCAGAGCTATCGGACCACGGTGGAAATCATGGAGGCGGCCAACCTGGTGTCCAACCGCATGGCCATTCCGGGTGTGCCGCTCGCCAAGCCGGTTGTGAGACATGGTGAGTCTGTGCGGCTGCAGCTGCACGCGGCCTCCCTGACAACCCGGGAACTGGCGGAGATGTTCGCGGAACGGTTGATCAACTGGCGGCAATCCGGCATGAAGCTGCTGGCGGTCATCGGAAAAACCCTGGAGGAATGTCGGGAGCTGCATCGGTACATGAAAAGGGACATCCCCGATCTCACGCTCATTACCGGCGCGGAAGGGGAGTATGGCGGCGGTGCGATGGTGGTGCCGGCCCATCTGTCCAAGGGCCTGGAGTTTGATGCCGTGCTCATCGCGGATGCCTCGGCGGAACGCTACCGCGACACCCTCATCGACGCCAAGCTGCTGTATGTGGCCATGACCCGCGCCATGCACGTGCTGGACATCCATTGCGTGGGAGAACCCAGCGTGCTCCTTGGCGGCATCACTGTCGAAAAACCGCGTATTGGCGAAACCCCCTCCCAGCGGTTATAATGATTCCGTATGAACGCATTGACAAAAAGCATGAGTCCTTCAGGGACACCCGAAGGACATCAACAGGACCGCGCTGCGCGAACGGGACGATTGCATCCCGTTCGTATCGGCGCGGCGCTCGCCGGCGCGCTGCTGACTGCGACGACGCTGCTTTCCGCCTGCGGCAGAAATGAAGTGCAGCCATCCTCGCCTGCCGCAACCGTCTCTTCTGCCGCGCCTGGTGCGGCGGCGTCTGAAAAGCCAACCCCCAAGCCGCTTTTCACGCCCCGGCAGAAGGAGCCGGCTGTGACGGCCGCAGCGGAACCGGATGCGGCATCGCCCGCCGGCACCACACCGGCAGCGGCGGCATCCCCAAGCGCGGTGCCGCCCACTTCGGAGGCCCTGTCTGTTTTCCCCGGCATTCTGCGCGCCATGGTGCTGACGCGGGAAGAAACACTGTCCCTGCTGGGCGAAGGCCATGAAACCTTCGCCAACCTGCCGCTGGCCTATACGGTCCACACCTGGGAAAACCACGGGCTGTCGCTGGAATATGATGATTTGTCAGGCAAGCTCCGGACCATCCGTGCCGATGGACGGACCTTTTTCCTGGAGGGCGCGGACTACCGGGAGTCGGATCTCAATGGAGACGGCATCCCGGAAGGTGTTTGCGCCTATGAGGCCACCGCGGCCCCGGAAGGCGACCCGGCCGGCAACACGGCGGATGCCGCATCGAAACGCCAGGGCCATGTGACGGTGCTCAACCAGCAGACCGGCGGTTTGCTGGCGGAGACCATGGTCTCCACCTTTGACGGGTATGCGCGGGTTTCCTTCCTGCCGGCCTACGGCACCGCGTCGGAGACC
>JAEWSN010000080.1 GCA_023459915.1 Bacillota bacterium
GTCGAAATGCTGACACCCAATGCAATCGAGGCTTCCCGAATTCCAACAATTCTATTCATATTGAATATTTTATCACAGAAATAATTATAATTCAATCAAACAGTTCGACCCCCGCATTGCATATGGCGCGCGAAGCGTCGGGCGTAGGAGCACTCCGCAGGAAAAATGGCAACGCCATTTTTCCGAGGACGCGACGAGGCCGACGCTTCGCGCGTTGTGCCGACGCTTCGCGCGTTGTGCACGACGCTTCGCGCGTTGTTGATTCCCCCGTTTCATCCCCCCTCCAAACTGGTATAACTTGATCAGGTCAGCATTTTGGTCATCGGCCGGCAACACGTTCTCCGCCGCAGGAGGCCGTGCCGGCCACAAATCATCCGTCACAGGAGGGAATCTTGAAGGCAGTCATCCTTGCCGGCGGCAAAAGCACCCGGCTGCGCCCGCTCACCTGGGAGTTGCCCAAACCCATGGTCCCCGTCATGAATATCCCCGTGATGGACATCATCATTGATCTGCTCAAACAGCATGATTTCACGGACATCTGCGCCACACTGATGTTCATGCCCCAGAAAATCCAGGACCACTACGGCAACGGATCCGCCCACGGCGTGTCCCTCACCTGGAATACGGAGGAACGCCCGCTGGGAACAGCCGGCAGCGTTCAGGCCATCCGTGACTTCGCAAACGAAACCTTTCTGATCATCAGCGGCGACTGTGTGACAGATTTCGATCTCACCGCGGCCATGGCATACCACAAGGCGCAACAGGCCGAGGCCACCATCGTGATGACCCATGTGGACGTGCCCATCGACTACGGCGTGCTGCTCACCGACGCGGCCGGCAACATCACGGGGTTTCAGGAAAAGCCCCAGTGGGGCGAGGTGTTCACCAACCAGGTCAACACCGGCATCTATATTCTGGAGCCCTCCGTCCTGGACATGATCCCGCCGGATGTCCCCTTCGATTTCGCGCGCGACCTGTTTCCCGAAATGCTGCGGCAGGGACGAAAGTTGTTCGGCTTCAACGCGGCAGGCTACTGGAGCGACATCGGCACACTGGACGCTTACGCCCGCACCCATTTCGATATCCTGCAGGGGCGCATGAACATGACGCTCCAGGGAACCGAGGTTCTGCCGGGCATCATCACCGGCAAGAACACCCTCATCGATCCCACGGCCACGCTGCGGGGCCCGCTGCTCATCGGCGACAACTGCCGCATTGGACCGGGCGTGGTGCTCGACGGGCTGTGCGTTATCGGAGACAACACCATTCTCGAGGAGGACGTGAGCATCAGCCGCAGCATCCTGTGGAACGGGTGCTATCTGGACTACGCTGCCGAAATCCGCGGCAGTGTGCTGGGAAACCGGGTGCACCTGATGCATCACGCCCTCGTCTCGGAGAACACCGTGATTGGGGACGAAACGGTTGTCAGGGAACACGCCAGCCTGCGCGCCAATGTGCTGGTCTGGCCCCGCAAGGTGGTGGATCCCCATGCCACGGTCGATTCCAGCGTCATCTTTTCCGACCGGCGCAGCAACATGCTGTTCGGCAAATCAGGGCTTTCCGGCATCATCAACGTGGACATCACCCCGGAATTCGCCTCACGTCTCGGCGCGGCGTACGGCACCAAGCTGGGGCTGCGCCAGACGGTGGCCGTCTCCTGGGACGGCTCCGCGCCGGCCCGGCTGTTCCGGTACGCCTTTCTGGCAGGGCTTCTGTCCACCGGCATCAAGGTGTACGAAGTGGAAGCCGGCTTTCTGCCGGTCGCGCGGCAAATCATCCCGCTCATCGGCGTCGCGGGAGGCATCCACATCATGCGCGACAGCGACTCCACGGAGCGGCTGCAAATCCTGTTTCTCGACGCCACCGGCGCCAATGTGGAAAAGGATTTCGAAAAGGCGGTCGAATCGCTGTACGCCAAGGAGGAGTTTCGGCACACCACCGCCGCCGGCATCGCGACCGTCGAGGAAATTCCGGATGCCACGGACACCTATGCCCGCCACCTCATGAACCTCTGCGACCTGTCGCTTTTTCGCGAGTCACGCCCCAAAATCATACTCGCTTCCGCGGGGGAACGGCTGGTGTCCTTTCTCACAAAACTGTTCTCGGAGATTGGCTGCGACGTCGTGGAGGCCCTGGTCGTGGACGAGTTCAACCCCTATCTCATGATGCAGGAGGCCAATCTGCAGGAGGTCACCCTCGTGGCCTGGTTCGACAGGAACGCCGCCACCGTAATGTTGATGGATCGGACGGGTCATGTGGTGCAGGAAGAAATGCACCGGCTGCTCACCGCCATGATCCTGTACCGCAGCACGCCGGGCATCAACCTGATGCTCCCGGTCAGCACCCCCTCCGCCGCGGAAAAGCTCGCCCGGCGCCATGACGGCGGCATCACCTGGGTGCGCACGGACGAGTCCGCCTTGCTGCGCACCCTGATGTCACAGGATGTGTTTGCCGAGGCGTTCAACCAGTACCAGCTGCAATTCGACGCCATCGCCTCGCTGCTGTTCATCCTTGAATTTCTCATCCGCAACCGGCTGAGTCTGGAAAACGCGCTGCGGCACATCCCGCCGTGCTACACGGAAACCAGGACCATCCACTGTCCGTGGGAGATGGTGGGGCGCGTGATGCACCGGCTCATCAGCGAGCCCGCCGGCGCGGAGGTGGACACAACGGACGGGGTGAAATTCATCCTCAACGGCGGCTGGGTGCTTGTGCTGCCCGACGGGGAGCAACCCATGCTGCGCATGGTCGCCGAAGGCTGGGACGCGCGGATGACCCACGATCTCATGAAGCATCATGTCGCGAAAATTGAGTGGATCATCGATTCCCAATAACCGGCGGTCTGCCGGTTCACACTCCGGCCGGGGCATCCGCCAGCGGCAACCGCACCACAAAGGAGGCGCCGCGGTTCAGTCCCTCGCTCCGCGCGGTGATTTCCCCACCCATGGCCGTGATGTCATTCGCGCTGGTATGCAGCCCGATGCCATGGCCCTCCGGCTTTGTGGTTTCGCCATACAGGAACAGGGTGCGCTGCCCGGTCTCGGTCAGCCCCACCCCGACATCCTCAATCTCGAACACGCCCATGCCGGCATCCTTTCGCAGGGATACCGTCAGACACCGCTTTTCTGCCGGCAGATCGGCCATCGCCTCACAACCGTTTCAAACCAGGTTCACCAGCGCATGCAACAGCTTGTTGGGATGGGCGTTCACGGCAAAGGCCTCTGAAAACCGCCGCTCAACGAGCAGCTGCGCGTCCTGGGACAGGGCAATGCCCAGCGCCAGCGCCTCCTCCATCACGGATGTCGCGTCACAGGCTTCCAGGCGTGTCACCGGCGGTTCCAGTCCCGGTTGCTCCGCCAGCAGCTCCCGGATGCCGCGATTCTTGTCCTGGAGCTGTTCTATCAGCGTGTGTAGTGTTCCCTGATAGATTTCCAGCGGTCCCCGCAGATGAAGCAGCAGCTGAAGCGTTTTTCCGGCGCGCGGATCCGTCAGCAGGAAATCCAGCCGGTTCGGCTGGGCGTCCAGCAGCGCGAGCGTCTGTTCCAGGGTCTCCACGGGCGTGTGGGCCAACTCATCCCGCAACCGCTGCGCGGTGGTCGTGAGGCTTCCGAGCATGTTGCGGATGTTGTGGAGCAATCCGGATGCCGCATGGCTCATGCCTTCCTTGTGGGCGTGTGCCACCAGCCGCTTGAAGCTGTTCTCCAGATGCTCTGTCAGGAAAATGCCGGACAGGGCGGTGCTGATGTGGGTGCTGAGCGCCGAGTAAATCCGCTCATCGGTTGGCCCGATGCCATAGAGGACAAACCCGGTGACTTCGCTGCCCACATGCAACAGGTTGGAGACAAAGCAGTCCGAAGGATTAGCGTCGGACAGGAAGGCGGACAGGAGTACCGCCACGGATGCTTCCCCCAAACGGGCGGGGAGGGTCCGTTTCCCTTTGATCATGCGGAACACGGGCACGCAGCGGCTCATCCGGTCGCCGCCATGGGAACGTCTGTCCATCAGCACCAGCAGACAATCGGAGATGCCCAGCGTGGGCAGCCCCTTGAACAGAATGTCCGCAAGCC
>JAEWSN010000081.1 GCA_023459915.1 Bacillota bacterium
GTCACCAGCTGTGTCAGAAACAGCGGAAAAATGGTGGTGGCCAGCAGCAGCAGCATCCACTTGGTCAGCAGGTTCATGGACAACACGCGTCTGATGAAGCCGCGCTTGTCAGCCCCCTGCCTCGTGAGCGTACGTTTCGTGAGCGCATGTTTCGCGAGCGCACGTTTCGCGAGCGCACGTTTCGCGAGCGCACGTTTCGTGAACACGCCGCGGGTGGTGCCGGATCCGGCCGTCCCTGTCGGTTTTCGTTTCTGTTTCCACGACAATTGCATCAAAATCCTGATTTCCTGATCACCTGATCATCGCCGACGGTTCGCGCCACATCCACCGCGTAGGTTGCCATGGCATCGGCCGGGCTGGTGCCGGAGACCACCGATTCCACCATGGACTGGATGTGCGCGGAAATCTCCGGATAGCGCTTGTCCTTGGGCCGGAAGGTGCCAAACGGCAGGAAGGAGGCCGCCGTTTCCACAAAGGGCAGGGCCGTGTAGGCTTCCTCCAGCACCAGATCCTGTCTGGAGCCGAGCCCGCCGCGGGCGATGATGGCATCCGTATACAGCGGCGGCGACATCAGCACCTGGATGAACGACATGGCCAGGTCCTTGTTATCCGACTTGGCCGGAATGGACCAGGCCCATCCGCCGATGGTGCTGACCCCATACGGTTCCTGCCCGTATTGCGTCGGCATGGCCGTAAAGCCCAGCACCTCGCTGTGCTCGGGCCAGGGGCTGGCGCCCGTCTCCAGATAGTTGCCCGCGATCCAGTTGCCGTCCATCGAAATGACCAGCTTGCCCTGTGGCAGGTACTCCCGTGCCGCAATATAGCTGGCCTGCCCATTGAGCACCTTGGGCAGCGGTGGCCCCAAATCGTTTCGATACACCGTTTCCAGAAAGGTCAGCGTATCCAGGATGCCCTGACTGGAGACAATCCATTTCCCGGTCTCCCCGTCCCGCAGCCGCTCTCCCGTGCCGTGCAGCAGCATCAGGTAGGTCTGCATGGTGGTCGCCTCGCCGGTCGCGACCGCGGAATTGCACCAGAACGGCACCACATCGGGCAGCTTGCGGTGGATGGCGAAACAGGCGTCGAGGATGTCCTCCCAGGTTTTGGGCTGCCACGGATCCGGCAGACCCACCTGCCGGAACAGGTTCCGGTTGTACCAGAGGCCGCGGGTGTCGGTGGAATAGGGAATCCCGTACACCGCGCCATCCAGGCCGCGCACCCCCTCGATGAGCGACTCGTAATAGACGCCGGCCGCCCAGCCTTCGTCCTTGGCCAGGTAGGGATCCAGCACCGTTAAATAGCCGGCCTCCACATCGGTGGCCAGCTGGAAGGTGTCCTCGGTGACGACATCGGGCGCGAGCTGATCTGATTGCAGCAGCAGGGCGATCTTCGCGAAATAGTCCCCCTCGCTCGCGACGATGGGGGACAATTCCAGCGTGAAGGTCTCCTTATGGGGATGGTGATCATAGGCTGCCAGAATCCATTTCCAGAGCGTGCTGTCCTCTCCGCGGCCATCGTCGCGGTAGGCGACGGACAGGGCGGGCTTGCCGGGTGTGGCGGAAGGGCCGCTGCTGCCGGCCGCGGCGGGACCGGAAACAGCCGGGGTGGCCGTGCGTTGCCCATCCGTTGCCTGTTCGGCTCCCGGTTGCACCGGCTGGGCCGCCGTTGACAAACCGGATGCCGTCGCGAGCGGCGCCGCGCCGGCTCCGCAGGCCGCCACGGACACACTGAGCAGCACGCTCACCAACAGCAACAATGCCCTTTTCATGGATAGCTTCCCCCCGCGGACAATTGGCCCGACCCTCCGGCCGGCCACGACGTACCCATCTACGGTACAGCAAGACCGGGAATTGTTCAAGTGCCTGCTCCCTCAAGGGTTCGGACGCTGTCACCGCCTGTTTTCGGGAACCCTTTTTCACAAAGGATTCCCGGAGATTCACGGCACCTGGAACACCGTGTCGCCCAGTGGATGGAAGCACAGCACCTTGCGGCCCTCGGCCGACACCACCATGTTGGGGCGGGTGCGGCGGCAGGCCTCGGACGCGTAGGGACAGCGCGGGGCGAACTTGCAGCTGGTGAGGGCGTACTCGTTCTCCTCCATGTCCGGCAGGGCCACCGCCTGCGCCCATTTTTCGCCCACCCGCGGCACCGCCGTCATCAGCAGCTCCGTGTAGGGATGCGCGGGGTTGTCCATGATTTCCTTGGCCGGGCCGTACTCGATGAGGTTGCCCCGGTACAGGGTGGCGATGTAATCGGACACATAGTAGGCCGTCGACAAATCATGGGTGACGTACACGAACGACACCTGGTACTTGTCCTTGAGCTCCTTGAACAGGTTGACGATGTTCATCTTCATGGACGCGTCGATGGCCGCCACCGGCTCATCGGCGATGATGAGCTTGGGCTTTGTGATTAGGGCCCGCGCGATGGACACGCGCTGCAGTTCCCCGCCGGAGAACTGGGTGGGATACTTGCCCCTCACCACCGCCAGGGACATCCCCACGCTCTTGAGGGTTTCGTCCACAAGCACCTCGGCCTCCCGCATGTTTTTGGCAATCTTCAGCCGCAGGGCGGTGTTGAACAGGTAGGTGTCCACGGTTTTGCGCATGGAAAAG
>JAEWSN010000082.1 GCA_023459915.1 Bacillota bacterium
CATTTTTGTTGATGATTTCGCGGCAAACCTCTTGCAGTTTACCACAAATCATTGTTTTTTTACAGCATGCGGGACAGCAGCTGGCTGCTGCGGTCCAGGAAGTCGGACATGGCCTGCCCGTCGAGCGGCTTGTGTCCCATCATGGCGATGTCATGGATGTGCCGGGCGGCGAACTTCACGTCCTCCTCCCGGGAGGCGTCGCTGTCGAGCTCCATCAGCCGCTGAATCAGCGGATTGCGAAGGTTCAGCACCAGCGTCTCCTCATTGGGGAACATGGCGGACATATCCATGCCGCCGCCGAACGAACGGCTCATTTCCCGGAATCGGCGGGACTGCTCGGACAACAGGATCATCGCCGGAATGCCGTCGCTCTTGAGCGCTTCCACACTGACCTTCAGCGCCTCGTTGCCGGTCGCCCCACGGAAAATCTTCTCGAGCTTCTCGGTGTGGAGCTTCTTCACCTCTTCACCCGGCGCGTCCTCATGCCGGAGCGTATCGGTGATGTCCGCGTCCACACGCAGGAACTTCACCTCATGGTTCTTCTCCTCAAGGAAGGAGATGAAGTGGTTGTCGATGAGCGTGTCGAGCACCAGGGCCTCCATGCCATGTTCCTTGAACATGCGCACGTACTGGGACTGCTGCTTGGCGTCGTTGACATAGTAAACGGTGTTCTTGTGCTTGCCTTCCACGGCCTCGAGGTATTCGGGCAGGGTGACATGCTTTTCCTCGGTGGTCTTGTAGATGACGATGTCCTTGACCTTTTCGTAAAACTTCGGTTCGCGCATGCAGCCATATTTCACGAACGGATGGATGTCTGTCCAGTATTTCAGATAATCCTCGTGATCCTTCTTGTACAGCAGCTGCAGCTTGTCGGCCACCTTCTTGGTGATGTGCGCCGAAATCTTGTGCACATAGCCTTCGTTCTGCAGGAAGCTGCGCGAGACGTTCAGCGGCAGATCCGGACAGTCGAGCGTGCCCTTGAGCAGCATGAGGAACTCGGGAATGACCTCCTTGATGTTGTCCGCCACATAGACCTGGTTGTAGTAGAGCTTGATTTTGCCCTCGTTGGTCTCGAACTCATGGCGCAGCTTCGGGAAATAGATGATGCCCTTCATGTTGAAGGGGTAGTCCATGTTCACATGGATCCAGAACAGGGGTTCGTTGAAATCCATGAAGACTTCGCGGTAGAATTCCTTATACTCCTCGTCCGTGCAGTCGCGCGGGTTTTTCAGCCACAGCGGGGACGTGTTGTTGACGGGCTTGGGGGCTTCCGGCTTCGGCGCTTCCCGGTCTCCGTCTTCTGTCGCATCCACATCATCTGCCGCATCCACATCATTTGTCGCATCCATGTCTTCTGCCGCGGGGCCCGCATCAGCTGCCGGGATGGGGTCTGACCCCGTTTTGGCCGGTTCCGCGTCGGCGTCGTGCACATAAATTTCGTATTGCAGGAACGCGAAGTATTTCTTCAGCACCTCACGGGTCTTCCATACGTCCAGAAATTCCAGGGAATCCTCCGCCAGCCACATGGTGATGGTGGTTCCCACCTCCGCGCGTTCAGACGGTCCCATCTCGAACTCGGTGTCTCCCGTACTCTGCCAGCTTACGGCCGTGGCGCCGGGCTGGAAGGACAGCGTGTCGATGCGCACCTTGGTGGACACCATGAAGGAGGAGTAGAATCCAAGACCGAAATGCCCGATGATCTGCTGGTCATCTGTTTTGTCCTTGTATTTTTCCAGAAAGTCCTGCGCGCCGGAGAACGCGATTTGATTGATGTAGGATTTCACTTCCCCATCGGTCATGCCCAGGCCGTTGTCCGCGATGCGGATGGTGCCTTCCTTCTTGCTCACCGTCACGTCGATGCGCCCGGCAAAGCCCTCGGGGAGATGAGCCTCGCCCATGGCCCCCAGCTTGCGGCGCTTGGAAATGGCGTCGGACGCGTTGGACACAATTTCACGCAGAAAAATGTCCTTTTCCGAGTAGAGCCATTTTTTGATGATGGGAAAAATGTTCTCGGTATGGATGGAAATGCTGCCTTTTTCGATTGCCATTGCATGCCTCCCGATTCGTTTTGCGTAATCATGGCGGCGGCACCTGATGCCGGAACCGGCTGTTCCACGCACGACGGCCGCCCACCGATGATCTTACCGGGTAGGTCAGAGAATGTCAAGACGAAAATTAGCACTCTCGACATGAGAGTGCTAAGGGGTCTGACCCCATGGTCACCATGGTCATCCCCCGGTCTTTGTTTTCCCCACGACGGACAGCCGGTCCCGCGCGGAGCCGCCGCGTTCGGACGGTTCCCGTTCCGGCTCATCGGCCTTGAAGCCCTTCATGAGTGTCATCTGTGCCTGCAGGAGACTTTCCGCGCGAATGCGGAAGGCTTCGAGCTCCCGCTCCAGGCGTTCCTTCTCATACAGGGTGGCGGAAACCTGGCGGTTGGCGCCGTCGATGATCTCCAGCGCGCGCACATTGGCCTCCGAAACAATGTTTTCGGCCTGCTTCTTGGCGTTGCACACCACTTCCTCGCTCGCCTGCTGGGCCACCAGCAGACTGTTCTGCAGCGAGGTCTCGATGCCCTTGTAATACTGAACCCGCGCCTGCGTGTCCTCAAGCTTTTCCTTCAGCTTTGTGTTCTCCTTGATGTACGCGGCATAATCCTCCACCACGCGCTGGATGAGATCATAGACCTGATTTCGATGAAACCCAACCAGGGAGCGGCGAAAGACCACATTCTGCAGTTCGTTCGGTGTGAAATTCATCCGGTTTCACCTCCTTTTTGGACAATCGCAACGCGGCCCTGCCTGTCGGCAGGGCTGTCGCAACAACGGAAGTTCCTTATTTCACCCAGGAAAAAGAGCCCTTGCTGCGGATGTCATCGCGCAAGTCGGCGGTGATGTCCACCCCATGCGGCACCGCGATGATGACGCCGGAAGAGAGCTTTTCCATGTCGCCGTCGATGCAGTACACCGCGCCCGACAGGAAATCGACCATCCGCTGGGCCAGCTGCGGCTCGGTCTTTTCCACATTCATGATGACCGTGCTGCGGGAGCGGAGATGGTCCACAAGCTCCTTCATCTCCAGGATGTTTTGCGGAGAACGGATGATGACCTTGCGATCCGTGGGCGCCGACAGCGGAACAACTTTTCCTTGCGGCTGCGTCTTTCTGGCCGCGCGGGAAGGCATGTCGGCGACAGGTTCCGCCTCTTCAGGCAAACCATCGTCATAGAACTCATCTTCCGGATCGACGACCTGGGATTCCCAACCAAAAAAGTCGAGCAGCTTGTTGATTGCTCCTGCCATGATGGATTCCTCCGTTTTTCCTTCGTACGTGTATGTCAAGACCTGGCGGTCTGACAGTCCCGGCGGTTTGTGTGCTGGGTTTTTTCCTTCGTAAGTTCAGCTGTTCCCCTGATGCGGCTGCAACTGCGTGTTCAGGCTCTGGCGCCAAAAATGGCGGTTCCCACCCGAACGATGGTTGCCCCCTCTTCCACAGCCACGTCCAAATCATGGCTCATGCCCATGGACAGGTGCTCCATGACAACATTATCCAACTTCCAGGAGCGGATGTCAACCGCCAATTCCCGCAAACGCCGAAATACCGGGCGTACCAGCTCCGGATCCGCCACATCCGGGGCCACCGTCATCAGCCCGCGGATATCGACGCAACCGCTTTGTGAAGCCATCCGCAACAACGCCTCGAGTGCGTCGGTTGACACGCCGGCCTTGCTTTCCTCACCGGACACATTCACCTCCACCAGCGCCTGCCAGCGGCATCCGGTCTTCCGGGACTGCCGGATGAGCGCCTCCAGCAGCGACATCCGGTCCAGCGCGTGCAACAACAGCGGATGTCCCGCCAGCTGCCGCACCTTGTTGGTCTGCAGCCTGCCGATGAAATGCCAGCGGATGGTGTCTTCCGTTGCGTCCGCCATCGCCTCTCCGCTCATTCCTGCCGCTGTGTCTGGGGCTTCCGTCACGTCTGCCGCAGCGGTTTTCGCAGGTTCTGTAGCAATCGGCTTGAACGCCTCCCGCTTGCGCAGGTATTCCTGCACCCGGTTCTCGCCGAAATGCCGCTGCCCACAGGAAAACGCGGCCTGCATGCGATCCAGATCCACGGTCTTGCTGACCGCCAGCAGGGTGACATCGCGCACATCACGGCCGGCGCGCGCTGCGGCCGCCCCGATTCGTGCCTGTACGTCCGTGAGGTTTCGGCGGATCTCCGCAACCAGCGGCGTCTGCTCGTCCTGCCACGTCATGTCGACACCTCCCTCGCCATGTTGGCGCTGACCGCCCCATCCGGTTCCCGTCACTTCTGCAACGTCTGCCCGTCCTGGATGCCGTCCGGATCCTGCAGATACAGGTTGTACACGGAAACACGATCGGTCTCCTGTCCGTTTTCCAGGTTCTCAATGATGGCCCAGGAATCCTGAATGCCCAGCACCTTGACCCGGCGCATGGACGCGCGGTTCATGGCGGCCAGCATGATGTCTGCCGTCCCATCCACCTCGTTGCGGTTGAAAAGCGCCTTCTGCGGCACCTTCATGCCTTTGAGGCTTTGCACCACCAGCGCCCCGGTGACCTTGCGCATTTCCATGGTCTGCTCCACCAGGCGGGTGAATTTGCCGACCACCAGCGCGCGGGTCTCCCCCTCCGGCGGCGGGGTGACCGATTGGATCTGCAGCCGGAGCCGGCCGGAAACACCTTCTATCTCCGCCTCCATTGAAGTGGTACGTTTGGCCAGCCCGGCAGCCGCCAGCTTTTCGGCAAGGGTTTCGCCCGTTTTGGCATCCACCTCGAAGACAAGCCAGCTGGCTTCATTCTGCACCAGCTTGCCGTAGGGATCGTCGATTTTGACGGGGATTTCATCGGGTGTCATCCAGCCTGCGGCCATCCGCTCGTCCATCGGAATCATGTCGATGGCCCCCAGGGTGAGGCTTTGGGCCATGTCCGGCACCAGCACCGTTTCATACCCGTCTATCCGGTAGCACACAATTCCCGGCGTCGCGGCCCGCACCGTCGTGACCGACTTGTTCATCCGCGTTTCAAGCCGCTGCAGCTCCAGCTTTTCCTCCTCCAGATAGCCGGCAGTACCACCGCGCCGGGCCAATGAGCGGAGCGCGTCATCCAGCCGCCTGTCGATGGAAAGCCGCAGCGTCGCAGCTTCCGTGATGTCGCCGGCATTGGCCGCGCGCACCAGCTGGAAAATTTCCTGTCCGGACAACTGGCCGAGGGCCTGCGCGTCCGCTTCCCCCGACGCCACGGTGGCTTCGGCCACCCGCCGCAAAATCTCCGTCTCCGCGCTGCGGTACTGGCGGTAGGCGTCCTCGGAGCCATTGCTCAAGAAAGACGCCACCTCGCCATGGGCTGGCACACGTTCCCCGTACCGGGCCACCGGCAGCACCGAACCGTTGTCCGGCGCGCGCAGCAGGCTTTCCTCGCGCACAAACACACCGGTCAGCGGCACCTTCATCTCCAGCGTGTCTTCCTGGATGATGCCGGTCTCAATGCCGGGTGTGAAAAACCACTTCCACATCGCCGGGATGTAGAGCGCCATCACCACAATCACGAGAAATCCCGCCAACCGGCCGCCATTGCGCCGTTTTCGGCGGATGCGTCTTACAGGCCTGGTCATAAATCCCCCCGAAGCAGACCACCGCGGCGCATCTGCTCACACGCGCGCAGCACGCCCAGCTTGGCGTGTTCATAAACCAATCCGCCCTGCAGATAGGCGGTGTACGGTTCGCGGATGGGCGCGTCCGCGCTCAGCTCAATGGAGGAACCCTGGATGAACGCACCCGCGGCCATGATGACCGGACTGTCGTAGCCCGGCATGTCCCAGGGCTCCGGGTTGACGAACGCGTCGACGGCCGAAGCCTTCTGCACGCCCTGGCAGAAGGCGATGACCGCCTCCGGGCTGTCGAGCAGGATGGCCTGGGTGAGATCGCAGCGCGGCTCGTCCGGTTCCGGCCAAACCTCGTATCCCAGCGCCTGCATGTAGGCGGCCGCAAACACCGCGCCCTTCACGCTTTCCATCACCACATGCGGTGCCAGGAAAAAACCCTGGAACATCAGACGGTTCTGCCCCAGCGTGGCGCCCACCTCCCGGCCGATGCCGGGCAGCGTGAGCCGGCAGGCCACCAGCTCCACCAGTTCACGCCGGCCGGCCACATATCCGCCGGAATGCGCCAATCCACCGCCGGGATTCTTGATGAGCGAGCCCGCCATGAGATCCACGCCGACATCGGTGGGCTCCAGCGTCTCCGTGAACTCGCCATAGCAGTTGTCCACCATGATGCGCACATCGGGCTTCACCGCCCGGATGGCCAGCACCAGCCGGCGGATTTCCCCAATCTGCAGGGGTTTGCGCTTGGCGTACCCGCGCGAACGCTGCAGGAACACCACCCGGGTGGCCGGACCGATGGCGGCCGTGATGGCCGGATAGTCCGGCAACCCGGCTTCAGTGAGCTCAACCTGGCGGTAGGTGATGCCATACTCGGCCAGCGACCCCGCCCCCGGCGTGCCGCGGATGCCTATCACTTCCTCAAGTGTGTCATAGGGCTTGCCGGTGACAGAGATCAACTCGTCGCCTGGACGCAGCAACGCGTACAGTCCCAACGCCAGCGCGTGGGAGCCGCAGGTGATTTGATGGCGCACCAGGGCGTCTTCCGCGCCAAAGGCCGTGGCATAGACCTTTTCGAGCACCTCGCGGCCGCGATCGTCATAGCCGTAGCCGGTGCTGCCGCCAAAATGGCTGTCGCTGACCCGGTGCTCCTGCATCGCGGCGATGACCTTGAGCTGGTTGGCCTCACGGGTTCGCTCAAGCGACACAAAGCGCGCAGCGACAGCCTGCTCCACCGACTCCGCGCGCGCCACAAGCCGCGGATCGATGCCGAAACGGGCATAGGCCTGCGCCAATGCGTTGGGTGTATGTTTCCCCTCATGCGCATCCGGCATCCGCGACGCCGGTTCATCCTGGTGTGGCGGTTGCTTCATGCGGTCCGGGTCATCCATGTATGGCGGTTGCTTCATGCGGTCCGGGTCATCCATGTGATGCTGTTGCTTCATGCGGTCCGCTCCATCAATCTGTTTCTTCTTCTGTATTTGGTTCCCCTGTTGCTTCCGGTTCCCCTGTTTCCGGTTCCTCGGCTGCCGGCGCGTCTGCTCCGGATTCCCCGGCGCCCGTCACATCTGTTCCCGATTCCCCAAATTCCGACGCGCCGGTTCCGGATTCCCCTGCCGCTTCCGGGAGACCGCCAACCGGCAGCCCCATCTTCTCTTCCAGCGCCTCGAGGTGCTCATCCACCTCTTCCCGCGTGATGGTGCTGGTGTACCAGAACTTGCGGCTGGCGGCGGTCTGGTACATGTCCAGCGCCTCCTGGTTTCGGCCCAGCGCCTCAAACAGGCGGGCCAGATTGAAATAGGCGTCCGGGAACGTGGGTTTGAGGGGCATCAGTTCCCCATAGATTTTCAGGGCTTCCTCGTACGCGCCGTCCATGATGAGCGCGCTGCCATAATTGTCGAGGATCACCGGATTTTTCCCGTTGAATTCGTAGGCTTCCCGGTTGAAATCGAGCGCTCTTTTCACGTTTCCGCGCGCAATCATGAAAAAGCCCATGGTGGCATAGGTTGTGCTGGTCTTGTAGTTTTCCATCACGGATTCGAGCATCGCGATGGCCTCGTCGAGCTTGCCCTTTTTCCACAGCAGCAAGGACATGATGGTTTGCGCGTTGTATTTCTCGCGCGGCGTCTTTGCGGTGCTGAGCGCGACATTGAGCATCCGCTCCGCATCCACGGGCGCCCCCATTTTCAGGTACATGAACCCGCAGGAGGCGCGCAGGATGGAATTGTCCGATTCCGCCGCCACCGCCTTTTTGATGTGCACACGGGCGGTTTCCATATCCCCGGTGTCAAAGCAATTCCGCGCGGCGGAGTAGTGCAGCGAGGCCCGTCTGCGCCAGATGAGCCATGCAATGCAGATGATCAGCACCACCACCCCGCCGATGGGGCCAAGCACATTGAAAGCCAGAATGAGGCCCACCAGCATCAGGAGAAACGGGAGAAATTTTGTCAGCGAACTCATATTGGGCATGAAAAACCTCCACGACACGCGTCAAATTGGGTAAACAATACGCCGGCCGTTGCATATCCATAACAGTTTCATCCTGAGTCACGATCCCACAACGGCCGGCGTGATGACCGCTTCGGATACTTCAGCACAACTCGCGTCTGCGGGTTGTTGCACTGGAATCACCTCATGACAATGGAAAAAATGTGAACCAACCGGCCCGCCATTTCGTATAATGGGTATATGGCGGAGCCATGCCGGCACTGCCTGCAAACGACCCGGCCACTGGCGCACCGGCGGAAATCGGCGCGCGAAGCCGTCAATATCTTACCATATCGGCCGCCACGATGTCCAAAGCCAAAGGGCTCCATCAAACATCCCGAAACAAGGGTGTCCCCACTGCCAACCGGACAGGAGGCAAACATGACATACAAATCCGAACCCCAACGAAAGACGCTGAACAATCCGCGCAAGCCCCGCCTGCCGCAGCACAAGGGCCGCGGGGTGAACCACACGGTGCCATTGCCGTTGCTCGTGGCGCTGCTGCTGGTGCCGGCAATGCTGCTGCAGGCCTGCACCGCCGGCCAGCCGGGCACCGCGTCCCCGGCCGCAACGCTTTCCCCAACAGCTTCCGGCGACCCCGCCGAAAGCACACCGGAGGCAACCCCGGCCAGCGTTTCGGAGAATGCCGGCGGCTCGGACGCATCCGTCCCGCCGTCGAAACCAACCCCGAAATCGGCCAACGATCCATCAACAGAACCCTCTCCCGAACCTTCCGGGGAAGCGACCCCCGAACCCGCCGCGGAACCGACCGCCGACCCCTCCGATGATCCGACGCCCGCACCGACATCCGAGCCGGCTGTCGAATCCACAGCAACCCCCTCCACGAACCAGCCGGCCGACCCTGACGCCAGCCCTGCCGACCCGGAAGCGGATGCAGACGGCAATGACGCAAACAACACGGACAACGGCACGGCAACGCCGCCGCCCAACACCACCTATCTGCAGAAGCTGCCCACCCCTGAAGGCCTTGCGCCGGGCGTGCGCGTGGCCGCCTCCGACAGCGCCGATCTCGACGGAAACGGCACCATTGAAAACGTCTATCTGCTGTGGGACACAAACGGGGATCTCCTGCTGCAGGTGACAACCGGAACAATGGGGTCAGACCCCGTCACCCGCCGCGTGCTCGGCCCGGAAGGCCTGGCGGACAACCTGCAAGGCCCCGTGGTGTCCGCGCTGCTGCTCGAACGCTTTTCCGAGTATGACACACGGGACATCGCCATCGGCTTTTCCTCCCTCACCTATGGCGACAGCCAATGGATGCTGTACCGTCATGTCCCCGGCGAACCGCTGCAGCTGATGATTCAGGAACCCTACGCCGTTGACACGGGAACCATCGCCTACCGGGACGAGGACGGCGACGGCCGGTTCGAGCGCATGCAGTACCCCGGCCACGTGGTGCGCGTGTCGCATTACGAGGAATCGGTCAATGGATTCACCGCGCTGCCGATCCGCAGCTTTTCCACGGAAACCTTCAACTGGGAGTCCCCCGCGGATACGGCCCGCGGCTGGCTGTACCTGCTGTACAACCGTATTGAACCGGACTACAGCCGGCTGATGAATCGCCCCGCGCCGGACCAATCAGCCTTTAGCATGACAGGATATCCTGACATCTTCACGCCATATCCCTCATGGGATGGAAACACGGCAGGCAGCGCGTTTACAGACATCGGGGCACCTTCCTGGCAGGGCCTGCCCTCGGCGGAGGCAACGGTTTTGACACAAACAGAGACCGCCGCGACGGTACGACTTTCCCATGTCTCCGAATTCGACGAAACCCGCCGCGCGGCCGTCACCCTTGAGCTGTCACGTCAAAACGACGGCACCTGGTCCGTGGCGCGGGCGGTCCCGGAGATCGCGGCGACCCTGTGTGTGGCCAACGACGAGGAAAACCAGATGGTCCTGACTTGTGAGCCGGTGTTTCTCTCCGCGCAGCAGGCCGCCGAAGGGTATGGGCCGTTGCGCGACGCGCTCGCGCGGCAAACCGGCATCATCCTCACCGGACTTCGGCAGGAAGGCAGTACCGTCACCGCCGATTTGTCGGAGGAGATGCGCTTCTTCCTCAACGAAGGGTCCACCGGTGCCACCATGCGGATGAACACACTCATCCGGACGCTGCTCTCGCTGCCCAACGCCAAGACCGCGCGGGTGACCATCGCCGGAGAAGCGGATGTGGAAATGGATCATTACAGCCTGAAGGGGGTCTATACGCTCAATGAGGAGCGCGCGCTGACACAAACGGGCGCAAAAACGGGGTCTGCCCCCACCTCCCCCGAAGGCATTGCCGAAGCGCTGTTTGCCGCACTGGCCAATGAAGAGTATGAACTGTTTGCGCAATACGCGGACCCGGACAAGGGGACCACACTGGCCATTTACGGCTTCGTCACCGAAGACGCGCCCGTGTTTGACAGCCGGCGCTGGCTCGCCCTGCCGTTTGACGGGCGGATTCACCAGTTCGGCTACTATGACGGCACCGGCTTTCCCATCCTCGCGTCCAGCGCAGAGTGGCTGCATCTGTTCTTCACGCCGCACCGGGAGCGCGGGGAATGGGAACGCACTGTGGAAACCGAGGTCGTGGGTTCGGGCATGGCCACACCGCAGGACACCTGGCCGGACGATACCCACATCACCTTTTTCTGGGCGGGTTCCGAACCATACGGCGGGATGGACTGGCGTTCGCTCACCTTTGTGATGACCCAAACGGCGGAAGGCTGGCGGCTGCGCGGCCTGGTCTCCAACCAGTGGACCATCTGAGGTGTCATCATGTCAGCCGCTGCAACACAATCCCCGTGCGTCCTTTTCGGGAAACAACGCCCACTTCGGCCAGCACGGCGCGCCCTTTTCCCCGCAGGGACAGGGTGCTGCCGGGTTTGACTATTGCCGCCGGGCTGGTCTGGACCTCCCAGTTCAACGATACCTTTTCCGCGCGTATCCAGTCGGCCATGCGGGAACGGGAAACGGAAAATGCCGCAGCCGCCACGGCATCCAGGCGCAGGGACATCACCGTGGCCCGGATTTCACGGGTGCCCCGCTCCGGCACTCGAATCGCGTCCGGTTCGGCTTGCGTCAGCGTGACACGTTCGGCCCCCACCTGCGCCAGCTGCGAAATGACAATCCGGCCCACATCCGCGAGCATCAGCAAATCCGCGCCCTCCGGCATCACCAGGATGTCCCCGATGGTTTCGCGCTTCAAACCAAGTCCCATGAGTGAGCCCAGCCAGTCTCGATGGGTGAGCGGCTTTCCGTCGCCGCGGCCGGAGGTCCTGGCCTGAACCAGCACAATCGGCGGATTGTCGTCCACCTCCCAGCCCACCTCGGGCACAAACCCAACCAGGACACGCTCCGCGCCCTCATATCCCCCATCAATCCGGACGGAAACATCATCTTCCTCAAGCACCGCGTCCAGTGCGGCCTCCGCCATCTCCCGCTGGCGGGGATCCAAAAAAGTGGACCAGGTGACCCTGGAGGCGCGTTGCGCCTGCACCAGCTTGTCGGCCAGACGCGACAGCATCAGCCTGTCCTCGGGATTGCGTGCGAATCCCAGCAATTTGTCACGGTTCATGGCATCTGCTCCTGTCGACAATGTGTGTCGCGGTTCATGTGCAGTCCTCCTGCCGGTTGGGCAGCGGCCCCACCGTGGACCGCGCCAAGTCCTTGACGCGCAGCGGCAGCTTCACGGTGAACCGCGTTCCCGCGCCCACCTTGCTGCCAACCGTGATGCGGCCGTTGTGGCGCAGCACGATGATGCGCGCGATGGACAGGCCCAGCCCGTGTCCGCCCGTATTGCGTTCCCGCGCGGAATCCACACGGTAAAACCGGTCGAACACATTGGGCAGATCCTGTTCGGGGATGCCGATGCCCGTATCCAGCACCGTGGCTTCCGCCACCCCGTCGCGCAGCAGCAGCCGCAGGGTAATGGCCCCGCCCTTCTCGGTATACTTCAGGGCGTTGTCCACAAACACGCGCAGGGCCTGCTTCAGGCGATTTCTGTCTCCGGTGATGTGGATGCCGTCCTGCACCTGGCAGATGAGCCGGTGGCCGGTTTCGAGCATGGCGGTCTCCCGGCCGAGCTCCTTCATCATGTCGGAGAGATTGAACGGCGCCATCACCAGCACCAGGCTGTCCCGATCGTTTCGGGCGATGAACAGCAGCTTCTCCACGAGATCCTGCATGTTCCGGCTCTCCTTGCTGATGGCGCTGATGGCCTCATCCAGAATGGCCGGGTCGCTTTTGCCCCAACGCTCCAGCATGCGGGCATAGCCCTGGATGACGGAAATGGGCGTGCGCAGCTCGTGGGAGGCATCGGACACAAACTGGTTCTGCTTGCCGTAGGCGCGCTCGAGCCGTTCCATCATCTGATTGAAGGTGACCGCCAAATCCACCAGTTCATCGGTGGCATCACTGACGGTGAGCCGCAGGTTCAGGTTCTGGGAGGAGATGGCGCTGATTTTTGCGGTCAGCTCGTCGATGCGGCGCAGGGTTTTCCGCGTGGACAGCCGGCCCTTGAGGCTGATGACCCCGATGCCGAACGTGGCCAGCACGAACCCGATGCAGAAAAGCCCCACGGTTTCCATGACGCGCAGCGTGATATCCGCCGCGTAGCGGAAGAATACCGGCGTGGCTTGTCCTGCCGGAAAAGCCTGCGTTGACACCCCGAGCCACAGCCGGTTGTCACGCAGCTGGAACCTGAACGGGAAGGGGCCGGTGGTCAAATCTCCCGTGACAAGTGGAATGTCCAGTTTTAGGTGCTCTTCCGTCTTGTGCAGGAGCACCCGACCCTGATCGTCCACGACGACATAGGCATCCTCAAGAGGCACCAGCGGGCTGGTTGCCACAGACAGGGACCCCTCCGCCCGTTCCTCTCCCGACAGGATGGTCTGAAGCACCGGACTCTGTTCAATGGCCTGACGTGTCCGGGCCAGATTGTCATAATAAAACAATCCGTTGAGTGACATGCTCAGGACAAACAGCAGGGTGATGATGCCATAGGACCAGTTGGTGAACATCCGCACATAATTGGCGGATATTTTTTTGGCCATGGAAACCCGCTGCATGCGGCGGTCGCGCAGCGGCGGTACCTTGCGCGCATTCGCGCGACGCCCGTCGCGCGTTTCATCGGACTTGCGGCCCCCACGGTCTTCGCGTGCCTCACGACCTTCGCGTGCCTCATGGGCCTCACGGATGCTCCCGGTGGTCCGCAGGTCTCCGGCCTGCCCGGGTCCGGTCGTCCCGGTGGTCCGCAGGTCTCCGGCCTGCCCGGGTCCGGTCGTCCCGGCGCCAGGCGTTCGCCCGGGTGCCGGCACATCATCTTTTGAAACGGGATCGACAACAAAAAGCGGGGGCATTTGTGACTGCACCGCGCTCTCCTGCCGGGAAGAATTGGCTTTCCGGTCCTTCTTGCCTTTTCCGGAAAAAAGCCCTCCCATCCTCATCCGTGTTCCTTTCCTTCAAACAGATACCCAACACCGCGTACGGTTCGGATAAAATTCACGCCAAAGCGCTGATCAATTTTGCTGCGCAGATAGCGGATGTAGACGTCCGTCACATTCGTGTCACCCATGAAATCGTACCCCCAGACCTTCTCAATGAGTTTCTCGCGATCCAGGACGATGTCCTTGTTCTCCATCAGGAACAACAACAGGTCGTATTCCTTCTTGGACAGCGCGATCTCCTCATCTCCAAAGGTCACGCGGTGCTGCTTTTTGGCAACCGTCAGCCGGCCCACCGTCAGGTTGTCCTCCGCCGGGGCGCCGTTGCCGTTCGCGGCCCCTGCCTGCCGACGCTTGAGCGCGACCCGGATCCTCGCGAGCAACTCCTCAATGGCAAACGGCTTGGTCACATAATCGTCCGCGCCGGAATCGAGCCCGGTCACCTTGTCGGAGATATCGTCCTTGGCCGTCAGCATGATGATGGGCAGATCGGACACCCGCCGCACGCGCCGGCAAACCTCAATGCCGGACATGAACGGCAGCATCAGATCGAGAATCAGCAAATCAATGCCGCCCTCGAGAGCCCGTTCGCAGCCGGACCGCCCATCCTTGCAGACCTCCACTTCGTACCCTTCATGTGTCAGCTCCAGTTCCAGAAACCGGGCGATTTGCGTTTCGTCTTCCACAATCAGGATTTTCTCCGACATGGCATCCTCCTTGCGCACAGCGAATGCGGACAGGCCACCCTGTCCGCATCCCTCATTCTATCGTGAATTCGGCGAATCCGTCATCCTCCATGGAAAAATCCGTGACGGGCTGCGTCTCCGGCATCACCGGCTGCGATGGTCCCGTCGGCACTTCCCCTGACTGAACCGATGCCGTGGAAGCCATTTCAGGCTGGGCCGGCGGCACCTGGGCGGTTTCGCGTTTCTCTTCGCGGGGCCTGCGCGCCATCGGGTTCGCGTCCTGTCTGGCCGGCTCCTGCGGCGGCAGGGTCATCACCTGTCCTGCGGGGACGATGCTTCTGTTCTCCACCGGTTGTACAAACCCGATGGGGGCTTGCGTGTGATAAGCGGTGGAAGGGCGTGCGGGCGCCTGCTCCGGTGCCCGGTAACCCATTTGTGCCGGATTTCGTCCAAACGATTGGGTGGTCATGGGGGCTTCCGGTCTGGCGGGATATCCGGCCATGGGCGCCGGGCCCGCCGTGCCGCCGGGGCCCTGTGCGGCCTGCGTCGGCCGGCCGCCGGCCGCGCCGGGCTATCC
>JAEWSN010000083.1 GCA_023459915.1 Bacillota bacterium
GCATTCCCCGGGGTCTGACCCCCTGAAGTGGCTTCTGGGGGTCAGACCCCGATTATACCATATCCCCCCGCCCTCCGGCATGGTGGAATGCGGCCAGTGTGCGGACGGGATCGCCGGACCGCATCAGGGATTCCCCGACCAGAATGGCGTCGCATCCGGCGTCACGCAGCAGGGCCACGTCCCCGGGCTTGTGAATGCCGCTTTCGGCAACCGCCACACAGCCTCCCGGAAGAACGGTCCTTACCCGGCCAAACGTGTGCAAATCCACTGAAAATGTGGTCAGGTCGCGGTTGTTGATGCCGATGAGGGTGCCGCCGGCCTGCACCAGCCGTTTGGCCTCCTCCGTGGTGTGCGCCTCCATCAGCACGGCCATCCCCAGCGAAACCGCCAGTTTCCGAAGCCCCGCCAGCGCACGGTCATCCAGAATGGCCGCGATCAGCAGCACCGCGTCCGCACCGATGGCCCGCGCCTGCAAAATCTGGAACTCGGTCACCAGAAAATCCTTGCGCAGCACCGGCAGCGACACCGCATCGCGAACCTGCCGCAACACCTCGTCCGACCCCAGAAAGAACTGCCGCTCGGTCAGCACGGACACACAATCCGCGCCGCCGGCTTCATACGCGCCGGCCGTTTCGACCGGCGCAAAGTCCTGCGCGATGAGGCCCTTCGACGGGGACGCCTTTTTCACCTCGGCGATGATGGAAACGCCTTTTTGCCGCAACACACCCTCAAAATCCCGAACCGGCGGCGCGGCCAGCGCGGCCTTTTCCAGTGTCGCAAGGGACATCTGCCGCATTTCGTCCGCCAGCTGCCGCCTTTTGGCCGCCACGATGTCATCAAGAATCATGACGCGACCTCCCCGATGCGCGAAGCCCGGATGTAGTCGTCCAGCACCTGCATCGCCCTGCCGGAGGCCACCGCCTCACGGGCCAGCGCGATGCCCGCCTCCATGGAACCAGCGCGGTCCGCCACATACAGCGCGGCGCCCGCGTTGAGCAAGACCACGTCGAGGTGGGGTCCGGGCAGGCCTGCCAGCACATTTCGGAGAATGGCCGCGTTCTCCTGCGCGTCTCCACCCCGGATGGCCGAGATCGGCTGTCGCTGAAAACCAAAATCTTCGGGCGAAATCCGGTAACGGGTCACCTTGGCATCCTTCACCTCCGCCACCAGTGTGGACCCGCCGAGGGTGATCTCGTCCGGACCATCCTCTCCATGCACCACCAGCGCGTGGGTCAGTCCCAGGTTGGCCAGCACCTCGGCCATGGGCTGCACCAGCTCGTCCGTGGGAACGCCCAGCAGCTGGTACCCCACAAACGCCGGATTCGACAAGGGGCCGACAAGGTTGAACACCGTTCTCACACCCATTTCCCGGCGCGTCTGGGCCACATGCCGCATGGAGCTGTGGTAGGCCTGGGCGAAAAGAAAGCAGATGCCCGTCTGAGCCAGACAGGCCGCCGCCCGGGCAGGTGACAGGGTGATGTTCACCCCCAACGCCTCCAGCACGTCCGCCGTGCCGCACAGGCTCGACGCCGCGCGGTTGCCGTGCTTGGCCACCGGCATGCCGGCGGCCGCGGTCACAAACGCGGTGGCCGTGGAAATATTGAAGGTGTTGGCGCCGTCGCCGCCGGTTCCCACGATGTCGATGGCCGCGCCCGGCGTGTGCACCCGGCTGGCCTTGTCGCGCAGCACACGGGCGAACGCGGAAATCTCCTCCACGGTTTCGCCCTTCATGCGCAGCGCCGTCAGAAACGCCGCGACCTGGGAGGCGGTCGCCCCGCCATCCATCATGGTTTCCATCGCCGCGCGCGCCTCGTCCGTTGTCAAGTGCTCTCCCATCATCAATTTCTGAATCAATGCCTTCATCCCTGCCGTCCTTCCCGAAGCCAACCGCTTCAACCCTTCAAAAAATTCTCCATCATCCGCATGCCCTCCGCTGTCAGCAGCGATTCGGGATGGAACTGCACCCCGTACACCGGCAGCGTCTTGTGCCGCAACCCCATGATCAAACCGTCCGGCGTCCGGGCCGTCACAGCCAGGGCTTCCGGAAGCGTGTCCTGATCCACCACCAGGGAATGATACCGACCCACCGTCATTTCCCCGGGCAGCCCCTCGAACAGCGGGCACGTCGGATCCACCACCTTGACGCGGCCGCGTTTGCCGTGCACCGGCCCCCCGGGCGCACGGGTGATGGTGCCGCCGAACGCCTCCCCGATGGCCTGATGTCCCAGACAGATGCCCAGCACCGGGCATGCCGTCCCCAGCCGGCGTGCCGCCTCGATGCTGATGCCGGCGTCTGCCGGATAACCCGGCCCGGGAGAGATCAGCACATGGGATGGTGCCAGGGCGAGGACGCCGGGGATGTCCAGCGTGTCGTTCCGAACCACGCGCACCTCCGGGTGAATCATGCCGGCATACTGGTAGAGGTTGTAGGTGAACGAGTCATAATTGTCGATGATGAGAATCATACCTGAACCTCCATCCCGGTTGAGGGGGCCTGACCCCACTGTGGCGTTGGGGTCTGACCCCCGACCTCGGCCAGCGCGCGCAGCAGCGCGCCCGCCTTGCTCTGTGTCTCCTCAAATTCCACATGCGGCACGGAATCAGCCACAATGCCGGCTCCCGCCTGCAGATACGCGCGCCCGTCCTTGAACAGGAGCGTGCGGATGGTGATGCAGGAATCCAGATTGCCGTCAAAGGAGAAGTACCCGATGGCGCCTCCGTATGGGCCCCGACGGGAGGGCTCCATCTCGTCGATGAGCTCCATGGCGCGTATCTTCGGCGCGCCGGACAGGGTACCGGCCGGCAAAACCGCCCGCAGCGCGTCGAACGCCGTCACACCCTCCCGCGCCTGTCCCTGAACCAGGGTCGTCAGGTGCATCACATGGGAATAGCGGGCCACCTTCATCAGATCCACCGGCTTCACCGTGCCGAACCGGGCGATCTTTCCGATATCGTTGCGCCCCAGATCCACCAGCATCATGTGCTCGGCAACTTCCTTTTCATCGTTGCGCAGCTCCGCCTCCAGCCGCGCGTCCTCCTCCGGCGTGGCGCCGCGTGGCCGCGTGCCGGCGATGGGGCAGGTTTCCACCATGCCGTCCTCAAACCGGACCAACATTTCCGGGGAGGCGCCAACGATGTGATAGCTGTCGAATTTCAGGAAATACATGTAGGGAGACGGGTTGTTCACCCGCAGCACGCGATAGACATCGAAGGGATCGGCATCGGTCTCCACGGACATCCGCCGCGAGGGAACCATCTGAAAAATGTCGCCGTCCACGATGTGCCGCTTGGCCTTCTCCACCATGGCCATGTAGGCCTCCCGGCCGGTTTCGCTCACCAGCGGGCCCACATGGCAGTTCCGCCGGATGCGCGCGCCGGCGACCGCATGTCCGGAATCGAGGATGGTCCGCTCAATCGCCTGCAACCGGGATACCGCCCGTTCGTAGTTGTGGGCCATCTCCCCGTCGGTTCGCATGTTGACAATCAGCTGGAGCTTCTGTCGCAGATGATCAAAGACAATCATCTCGTCACAAATCATGAAATGGGCATCCGGAACATGCAATGTGTCCGGCGGCGGATTGGGCAGCCGTTCCACGCTGCGCACCAGATCGTACCCGAAAAAGCCGACCGCCCCGCCCGAAAGCCGGGGAACACCGGCCAGGCGCGCGCCCTTGTACCGGGCCATCACGTCACGGACCATGTCGAAGAGGTTGCCGGACAGCTGTTCCACATGACCGTCGCGGCGTTCCAGCAAGGCTTCCTGCCCCTGTATGCGCAGGGTCAGCAGGGGATCCCGGCCAATGAAGGAATACCGTGCCCATTTTTCTCCGCCCTCCACGCTGTCGAGGAGGAAGCAATAGGGGCTGATGTCCTTGAACCGTTTGAAGACGCTGATGGGGGTTTCCATGTCCGCCACCGTTTCGAGCACGATGGGAACAAACGTGTTCCCGGCGCCGAGTTGGATGGCCTGTGCCAAGGATGGAAATATCATCTTGTTCCGCCTTTCTTCCCAACAGACCATTGGCCGTCGGGACATCGGGCGCGTTCACGTCTCCGGTTCAGTGCCGAGGAGATCAAAAAAGGTCTGTCCTTACAAGGACAGACCTTCGTCTGCATGCCACCTTGATACTGATTCGCCGGGCGCCAACACGCCCTTTGCCGATAACGCCGGCATTGCGTCGGACATTACTCACGGGAGCCAGAAATGCCGGTTCCACGCTTTCTCTCCGCCTTCAGGGGCCCATTGTGCGCCGCCGCGTGCTGCTGTGATTCCACCCTCCACAACTCTCTGAAAGTGCCTGCCGCGCTTTACTTCCCCATCACAAGTTTGACTTGTGGTGATGATAGCATGATTTGGATACGGTGTCAAACTTTGATTCCAGTGCAACAACCCGCGCATGCGCGTTGTTTTGAAGAAATTCTTGAATTCCTTCAGCCAAATGGCGCGATGGCTCGTGTCATCATCCGCGCTTGCGCAGCTCGTCACGGATTTCGGTGAGCAGTTTTTCCTGGGCAGAAGGCTCCGGCGGCGCGGCGGGCGCGGCTTCCTCCTTCTTCTTGAACCGTTCAAAGAACTTCACAAACAGGAAAACACAGAACGCGATGATGAGAAAATCAATGACGGTCTGGATGAAATTTCCGTATTTCCACAGCAGGGGTTCGCCATCCCCCACCGCCTCGCGCAATGTCACGGACAGCGCGCTGAGACTGTTCTGACCGGTGATGAGCACGATCAACGGCATCAGGATGTCATTGACCAGCGAGGCGACGATTTTGCCGAACGCACCACCAATGACGACCGCCACGGCCAGATCGACCACATTGCCCTTCATGATGAACTTCTTGAAATCGCCGCCCAATTTTTTGGCATTTGCCAATCCCTTGTCCACACTCATGTCTTTGTCCTCCACCAAAATTTATCATCCACGCCTGAAAAACCTTTCAGTCGCGACAATCATGTCCCATCGGAAAAACCCAGTTCCCGCATCACGCCTCGCAGCTTGACCAGATCGATGGGCTTGCAGGCATACGCCTCGCACCCGGACTCCTCGGACTGGGCCATGGTGCGGCGATCGTTGAGTGCCGTGGTCACAATCACCTTCGCCCGTTCCCCGCCGGGGATGCCCTGTTTGCGCTCATGGGCGCGAATGGCCCTGAGCACTTCAATCCCATCCATTTCCGGCATCATGATGTCCAGGCAGATGAGCCGGTAGGGTTTTCCCTCCCTGTGGGCCGCCAAAAAAGCATCCAGCGCCTCACGGCCATTGACGGCGATTTCACAGGTACCATACTGGATGAGGAATTTCTGCAGGAGTTTGCGACCGACAAAGTCATCCTCCGCAATCAGGATGCGCATGGCTGCCACCTTTCTAGAAAACATTACCACATTTCCCATCATACCGGAAGCCCTTGACTTGACACAAGGACTCCAGTGGGATTATCCCACATGAAATCCGCATTGAAACCGGGAAAACCGCAAAACAACACTTACTGAAAAATCGCGCGGTTCGCTCTTGAATTGGCATTGGCTTTCCGGTATAATGACACTCGTGCCTTCGGGGTGTAGCTCAGTTCTGGCTAGAGTGCTTGCTTGGGGTGCAAGAGGTCGCACGTTCGAGTCGTGTCACTCC
>JAEWSN010000084.1 GCA_023459915.1 Bacillota bacterium
CCTCCGGGGTGATGCCGGGTTACTCCGGTGTGCTGTCCGTTTCATCCGTCACGTCATCCGACGCGTCGTCCGTTGCATCCACCACGTCGTCCGCTTCCTCCGCGGTGTCGTCCATGTCCTCCGCCACGTCGTCCGCGGCTTCCCCATTGTCCGTCGCAGCCTCCGCGCCGGAGGACGCCGGCTTGGCCATGGTCTGCGCAATCAGCTGGTTGATCCGGATGCCATGCTCGATGGAATCGTCCAGTTCAAAATGCAGTTCCGGCGTATACCGGATGCGCACCCGCTGTCCCACCGCCCGGCGGATGAATCCCGCCGCGTGAACCAGGGCCTGGATGGCCTCCTGCTTCTGTTCAGGGGTTCCCAGTACGGACACGAAAACCTTGGCGTGCTTGAGATCCTTGGTGACCCGTGCCGCGGTGACGGACACAAACTCCGGCAGCCTGGGATCGCGCACCTCATTCTGGATGATGTCGGAAAGTTCGCGGCGAACCTCCTCCGATATGCGGTCAATTCTATCCATGTTTCCTCCCCTGGACCAAGGCGGGGTTCCCTGCCCTGTCCGTTGCGAACAAAAGGCACCCGGAGCGCCTGCGGCCTTCCGGATGCCCCCGTTTCCTGTGCGCCCCCGCAAGCGGCACGTCATCGCCTGGCGACAACGTGCCGGACGGCGAGGCTCACACCTCCACCTGTTCCTGATGGAAGGCCTCCACAATATCGCCTTCCTGGATGTCATTGAATTTCTCAATCATGACACCACACTCATATCCGGCCGCCACATCCCGCACGTCGTCCTTGAAACGCTTGAGCGAGGCGAGCTTGCCCTCGTGCACCACGATGCCCTCGCGGACCACGCGGATTTCCGAGTTGCGGTTGACCTTGCCGTCGAGCACATACGCGCCGCCGATGGTTCCCACATTCGAAACCTTGAACAGCTGGCGGATTTCGATATGTCCATCCACCACTTCCTTGAAGGTGGGCGCCAGCAGGCCCTTCATGGCCTTCTCGACGTCGTTGACCGCCTCGTAGATGACGCGGTACAACCGCATGTCGACCCCCGCCGCCTCGGCCATGCTTGTGATGTTCTGGCTGGGGCGGACATTGAAGCCGATGATGATGGCGTTGGCCACCTGCGCCAGCGTGATGTCCGATTCCGTGACCGAACCGACCGCGTCGTGGATGACGCGGACCTTCACCTTGTCGGTGCTCATCTTGGTCAGCGTTGCCTTGATGGCCTCCACCGAGCCCTGCACATCGGCCTTGACGATGAGGTTGAGCTCCTCCACCTTGCCGGACTGAATCTGGTTGAACAGATCGTCCAGCGTGACGCGGTTGCGGCTGCCGATGGCCTTCATGTGGGTCTCCATGGCGCGACGCTCCGCCAAATCCTTGGCGACACGCTCGTCCTGTACCACATAGAACAGCTCGCCGGCCTCCGGCACGGTGTCCAGACCGGTGATTTCCACCGGCACGGAGGGACCGGCATCCTTGATGCGGCGTCCCTTGTCGTTGGTCATCGCGCGGATGTGGCCGAAGGTGGACCCCGACAGAATGGCGTCGCCGACATTCAGGGTGCCGCGCTGCACCAGCAGGGTGGCAATGGGGCCCTTGGTCTTGTCAAGCCGGGCTTCCACCACGGTGCCCTTGGCCTGCCTTGTGGGATCCGCCTTCAGTTCGAGCAGATCCGCGGTCAGCAGCACCATTTCCAGCAGCTGATCGATATTCTGGCGCTGTTTGGCGGACACCGGCACGGCCGGAACGTCGCCGCCCCACTCCTCGATGACGATGCCATGCTGGGTGAGCTCCTGCTTCACACGATCCTGGTTCGCGTTGGGCTTGTCGATTTTGTTGATGGCGATGATGATGGAAACGCCAGCCGCTTTCGCGTGATTGATGGCTTCCACGGTCTGCGGCATCACGCCGTCATCGGCCGCCACCACAATGATGGCGATGTCGGTGACCTGCGCGCCGCGGGCACGCATGGCGGTGAAGGCCTCATGGCCGGGGGTGTCCAGGAAGGTGATGTCATGGTCGTGCTGATGCACGGTGTACGCGCCGATGTGTTGGGTGATGCCGCCGGCCTCGCCCTCGGCGATGTTGGCTTCCCGGATGGCGTCGAGCAGCGAGGTCTTGCCGTGGTCGACATGCCCCATGACCACCACGACAGGCGCACGGGGTTCAAGCGATTCGGGGTTGTCATCACTGTCGTCAAAGAGGATTTCCTCGGCGCTGACCACCTTGGCCTTGATGGCCTTGACGCCATACTCGCTCGCGATGATTTCGGCCGTGTCAAAATCGACCTCCTGGTTGGCGGTCACCACGCTGCCCATGATGAACAGGCGCTTGATGACATCCGCGGCCGTCTTTTTCAGGGCTTCCGCCAGATTCTTGACGGTGATGGACTCGCCGACCGTGATCTCCGTCAGGACAGCCTTCGGGGGAATGTGCTTGGCACGCTGATCCGCACGTCCGCGACGGATGCGCTTCTCCGCGCGCTTGGCGTTGATGGCCTCCTGCTGGTCGTTGTAGAACGCGTTGATGACAAACTCATCCGAGTACATGTCCTGAACGCTGCCCTTTTGTCCCACGATGTCCACCGTGGGGCGGAACTTGCCGGCGCCGCCGGGTGTGGGCGCAACGGGACGGGAGGACTCGAGCTTGGAATTCTTCTTGGCTTCACGCTGCCTGTCCACCGCGGACATGGACCGCCGTTCCCCGCGGACCGGGGCCTTGGTCTCCAAGGGGCTGGGCTTGTCCGTGTTGCGGGCGGGGCCGGCCGGGCGCGAACCATATGCCGGACGCTCCGGACCATCCTTGTCGTAGCCCTCGCCGGGACGGCCATATGGCGGACGTCCACCCATGGGGGGACGGCTGCCGGGGCCGCCTTGCGCGCTGCGCGGCGGATAGGGGCGACTGCCCGGGCCACCGGGGCCACCAGGACCACTCTGGCCATCGCGTGGCGGGTAGGGACGGCCTCCGGGGCCACCGGGTCCGCCTTGCGCGCCGCGCGGCGGATACGGCCGATCGCCATAGGGCCGATCGTTGTATGGCCGATCGTTGTACGGACGGGGACCGGCACCTGCCGAACCCGCCGGGCGGATGACCGCGCCACCCTGGCCTTCACGCCGGGGCGCTGCCGGTCCGGTGCCGGCCGGGCGGATGACCGCGCCGCCCTGACCCTCGCGTCTGGGCGCTGCCGCGCCTGCGGGACGGATGACAGCGCCACCCTGGCCTTCACGCCGGGGTGCTGCCGTGGCACCTGTATGTCCGGCCGCGTGCGGCCGGACGACAGTTCCACCGCCATGCGCCGCCCTTGCGGCCGGTGTGGCGGCGGATTCGGTTTCAACCTTCTGCTTGCCGGCAGGCTTCTCGTCCACCGGTTTCTCCATGGTTGCGCTGTCTTTGGATGTCTGCTGCAAGGATGTGTCCTCCGCCACGGATTTTGTGGCTGTACCGGATGCGGCAGCCGCATCCGAAAGCTGTTCCACCGGCGCCGGTGCCGCCTTTTCGGGCGATGCTTCCTGTTTCTGTTCACGAACCGGCGCCGCCTCGGAAGCCGCTGCCTGTTCCTCGTTCTCCGCCTGCAGCCTGGCCTCACGCGCTGCCTCGCGCGCCGCTTCCCGCGCGGCCTCGGCCTCTTCCCGCGCCATGCGCTCGGCACGGGAAATCTTCTTGATGCCGAGGACTTCGCCCTCGGGCATGGCCACCCGCTCCGCATGCGCAATCGCCGCATCCGGCACCGGTGTTTCTTCTTCCTTTTGCTTTTGCGGTTCCGGCTCCGCCGTCTTGGCGCGGCGACGCACCACGGTTTCCGAACCGCCCCGGCCACCGCGAACGTAACCGGCCATCAGACCGTCCGAATTGCTGGCCGAACGGACAATTTCCTTGCGATCAGCACCCGGACGCCTGCCTGCCGGCGCAGGAGAAGACCAGTCTTCCGTCTCATGGACGATGACCTCGGTTTTCCGGATAATCCGGGGGCCGACACGTTTTTTGACCGTTTCCGGCGCCTCAGCGTGGGCATCCGCATCGGAAGCGCCCTGTGAAGACTCGCCCTTGGCTTTCCGGACAACGCCGATGTGCTTGTACAGCTTGTCCAGATCCCCTTCCTCGAGCGTGCTCATATGGCTCTTCGGATGAATGTCGATTTCCTGAAGCTTTTCCATGAGACGCTTGCTCGTCACATTCAGTTCCTTCGCAAGCTCATGAATTTTTTTACTCAACTGTGTCACCCCCGTGTGCTTGATTGCCATTTACATTGTGTTCACCGTCCATACATCTGCGGATTTGATCCGCAAAGGAGCGATCCAGAACGGCGACCACCGCGTAGGCATCCCGTCCGAGCCGGTGTCCCAGTGCTTCTTTTGTGCCAAACGGCAGCAGATCCACCCCGGCCTTTTCGCACAGCCCCGCGAATCGTTCCCTTGTGTTGTGTCCCGCATCCTTCGCCATCACCACCAGCTTCGCCCGCCTGCGGGCCAGCGCGTCCTCACAGAGCGCGTCTCCCGCGACGAGCCTGCCTGCCTTGCGGGCAAGCCCCAGCCAGCCGTATACCTTATTTTCCGACATGAGCCTCCAATTGTGCGGCCACTTCCTCATACACGGTCTCGGGGATTTCCGCCGAGAACTCCCGGTTGAGCGCCCGGGCCTTGCGGGCTTTTTCATAACATGCCATGTCGCGGCACAGATAGGCGCCGCGGCCATTCATCCTGCCGGTGGGATCCACGGAAACAACGCCCTCCGCACTTCTGACAATGCGAATCAGGGATCGCTTCTCGCGCATTTCCCGGCAACCGATGCAGCGACGCATCGGAATTTTCCTTGTCTTCATGCGTCTGCGTCCTCACGGCGCCCGGTGTCGCCCCCGGCTTCGGCCTCGGCCTGTTCGTCCAGGTATTCGCCATCCTCCGCTTCATCCGGTGCGCCAAGTGTCTCCACTTCGCCAAACAGCCCCCCGGTTCCGTCGTAGAGTTCGTCTTCCCCGTCACCGTACAGGTCGCCGCCGCCGCTGAACAGCTGCATTTCGAGCAGCTGCCGCATCTGCGTCTCGCTCTTGATGTCAATTTTCCAGCCCGTGAGCTTGGCGGCCAGACGCGCGTTCTGCCCCTCCTTGCCAATGGCAAGGGACAACTGGAAGTCGGGAACCACCACGCGGGCAATCCGCGTGTCCTCATCAAGACCCACCTGCAGCACCTTGGCCGGAGACAACGCGCTGGCGATATAGTCTTCCTCGATGGGGCTCCACTTGATGACATCGATCATCTCGCCCCGCAGCTCGTCGACGATGGCCCGGATGCGGCTGCCCTTTTGTCCCACGCAGGCGCCCACGGGATCCACATTCTCGTTTCTGGAGCTGATGGCGATTTTCGTTCTGGAACCCGCCTCCCGCGCGATGGTCTTGATTTCCACCGTGCCGTCGTTGATTTCCGGAACTTCAAGCTCCAGCAGCCGCTTGACCAGACCCGGATGGGTTCTGGACACATAAATCTGCGGGCTGCGGTTTCCCTTCTTGACATTGATGACATACACCTTCAGGCGGTCGTGAATGTTGTACCGCTCTCCCGGTGTCTGTTCCCCCGGGGGCAGGATGGCTTCCACCCGGCCGAGATCGATGACCACGTTGCGACGCTCGAAACGGGAGACCACGCCGGTGAGAATGTCTTCCTCACGGCTGGCGAACTCCCCGAAGACAATTTCGCGCTCCGCTTCCCGGATGCGCTGCATCACAACCTGTTTGGCCGTCTGGGCGGCGATGCGGCCGAACTTGCGCGGCGTCACCTCCACCTCGACCATGTCGCCAACCTCAAAATCCGCGCCAAACCGCTTGGCCTGATCGATTGACATCTCCTCGGCGGGATCCATCACCTCGTCCACAATGGTCTTGAGGGCGTACACACGGATTTCCCCCGTGCTCTGCTCGATGGTGACCTCCACATTCTGATTGGTGCCGAAATTCTTCTTGTAGGCGGAAATCAAAGCCTGTTCAATGGCGTCAATCAGAATATCCTTTGAAATGCCTCTTTCCTTTTCGAGTTGTTCGAGTGCGTGAATCAGTTCAGCGCTCATCCTGTCAATCCTCCCGTCCACGGTTCCACAATTCGGACGAATTCCGTCAGAACACAAATTTACGATTGATCTTGGCAATATCGGCCCTGGCGATGGTACACAGCTGACCCGCCATGTCGAGCACGACGCTGTCGGTGTCGTGTCCCTTGAGAATTCCCTCCAGATGCCGCGCGCCGTCGATGGGACGGTACAGGCTGACCGCCACAAGGGTCTCCATGGCCTTTTCGAAATCGCGCGGGGTCTTCAGCGGCCGCTCCAGACCGGGCGAGGACACTTCCAGGAAAAACGGCTGTTCAATGGGATCCTTCTCATCGAGCATCCGGTTCACCGGTCCGTTGACCGCCTCGCAGTCCTCGAGTGACACCCCGCCCTCCTTGTCGATGAAAACGCGCAAATACCAGTGGGCGCCTTCCTTGAGGAATTCAACGTCCACCAGTTCGCATCCGGCCTCTTCTGCGGCTTGCGCGGCCGTTCCACGGACCAGCGCGAGCAGTTCGCTTTTTGTCATCCAACCTCCTGTCGGAAAAGGGATTGTGGTGTGCCATGCGTGCCGACACACCCACAGATGTGCAAACAAACGCAAAGAGTGGGCACTCCCACTCTTCCGTCACAACCGTTCCAAACCAACAGCATTATACCACGCGGCCTGGCGTGTGGCAACTGCCAATTCTCGGCCTGCGCGTTGACAGGAGCCCCCGCGTGCGCCATCATGGGAGACATCCGAAGCCCGTCCGCGCAATCGCGGGCGGAAAACGGCAGCGCCGCGCCGCCACCATGTTTGCCAAACCCGTGCGGCAAAACGGAAAGGTCTTCTCCCATGCGTATCGTACAGGGTATTGTTGCAGAATACAACCCTTTTCACAATGGGCATCAATATCAGCTGCGCGCCAGCGCGGCGGCCACCGGGGCCACCCACACGGTCTGCGTGATGAGCGGGGCCTTTGTGCAGCGCGGCGAACCCGCGTGCTTGCACAAGCAAGCCCGGGTGGAGATGGCACTGGCCGGCGGCGCGGACGTGGTGCTCGAGCTCCCGGCGGCCTTTGCCTGCGCCTCGGCCGAAAGCTTTGCCGCCGGCGCGGTCTCCGTGCTCAACGCCAGCGGCATTGTGGATCGGATCTGTTTTGGCTCCGAATCCGGCGAGCTCGCGCCCTTGGCGGCAGCCGCCGCCATTCTGGCCGACGAGCCGCCCGCCTACCGCCGGCTGCTCCGGGAGGAGCTGGATCAGGGCCTGTCTTTTGCCGCGGCGCGGGAGAAGGCGCTCGGACAATGGCTGTCGCACGGGGATCCGCCACCGGAAACGGTCGGCGGCGTCCCACAGGCCGCGGTGCTCGAGGCGGTGCGAAGTCCCAACAACATCCTCGCGGTGGCGTATCTGAAGGCCCTGCGCCGCCAAAACAGCCGCATGATCCCCTTTACGCTGGCGCGCCGGGGACATGGCTACAATGATCCGGAGTTCTCGGGCAGCTACCCCAGTGCCACGGCAATCCGGCGGGCGCTCCTGCAACCGGCCGCAGATCCGGCGCTTCTGCGGACCGCCGTGCCGGCGACCACCCTTGACATCCTCTCGCGCGAAATCGCGGCCGGCCGGGGGCCCGTCGGTCCCGACCTGTTTCTTCCGATGCTGCTGCAGCGGCTGCGGACCGGATCGCCGGAGCAGTTCTCACAGCTTCCCGACCTTGAACCCGGCCTCATCCAGCGCGTCAAACACGCGGCCGCAGATGCGCAGACCTATGGGCAGCTTGTCTCCGCAGCGGCCACCAGCCGGTATCCGCGCACCCGCATCCAGCGCCTGCTGGCCGCGATCCTGCTGGGAATGACGGAAGCGCTCGCGCGCGACCTGCGTGCGGCGGGTCATGCGCAATACATCAGGGTATTGGGGTTTCGGGACAGCGGACGCGCGTTGCTCGCAGACATGCGGCGCGCCGCCACCCTGCCCGTTCTGGGAAAGTCGTCGCAGTGGGGACGGTATCCCCAGCCGCTGATCCAGGCCCTGCTGACACTCGAAAGCAACGCGACAGACACCTGGGCGCTGGCTTGCCGGCAGCCCGCCGACCGCCGCGCGGGCTGGGAGCACCGGCACATGCCGCTGTACATGCCGCTGCACATGCCGGCGTCCCGAGAATAGGTTGCGGTTTCACGCCCGGTTATCGGAAAGTCAAAGCACTAAATCCCCTCAAAACATTTTTCGATGTGGGCTTTGGCGTATGCCGACCGCTTCCTGTCTGTCACCCACAGCAACGCGGTCACCAGGATGGAAAACGGCAGGGCCACCAGCGTGGTGCCCACGCGCGACCAGCCCGCCAGGGCCGTTCCCGCAACCAGTGTGTCCACGCCGAAAAACAGCTTGCACAGCAGGAAGAACGCGGCATTGCCATGGATGAAAAAGCTCCAGACAAACCAGGCGGCCGCGCCGGCCACCATGCCGCCCACCGCCGCGCGCTTCGGCATGTTGCGCAGGAAAAGCGCACCGACATACATGGGCAGAAACGCCGCGCTGGTCAACTCAAAAAACACCGTGGTGAATTTCGCGATAATCCCTTCGGCCTCGGGCAGTCCGGTGGTGCCCCAGGCAATGAGGGTGCTGACCACAATCGCGACAAGCATGCCGAACCGGTTGATGACCAGCGAATTCCCCCTGCCGCGCAGCGAACCCTCGTAGAGATCCCGGCCTGCGGCGGTCCCCATGGCATGGAACTGCGAACTGAGCGTGGACATGGCCGCGCCCAGCATGCAGATCAGAAAAATGGCGCCGAACCATTCGGGCACGAATTCCCGGATGACCCCGGGGATGATGAGGTCTGACACCCCGCCGTTGGCCTTGATGGCGATACTGCCCGTCTTGCGGAAAAACAGGACATTGGACAGCGCGCCCACCACAAAGGCGAAGCCGGTCATGGTGAAGATGAACACACCGCCGGAAAAAACCGCGCGGTTGAGCTCCCGGTTGCTCTTGACCGTCATGAAACGCACCACCAGCTGCGGCTGGGTCAGCACCCCGATGCCGACACCGAGGACAATCGTGGAAACCAGCGACCACCACATGGGGCTGCCGGACGCAGGCATGGAGGTCCAGCCAGTGAACCCGCCCTTGAGACTCCCGGCGATGTCCGCCTGAACGGCCGGTTCATCCACCAGCGCCGTCAGGGCCTGATGGGCCGGTACAATGCCGCCCAGCAGGGCATAGGTTGTCACCAGCAGCACCACCATGGACAGGAACATGATGCCTCCCTGAAACGCGTCCGCGTACATGACCCCTTTCATGCCGCCCATCCAGACATAGATGGCGACAATGGCCACAAAGAACAGCAGGGAAACCGAGTAGGGGATGCCGAAATAGCTCTGGACGAAATTGGCGCCCCCCTTGATGACGGAGGCCGCGTACAGCGGCATGCCCAGAAAGATGACACACCCGATGAACCCCTGGACGAACCGGGAGTCGAACCGCTTGGACAAAAACTCCGCAAAGGTGTGCGCTCCCAGGGTATGCCCCATTTTGCGGGTGCGCTTGCCGAAAAAGACAAACGCAAGGAATATGCCGACAAAGATGTTCAGAAACGTCAGCCACAGCAGTCCCAGCCCCATGTTGGCCGCCAGGCCACCAAATCCGACGATGGCCGAGGTGCTGATGAAGGTCGATCCATAGGATAGCGCCATGACCACCGGATGGATGGCGCGTCCGGCCAGCAGATAATCCTGGGAGGTCTTGGTCCTCCGGTATCCGAGCCAGCCCAAAAAAACATTGATGAACAGGAACAGCAGAACAACGACAATTGTGTAGAATGAAATCTGCATGAGATGGGGTCCTCCCTTCCTTGCTGCCAACCTGCGAACCCGTCAGGATTCCTCTGTTTCGCTTTTCGGATCTTCACTTTCCGGATCTCCGCTTTCCCAGTCCGCTTCCTCAAGCACCTGGACGGGCTCGGATTCAAGCCCCCGATGCCAGTTGAACAGGCCGTAGCCCGCGCACAGCAGGGCACTGCCGATGCAAAGCCAGTACACCAGCGCGATGGAACCATCCGCAAATCCAATCATGACGCGCCTCCTTCCCATTGCCCCGTGCCTGTGCCGCCCGGTCCAGGACCATTGTCCGGACACCCGGCGGAACCCGGCGTCAAAAATGGGCAAAAAAATAAAGCCCGCAGGCTTGTATGGGAATAGGAAAAAGAAGGCGCCACAGCCTTCCAACCAACCCCATGCTACCATGCTACATGGGCATTTTATCCTTTCCAGGCAACGGAATGCAACCAAAAAAAGCAAGAACTGTCGATTCACACAAAAAGTTCATGACGACGGCTTGTCCGGGCGGAACCATTCAATCACTTGCGGCAGCATGGCGTCCCAGGTTCCCCAGTCATGCGTGCCCGGCAGCTCCCGGTATCGCAGGTCCGTGTTGTACTGGCCGGCCAGGGTGGCAAACCGTCGGTTGTCATCCAGGAAAAAGTCATCCCTGCCGCACAGCTGCAACAGGCGGGGCATGTCTCCAACGCGGCCTGCCTGTGCCGCCAGCAGCACATCGAGCAAAAAGCCGTTCTCCCCGAGTGTGGCCTGCGGACCGAACACCCGGGTCATTTCAGATACGATCTCCTCGTCCGGCAGCATGAACAAAGTCTGCAGCAGCACCGGCGCAGACAGCGCGGCCGCCGCCGCATAGCGCTCCGGATGGGCCAGCGCGAGCCGGAACGCGGCATAGCCACCCGCGTCCACACCGGCCACCAGCCGATCCGCGCGCGCCGGGGAGACGGGAAACAGTGCTTCCACAAGGGATGGGAGCTCCCATGACAGAAAGCGGCCATAAGCCGGCCCACCGGGCTGATCCACGCCAAAGCCGCGCCCGAAGCCGGGCATCACCACCATGATGTCATGGGAAGACAAATATCGTTCCAAGGCTGTCTGCCGAAGAAAGGAGGTTTCATCGCCGGACAGGTCGTGCAGCAGGTAGAGAACCGGCATCCGTTGCCCGTCCGTTGCGGCGGACATCTTCTCCGGCGATTCCGCGGATTGCGTCAGCGGATTTGGCAGCAGCACCTGTACCGTGATACCGGTGCGTAGCACCCTGGAATAGAGATTCATCTCCAGACGGATCATGGGATTTCCTTTCGTGGGAAAAATCAACGAAACGGCCTGTCCTGGCATTTCGCACGCCACAGGCCGCCTGTTGAAACATGGTATCGTCTTGTGTTGGCATGGCAGGCATGAGCGGGTCTGTAAGCCGGGTTCTGTCTTGGATGATCATCTGTCTAGGCCGCGTGTTCCCACGCGGCTCCAGCCACCTCCGGGAGACGGACGGGCCGCCCAATGCCTCCATCCACGGTGTTGCTCCAGGTGGGGTTTACATGGCGCTCCCCGTTGCCGGGGAGCCGGTGAGCTCTTGCCTCACCTTTCCACCCTTACCCGCGGGCGAACCCGCGGGCGGTTTATTTCTGTTGCACTTTCCTTGAAGTCGCCTTCACCGGGAGTTACCCGGCACCCTTGCCCTGTGGAGCCCGGACTTTCCTCGCGCACGGCCTTTCGGCACCTGTGCCCGCGACCATCCAACCCGCTCATGTCCATGCCTTTCCCATGATACAGGTTTCAGGGCGCCCTGTAAACGGGCACCTGTTCCGCCACATGGACAGCCACTTCCGGGAAATGCCGCTTCAGATGGGACGCCACCGCGCCGCAAAACGCCTGTTCGGTTGCCTGATGGCCGGCATCCACCACAAACAGGCCGGCCTCCGCCAGGGTGAGCGCGTCGTGATACTTCACATCCCCCGTCAAGACGGCATCCGGCCGATTGGCGATCAGCGCGGGCAGCAGATCCCGATCGTACGCGCCATTCTGAACCACAATGCGGCGGATAATGCCCGGCGCCGGGCCGATGAGCCGAATCGGATCCGTTGCCAGCCGTTCGGATACATACCGGCAAAACCCCTGCGGATCCATTGGTTCGGGCAGCAGCCCCCAGCGGCCCCGCCCGGCAAGGCCCGTGGTTTCCGGACCGGGAAATGGCACGACGTCCCGCAACGCCATGGTTTCCGCCAGGATGTCGCACAGCCCGCCGGGGGCCGCGTCGAAATTCGTGTGCGCGCTGTAGACACAAAGATGGTTTTGCCAGCACAATCCGGCCATGCGTCCCTCCCAGGAGTCGGCGGTCACCGCGCGCAGCGCGGAGAAGACCGGCGGGTGGTGCGTGACAATCAGGTTCGCGCCCAGCCGCATGGCCTGCGCGATGACCGCTCCCGTAAGATCCAGTGAAACCAGCACCCCGGTCACCGCCAGATCGGGATCCCCGAACATCCAGCCCGGGTTGTCCCAGGATTCCGCCAACGATTCCGGCGCCCATCGCGCCAGCTGCAGGGCCATCGCCCGTGCGCCCACGTCATTGGCGCCATACGACGCCTGTTTGCCCACTTCATTGGCGCCATCCGACGCCTGTTTGCCCACTTCATCGGCGCCATCCGACGCCCATTCGTTCCTGCCGTTTGTACCATCCATTGTCCGCACCTCCCTTTCCCAGGCCTTCCCGTGCCTTGTCTTCCTGTCACCGGTCACGGATTCATGCCCGCCGCAGCGGCCTTCAGCGCGGCCAGCAGGGCTTCGGCCGCCAGGGCCTCCCCCTCCCGGCCGGCACGGCGCAGGCCGTCGGCAATCCGGGCCTGGCGGGTCGTCCAATCGGCCGCCCAGCGATGGGCGACCGGCCCGCCGCGCCGCAGCATGCCCTCTCCCAGCCGGTCCAGCACCTCCCATTCCAAGTCGCTCCGCGCGGCAGGCACCCGCAACGCGGGGCAATACCGGACGGCCAGCACCTGATAGCGCTTGTCGCCCTCCTCGGCCAGCTGCTCGTCCAGGATTTCATACCGGTTCGCCCGCAACCAGGGACGAAGCCTTTCCTGCGCGTGCATGGGCTGGAGCAGCAGACAGGAGGCCTGTCGCGCAACCTCGGGGTGCGCCTCGAGAATGCCGGCGATCATCAGCGCGCCCATCCCCGCCAGCACCAGCACATCGCACAGGCCGGGCGCAACAGGCGCAAACCCGGCCCCCAGCAGCAGCGTGACCCGATCCTCGAGCGCGTGTTTGTGGATGGTCCGCTCCGCGCGCGCCAGCGGGCCGGGCCGGATGTCCGTGGCCACCGCGCGGGGAAACAGTCCCGCCTGCACCGCGGCTGCCGGAATCAGGGCATGATCGGTGCCGACATCCAGCAGGCAGCGCCCCTGGGGCAGCATCTGAAACAACAGGCCCAATCGGCCTTTCAAAATCATAAGGTACTCCCGCCTCACGGTTGTGTGGACCCGTGCGGTCCCCAATGCGCAAACAAGGGACTGCCTCCGATGGAGACAGCCCCTCCTGTTTGGTGGGCCTTCAGGGACTTGAACCCCGGACCAGCCGGTTATGAGCCGGCAGCTCTGACCAACTGAGCTAAAGGCCCATGACGGCCAACCCGCAAACGGGCGGCCGGCCTCACGGCATTCCCATTATAACGGGCAGGCCACCTGCTTGACAAGGGCAATCCCCACGCTTCATCCCGGCGCGGTGCCGGTGCCGTGCCTGTCCAGGATCAGCTGCAACGCCAGATATCGTTTGAGCGTATTGTCCGTCTGGGTTCTCACATCCTCCAGGAACATCGTGTACAGATCTTTGTCCCCCAGCACATACCGTCCCTCCAGCACCTTTTCCGCATGCGCGCAAAACCGGCGCTGCACATCGAGATCGGACAACACCTGCAGGTTGCGCTCCCGCGCGAACACCAGCTTGAGCAGGGAGGGGATGCGCGGAAGATACGAGGTTTCCGTGGGTTCGAGCCCCAGCAGCATCTCCAGATCGAGATCCAGATGATGGATGAGTCGCAGGATGATTTCCAGCTTGGGGTTCTGCTTGCGCCCATTTTCGATTTGGGACAGATATCCCGCCGAGACCCCCACCGCCTCCGCCAGGCCGGTCAATGTCATTTTCATTTCCAGGCGCCTGGCCCGGATGATTTCTCCCACCTTGATTTCCATGCATCCTCCGCGTACCCTGCCGCAAACACGCCCCGCCGCAACCGTCGCGTCCGATCACCGACGGCCGTGCCGTCTCACTGCGGCTGAACACGGCTGAACCGCTTCTTGCCCATCCGGACCACCAGGCAATTGTCCTCGAGATCGTTCAGGGTGAACATCTGATCCACGGCGCCGATGCGATGTCCGTTGATGGTGAGTCCCCCCTGCTGGATGAGCCGCCGGGCTTCCGCCTTCGAGGCAACCAGCCCGCTCCCCGCAAGCAGGTCGAGCACCGGGAGACCTGCCGCCAACGCCTGCCGGTCCACCGTCACCGTCGGCATGTCGGCCGGCAGCGCGCCTTCTCCGAACAGCGCCAGGGCTGCCTCCCTGGCCTTGTCCGCCTCCGCGGTGCCATGGATCATCTGAACCAGCTCGTACGCGAGCACGGATTTCGCGGCGTTGACGTCCGCGCCCTCCGCCACCAGCGCCTCGATGTCACGCAGCGGCAGGAAGGTGAGAAGCTTGAGGCAGCGGGCCACGTCGTTGTCGTGGACATTGCGCCAATACTGGTAAAACTCGTATGGGCTTGTTTTTTGGGGGTCGAGCCACACCGCGCCGCTTTCGGTCTTGCCCATCTTCTTGCCTTCACTGGTGGTCAGCAGCGTGAAGGTCATGCCATACGCCTCCTGGGCATGGACCCGGCGGATGAGGTCGGCGCCGCCCAGGATGTTGGACCACTGGTCGTCACCGCCAAGCTGCAGCCGGCAGCCGTAGTCCTCGTACAGCTTGAGAAAATCGTACCCCTGCATGAGCATGTAGTTGAACTCGATGAACGAGAGTCCCTTCTCCAGGCGGCTCTTGAAGCACTCGGCCGACAGCATGCGGTTGACGGAGAAATGCACGCCAATCTCCCGCAGGAAGGAGACATAGTTGAGGTTGAGCAGCCAGTCGGCATTGTTGACCATCCGCGCCCGGCCCTCCCCAAAGGACACCAGGTTTTGCATCTGTCCGCGGAACGCGGCGCCATTGCGCTCGATTTCCTCCTGCGTGAGCATCTTGCGCATATCAGAACGGCCGGACGGATCCCCGACCATGGCCGTTCCGCCGCCGATGAGGGCAATGGGCAGATGGCCGGCCCGCTGCATGTGCGACATGACAATGAGCTGGAGCATATGTCCCACATGAAGGCTGTCCGCGGTGGGATCGAATCCGATATAGAAGACTGCCGGCCCGCTGCCGAGCAGTTCCCGGATTTTCTCCTCGTGGGTGGTCTGCGCGATGAAACCACGTTCTTTCAGGACATCGAACACATTCTGCGTCATTTGCGTATTCCTCTCCATGGATGCTTGTTGTCCTTATTATAGCCCTTGATCGGGACGGGACGCCAGAAAAAATCGCAGGGTTCCCGCCGGGTACCGTGGCTCCTTCATCCAGCGGGGCCTCTCACAGGGGGGCGCCCCAACCGTTCGCGCGGCGGAAATGGGTGGGTCGCGCGCGGCGGAGGGGGTGAATTGTTTGGACATCCAACGGCGGGATGTAATATAATGCTTATGCCATGTCCATTTGAAAGGCCTTGTTCCATTTCGGTGCCGGGTCACGTCACCGGGCCTGGCCATCCACCCCGCATGCTCCCGGGCCGGCATCATCCTGTGTCCCGCCATCGCACAAAACGGGACGCGCACATCGGAGGAAACATGAACGCTAACGGTACAACCGGTCGCGGCCAGCCAAAACGCGCGGCAGCCCCCGGTCCCGAGAAATCCAACAAACGCTCCGCGGCAGGTCTGCTGCTGGGCATCATCGGTCGAATCATCCTGCTGGCACTGATGGCCGTCATTCTCACCGGCGCCGTTCTGGGCGGCGTGTTGGCCGGCGGCATTTACGGCATCATCAAGTCCACCCCTGAAATCGATCCGGAAACCCTCAAGGTCCGCACCTTCAACTCCTATATCCTGGACGTGGACAGCAATGTGCTCGCCGAGCTCAAGCAGGAGGAAAACCGCGTCTGGATCGATTACGCGGAAATTCCGAAGAACCTCATCAACTGCTACGTCGCGCTGGAGGACAAGCGCTTTTTCGAGCATGAGGGCATCGACTACAACCGCATTGGCGCGGCACTGATCTCCTATCTCAAAAGCATGGTGGATCCCAGCACGGACATCCAGGGCGGCTCCACCATCGACCAGCAGCTCATCAAGAACCTCACGGGGAACCAGGAGACCACCATCAAGCGCAAGCTGCAGGAGCAGTGGCAGGCCATCCAGCTCGAAAAGGGGTTGACCAAGGAAGAAATTCTGACCCTGTACCTGAACACCATCCCCATGGGCGGCAATTTCTACGGCATCGAGACCGCGGCCAAGGGCTATTTCGGCAAGGATGTCCGGAATCTCACCCTTGCCGAATCCGCGGCACTGACCGGCATCACCAACTGGCCCAACCGGTACATGCCCATCAATGAGGAGAACATCGAGGCGAACATCGAGCGCGCCCACCTGTGCCTGCGGCTGATGCTCGAACAGGAACTCATCACCCAGGCGGAGTACGACCGGGCCAAGGCGGAGAAAATCCGGTTCAACTACAATCCGGAGGCCGGCAAGGTCACCACCACCAGCCAGCAGTCCTATTTCGTCGACGAGGTCATCCGGACGGTGAAGCGCGACCTGATGACACAATACGGCTACAGCGAGCAGACCGCGTTGTCCGTCATCTACAACAACGGCATCCAGGTGCAGACCACACTCGATCCGAAGGTGCAGGCCGCCCTGGACACCGTGTTCAACGATCCCGAGAATTTCGCGCAGGAGCACAAGCTCACCGACGAGCCGGCACAAGGCGCCATGGTGGTGATGGATCCCGCCACCGGCGCGGTGCGCGGCCTGTACGGCGGGCAGGGGGAAAAGAAGGGCTCCGTCTTCAACCGTGCCACCCAGGCACGCCGCTCCCCGGGCTCCTCCATCAAACCCATCGTCGTCTACGCGCCCGGCATTGAAACAAAAGGGATGACGGCCGCGACGGTGGTTGACGACGTGCCGCAGTACCTCAACGGCACCAAGGAGGGGGAAGCCTGGCCCCGCAACGTGGAAAAGGCGCATTTCGGCCTCACGGGCATCCGGGAAGGGCTCTTCCGGTCACGCAATGTCGTGGCCACACTGGCGCTGATCAACCACACCGGCATTCAAAACGGGCTGGATTATCTGGCCCGGGTGGGCATCGACAGAAAAGAGGAGCAGTACGCGTCCATTGCCATGGGCGGCTTCTCCAAAGGCATGACCCCGCAGGAGATGACGGCGGCCTATACGGTGTTCGCCAATCAGGGCGTCTACAGCGAGCCCCTGTACTACACCAAGGTCATCGATTACGAGGGAAAAACCCTGCTGGACAAGCAACCGGTGCAGAAGCAGGTGTATTCGCCCGAGACCATTTTCATCATGAACGACATGCTTTCGGACGTGGTGCGGCGCGGCACCGGATATCCCGAAGGCATTGTCAAGTACACCACCACGACCAAGGACGACAACGGGAAGGAAAAAGAGGTCACCGTCACCATCCCCTCCGCCGGCAAAACCGGCACCACGGACGAGAACAAAGACAAGTGGTTCTGCGGGTACACCCCTTACTATGTGGGCGCCGCCTGGTATGGTTATGATGTGGGCGTGAAGCTTGCGAGCGAGGAGTACAACAACGCCAAGAAGCTCTGGAACAAGGTGATGACCCAAATCCATCAGGACTTGCCGGCCAAACCGTTTTTCGAGACCACGCCGGCCAATCTGGTACAGGTGCCCATCTGTCTGGATTCCGGAAAACGGCCAAGCGCGCTTTGCGCGGCCGACCCCAGAGGCAGCCGGGTCCGCGAGGAATGGTTCATCAAGGGAACCGAACCGGCACCGGAGGAAGTGTGCGACGTGCACTACATGATCACGGTGGACACCACGCAGACCGACGCGCAGGGCCGGAATCTCCAGGCAACCGAATTCTGTCCGCCGGAAGTGGTCATGGATGTGGTGCGCATCCGGCGGCCGGTGCCATACCTGCCCCGCTATCCCGGCGACCCCTACCCCGCCGATGTGAAGTATGAAGCCGCGGAAGGCGAGTTCTGCATGGTGCACGGGCCGCATACGCTGGTGCCGCCCGTCACCGATCCGCTGCAGCCGCAACCGGGCACGCTTCCCGGATTGCCCCCGGGAAACACCACGCCGGCGGTTCCAAACGGCCAGCCACAAACACCCATCCTGCCCTGAGCAGGAAGATCTGCGCATGATGAAAGGAGGTCGCTTGTGAAGCGGCCTCCTTTTCTTTGCAAAACAATATCCATCTCGTCTGCCAAAGCGCCAGTCATGCCTTCCCGCCCGGTTCTTCCGGCGCAGTCTCATCTTCCGGCCCCGCAGGATCATGCGGTCTCAATCTTCAGCCGCTGCCGGATTTTTGCCGCCACCGTGGCGATGAACTCGGAATTGGTGGGCTTGATGCTCTTGTATTTGCCCGCGTAGGCAAAATACTGGGATGCGTTGGTTTGATCCTTCCGCGCCCAGGCTTTCTGGATGGCACCACGGATGGCGCGTTCTATCTTTCCCGGGGTGGTGTTGTACTCCTCGGCAATGCTGGGATACAGTTCCTTGGTCGCCGGGATGAAGCCTTTCTCGCTCATCACGGTCGAGGTGATGCCCCGCTTGAGAAACTGGTATCCCGTGAGATGGGGCGGCACGCTCACATCCCGCAGGGCGGTGATCACCTCCGCCTCCACCTCCTCCCTGGAAAGGGAGGCCAGTGGCCGGGTCACACGATTCTCCAGCGACGTTGCAGCGGCTTCGCCCGTCTGGCGCGCATCCAGGTAAATCTGGCGAATCCGCTTGCCCAGCGTCATCAGGTCGAAGGGTTTGATGATGTAGAATTCCGCGCCGAGGGCGATGGCCTTGCGAATGTAGTGATCCTGCCCGATGGCGGTCAGCATGATGGTGACGGGCTTCTCTTCGGGCGGAAGGGTTTTGAGCTCCTCAAGCACCTCAAGCCCGTCTTTTTCAGGCATGACAACGTCGAGCAGCACCATTTGCGGCTTTTTCTGGCGAATCACCGCCAGGGCCTCCGCGCCATTGTATGCGGTTCCGACTATTCGAATATCCGGTTCCTTTTCCATGGCCTCACGGACCAGATCGACAAAGTCCGGATTGTCATCCACGATGACAAGCGAAAGTTTTTTCGGCATCGCATCCACCATTTCTTTCACACAGCGTTGGGTTTCCTGTGGACGCGGCCGCGCCCGGCCGCCAACCGGCCATTCCGCGCAAACGTCCATCCCCGCATTCAGTCTACCGTTTTGTCGATACGGTGTAAAGTCGATATCTTTACAATTTGCGGAAGAAACCGCGCCCGCTCAAGGAGCCTCCGTACGCGGCTGCCGCTCGGGACGCGGCGGCCGGGGACCCCAGAACTGATAATCGTCGCACCGGATGCCGCCATTGTACAGTTTTCGTTTCTTGTCGGCCTTTCTGCCGAACGCTTTTTCGAAATGGGGATCCGCCGTGATGATGGAAAAGGACCAGGTGGGAAGCCGGGAAAACGCGACACCCATGTCGTGATACAGCCTCGCGTTGTCGCGATCCTCCCCCAGACGCTGCCCATAGGGCGGGTTGGTGACAACGAACCCGTACTCCCGATCCGTTTCCAGCTGGCGCATGTCCATCCGTCGGAACCGTGTCAGGCCGGCCACACCGGCCAGCTTCGCGTGATGCGTGGCATAATCGATCGCCTCCGCGGAAATGTCGGAGCCCCAGATGGCCCCCTCTTGCGCGGGCCTGACCAAGTCCCGGGCCTCCGCCAGTGCGTCGTACCAGACCTTCTTCGGAATCTGCGGCCATTCCTGGCAGTCGAACTCCCGCGCCAGGCCCGGTGCCATGTTGCCGGCCATCATCGCGGCTTCGATGGGAATGGTGCCGGATCCGCAGAATGGATCGAGCAGCACGCGTTCCGGTGACCACCGGCTGATGAGCAGCAGCGCGCACGCGAGGGTTTCCTTGATGGGCGCCGCATGTGTGAGCGTGCGGTAGCCACGCTTGTGCAACCCCGCGCCCGAAGTGTCGATGGCCAGGGTCACCGTGTCATTGAGCAGCGTGAACTCAATGCGGTACCTGGGTCCGTTCTCCGGGAACAGGGTGCGGCGATAGGTTGTTTTCAGCCGTTCCACAACCGCCTTCTTGAGGATGGACTGGCAGTCGGACACACTCATCAGCTGTGACTTGACACAGCTGCCGGTCACGGGGAATTCCGCGTCTTCCGGAAGCCACTCCTCCCAGGGCAGCGCGCGGGCTCCCTCGAACAATGCGTCGAAGGTGCGCGCCTCATACTGCCCAATCCGCACGAACACACGTTCCGCGGTCCGCAGCCACAGGTTGGCGCGGCAAAGGCCGGCCGCATCTGCCGTGAAATGCACCCGGCCATTGTCGATGGTGGTTTCCGGATGGCCGAGATAGTGCAATTCACGTGCCACAACGGCTTCCACGCCAAAACTGGCGGTTGCAAACAAATTCCAGGATTTCATGGTTTCTCCTTCACCGGTCGGAATTCTCCCGTCACCGCGGTCAGCCCCGGGCGCACGGCCCGTGCGGCCTCCGCACGCGGCTGTCAGTCGTGGAAGCTGGATCCACCGATGAACTCGCGCAGAATGGACGTCCGCGGAACCTCGGTGGGGTCGATGGGTTCAAAATAGCTCAGGAACTCAATGAGCCGGCGCGCCTCGGCATACTCGGGCTGTTCCCGGGTGATGTCCTGCAGCAGGGACAGCGCATCGGCCTTGAGTACGCCAAGCTCATAGATCAGCGAGGAGTTGAACATGGCGTCGGCCTGCTCCTGGAAAGGGAAGATGTTGCGTTCTTCCCCGCGGCGGACGGACGGCCACATGTCCAGCGTTTTTGGCGCACCGGTTCCGCGCGTGCGATGATCGCGCACCATACGTCGGACCAACCGCAAGTCGGTGGTGGGAATGCGGTTGTGCCGGTCAATCTGCATCGAGGTGATGGCACTGGTATAAATGCGGAATTTGTTCTCCTCGGCGATGTCGGCCGTCAGGCGGGGATTCAGCCCATGAATGCCTTCCACCACAAGCACCTGTCCCGGAGACAGTTTGAGCTGCCTGCCCTGATACACGCGCCGGCCGCTGGCAAAATGGAAGGACGGCATGTCAATGCTTCCGCCGGCAATCAGGGTTTTCAGATCCCGGTTGAACAGGGGCAGATCCACACATTCCAATGCCTCGAAATCCGGCTTCCCATCCGGACCGAGCGGCGTGTTCCGTTGATCCACAAAATAATCGTCCACCGAAAGATTCACCGGCACGATGCCGTTGACCCGCAGCTGCACCGACAGCCGCTGGGCAAAGGTGGTCTTGCCCGATGAGGAAGGCCCCGCGATCAGGATGACGCGCACCCTTTCCCGATGCTGGTGGATCTGATCCGCGATTTGCGCGATGCGCTTCTCGTGAAGCGCTTCTGCGATTCGGATGAAATCGTTGATTTGATTGGTGCGGACACGTTCATTCAAATGCCCGATGTCGTCCACACCCAGGATCTGAATCCACTGCGTGTACTCGGCAAAGACATTGAACAGCTTCTGCGGCACACTGCCTTCGGGAAGCCTTGTGGGATGCTCCTTCTTCGGCATCACCAGCACGATGCCGCCTTCATGCGCCTCCACCTCGAACAAGGTCAGATAGCCGGAGGAAGGGACCATGTAGCCGTAGAAGTAATCCTCGACATCCTCGAACAGATACAGCGAAACGTAATCCTTCTCCCGGTTCTGGATGGCCCGAAGCCGGTCCATCCGGCCGGCGTCGCGGAACACCAGCCGGGCTTCCTCCAGCGAAACCGTCACCTTGCGGAAGGGGATGTCCTTGGCGACCAGTTCCCGCATCCGGTTCCCGAGCACGCGGATTTCATCCTCCCCGAGCGCGGGGCCGAGCACATCAAAGAAAATGCCCTTGCTGACCGAGTGGCGGATGGCGACATCCCGATCCGGATGACAGTCGTGCAGGGCCTTGATGAGCAGAAATTTCAGGCTGCGCTGATAGATGCGCAGCCCGTCCTCCGTGCCAAGATCAACAAACCGGACCGTACAGGGTTCGCGCACCTCCCAGGTCAGCTCCCGAATCTCGTTGTCCACAATGGCCGCCACCACCAGAATGCCTCCGGCGTTGGTCTTGCCGTCCAGAAGCGCGGAGAGCGGCGTGCCTGGCGCAACCGCCTGTTCCCGGTCTTCCACGCGTACCATGACAGGTGCCTGTTTCATCTGTTCTCCCCCTGTGTTCTCCGAAAAGGCCATAGGCATGCGGCAATCTGTTTGGGCCGGTTCGTGATGATGGCGTCCACGCCCATCAGCGTTTCCAGCAGGGCCGGCACACGCCAGTCGATGGTCCATGGCCTCACCTGCCAGCCCAGCGCATGCCAGCGCCGCACCTCCGCCGGCGTCACACGCGCGCCATGCGGATGGATGGCCCGAATGCCTTGTGCCACCAGTGCCCGCTCGTCGATCGCCTCCTTGCGGCCCACAAGCGCGGCCGTCTCCACCTCCGGGTCCACTTGGTGGCAGACCGCCAGCGTCTGATGATGAAAGGAGGAGATGACCACCCGCTGCCGCATGCCGGCGCGCGCCACCAGATCGAGCACCTTCTGTTCAATTCCCTCATAGCGGATGACATCCGTCTTGAGTTCGATGTTGAGCCAGCCATGCCAGGGTGCCAGCAACGCCAGCACCTCTTCGAGCGTGGGAAGGGTGGTGCCGGCGAAGGACGGATGCTTCCACACGCCAAAATCCCCCTCGCGCCACCACGCCAACGGCCTGTCCACCACACGGCCGGACCGTGTGCCGGTCCGATCCGCCGTTTCGTCGTGTATGACCACGGGAATGCCGTCCTGCGTCAGGTGCACATCCAGCTCGATGCCATCGGCCGGTTGTGACATGGCCAGGCGAAACGCGGGCATCGTGTTCTCCGGCGCGTCCCAGGAAGCGCCGCGATGTGCGAAGATCATCGGTTTTTTCATCCGTACCCCCATTGAAGCGCGTCAGCCGGTGCGCTTCGGCGTCGACCGTGCCCCCTCCGCCGCCTGCAACAGCCGGCGCGATCACCGTGTCGCATCTCATTGTGTCCCGCAACAGCAACAGAGGGTGCTTCTGCTGAAGCACCCCCGTTGAACCACTGCTATGCTGAACCGTTCGTATCGCTGCCACCAAACAGGTTTGGACGGCAAGCACCGGCGATCATGCCGCGGGGCCGCATGGCCGCCGGAAACATCACGCGTTCTTCAGATTGAACCAGGCATCGAGTCCGGGATACACGGCGACTTCGTCGAGTTCCTCCTCGATGCGGAGCAGCTGGTTGTATTTCGCCACGCGATCCGTACGGGACGGCGCGCCGGTCTTGATCTGGCCGGAGTTGGTCGCCACCGCGATGTCCGCGATGGTGGCGTCCTCGGTCTCACCGGAACGATGGGATGTGACGGCCGTGTAGCCGGCACGATTCGCCATCTCAATGGCTTCGAGGGTTTCGGTGAGGGATCCGATTTGGTTGACCTTGATGAGAATGGAGTTGGCCACGCCCATGTCGATGCCCTTCTTCAGGCGTTCGGTGTTGGTGACGAACAGGTCGTCGCCGACAAGCTGCACCTTCTGGCCGAGCGCGTCGGTAAGCATCTTCCAGGCTTCCCAGTCCTCTTCGGAAACGCCGTCCTCAACGGAGATGACAGGATAACGGGCGCAAATGTCTTCCCAGTAGGCGACCATTTCGGCCTTGGTCATGTATTTGTCGGCTTTCCACCAGTAGTACATGCCTTCCTTGCCGTTCTTCTTGGCCTCCTCGTACATTTCGGTGGCCGCCGCGTCGATGGCGATGCGGAACTGCTCGCCCGGCTTGAAGCCGGCCTTCTCAACCGCTTCAAGGATAACCTGGATGGCTTCCTCATCGGACTTGAGGTTCGGCGCGAAACCACCTTCATCACCGACCGCGGTGCTGTAGCCCTTGCTCTTGAGCACGGCCTTGAGGTTGTGGAACACTTCGGCACACCATTGCATGGCCTGCTTGAAGGAGGTCGCGCCAACCGGCATGACCATGAATTCCTGGATGGTCACGGAATTGTCGGCATGCTTGCCGCCATTGATGATGTTCATCATGGGAACAGGCAACTTCTTGGCGTTGACGCCGCCGATGTACTGGTAAAGGGGCAGGCCGAGGGATTCCGCCGCCGCCTTCGCCACAGCCAGGGACACGCCGAGGATGGCGTTCGCGCCGAGCTTGCTCTTGTTGGGGGTGCCGTCGAGTGCGATCATCGTCTTGTCAATGAACGCCTGGTCGAACACATTCATGCCCTCGATTTCGGGTGCGATGATGTCATTGACATTGTCAACGGCCTTCTGCACGCCTTTTCCAAGATAGCGGGACTTGTCTCCGTCACGGAGCTCCACGGCCTCGAACGCGCCGGTGGACGCACCGGACGGCACGGCCGCGCGGCCCATGAATCCGCCCTCGACAACCACTTCCACCTCAATGGTGGGATTGCCGCGGGAGTCGATGATTTCCCTGCCAAAAACACTTTCGATTTCAAGATACTGCTTCATACCTGAACTCCTCTCTAAAACCGTTCATATCCCTCATAGCATACATGAGCACCGTGGAAATGTAAAGCAAAACCGCCTCGCCGGACATGCGCGGCGCCCCTGTCGGACCACGTTATTCATACCCCCGCCATTCATGGTGAAACACCGACGGCACAAGGGCAACCGGGCAGCAGGCACGGGTCTGCGCAATCCTCCGCCGGGGGGAATTCCGCCACGCAATCAGGCGCGCGCCTTCAGTACACCTTGATGGCAAACACGGGACAGACAGCGGCACAATACCCGCACAGCACACACCGTTCGGGAATCGGCACGGCCCGGCCGCCTTCGAGGACAAGCGCCCTTTGCGCGCAGCGATCCACACACAGGCCACAGCCCTCGCACCAGAAATCCACATGCAGTGCCTTCTGACGGGTTGTTGCCGACACCGGCGCCGCGGGAATGGGTTTCCCCGACGCATGGGCTCCAAAAGCCGCCAGATTGGCGGTCAACTCGTCCACATGCTGCATGCCGACGGCAATCGCGTCGAGTTCCCCCATCGCGAGCGCAAAGGACAAACACGCCTGCCACCGGGAGAGCAGATTCCCTCCGCCAAACACCTTCATGCCATAGACGCCCTTGCCCGCCTCATGGGCGGCCCCGATGGCCGCGGTCATCTCCGCGGCGGTGCCGTCGCAGATCCCCAGCCCGGACAGGTTGATCAACGGATGGATGACATCGATTTCGGGCATGGACGCAGCCGCGCGCACCGCCGCCACATGGTGGGTGGAGATGCCGACCGCGCGCAAAAGACCTTCCCGCTTCATCTCGAGCAGTGCGTCGAGTGCCTCGCGATGGCCCCGCAGGGTGTGCTCGCTCTCCTGTTCGTGCAGCAGAAAAATATCGATCCGGTCCAGACCGGTTTCGCGCAGTGCCTTGTCAACACTCTGTTTGGCCCCGTCGGCGGAAAACGCGTAGGATTTGGTGGCGACGACGGGCGTGATGCCCGACTGGCGGATGGAGGAACGAATATGGGCATAGGTCTCGTACAGCTCCGCGGTGTCAATAAAATTGACGCCCCTGCGATACGCCTCGGCAAGCAGGGCGCCGCCCGCCTCCGGGGACAGGTTCCGCTGCAGGGGGCCCATCACCAGTGTGCCGAAGCACAGACGGCTGACCATCAGACCGGTGTTGCCCAGCAGTCTCTGTTCCATGGCGCACCCGTTGTCCATGGCTGTCACGCCTCTTCCGACGGGTCCGCGACATCCGTGAGTCCGCCCAGATAGTACTTGACGAGCTCCTCGAGCAGTTCATCGCGCTCCAGCTTCCGGATGATGCCGCGGGCGCCGTTGTGGCTGGTGATGTAGGTGGGATCGCCGGACATGATGTAGCCGACGATTTGACTGATGGGATTGTAGCCCTTCTCCTTCAGCGCGGCATAGACCGTCCTGAGAATCTCGCGGGCCTGGTTCTCGTTTTCCTTGTCATACCGGAACATCATTGTTTCGCCACTCATGTCGCACCTCTTCCCCAGCCTGAAGTTGCCTGTGTCCGCTTCGGGGGCATCCGCACCCATCCCCATCTTACCGCATCGGGAACCCCGATGGCAAACCGTTTCATCCCGAAAATCAGGTTCTGTCAGCACCCGGTGCGCGCCGGCGGGGAAACGGACACGCGCGTGTCGGCCGGGGATTCGGCAATCAGCAGATCCGCAGTCGCCTGACAGATGTGCACCGTCACGTACTGACCTGCAGCCAGTCCGTCGCCCGGCACCAGCACCGGCAGATAGCTGGCGGTAAAGCCCTCATGCCACGCCGGTTTTTCCGGATCCGGCCGCTCCAGCAGCACTTGCTCCCACTTGCCCACGCGGGCGGCCAGGTGTTCGGCCTTGAGCCTTTGGGACAGGTCTCCCATCCGTGCGGCCCGCGCCTCCTTCACCCGGTTCGGGATCTGGTCGGGAAACGTGGCCGCCGGTGTGCCGGGTCGCGGGGAATAGGGAAACACATGGAGCCAGGAGAACGCCGCCTGTTCACAAAAAGCCAGCGACGCCTCAAATTCGGCCTCCGTCTCTCCCGGAAACCCAACCATGACGTCCGTTGTGATGGACACGTCCGCGAAGCGTTCCCGGATATCCCGCAGCATCTTCGCAAAGCGCGCGGCGGCATATCGTCGGTTCATCCGCTGCAGCACCGCATCCGAGCCGCTTTGCAGGGAGATGTGAAAGTGCGGGCACAGTTTTTTGCTCTGCCGCAGCACGTCCAGAAAGGCCTCCGTCAGGGTGAACGGCTCCAGCGAACCAAGCCGGACGCGCCGGACGCCGGGCATGTCGTCGAGGGCGGCCAGCAGTTCCCGCAAGCCCAGGTTTGCCGCGCGATCCCGATAGGCCGCCAGGTGGATGCCGGTCAGGACAAATTCCGTGAAGCCTTTTCCCGCAAGCTGTTCCACCTCCGCCAATGTGTCGGCGACCGTCCGGCTCCGGACAGGGCCCCGCGCGTACGGGATGATGCAGTAGCTGCAAAACCGGTCGCAACCATCCTGCACCTTGACAAACGCGCGGGTTTGGCCGGTCCAGTCGGAAACGGGCAGCGCCTCGAACTCCCGAAGCAGCTCCCGGCCGGTCACCGCCACAAGGGGCCCGCCCAAACGGTCCCGTGCCTCGCGGAACGACGCGAGGAGGGCGGGGATCTCGTGCTTGCGGTCGTTGCCCAGGACAATGTCCACCCCCTCAAGCGCGGACACCTCTTCCGTGGACACCTGTGCGTAACAGCCGGTGACGACGACGATGGCCGAGGGATTGTGCGCGCGCAGCCGGCGCACCATCTGGCGTGACTTCCTGGCGCCGGCCTGCGTGACCGTGCAGGTGTTGATGACGCAGACATCCGCCGGCTCCTCCGGCGCAACAATCCGCCAGCCCTGCTGTGACAGGAGGGATTTCATGCCTTCCGTCTCGGCGCTGTTGACCTTGCAGCCGAGCGTCACAAAACAGACCCGCCCGGCCTCCCGCGCAGCTGCCTCCACAGAGGCTGTCTGTGGCGACATGCCTGCCGCCGCTGTTTCCCGATAGTCAATTCGCATACATTCGGTCCCCAAAACCCTGTTTCGCACTGTGTTTTCTGCCAAATCCCACCATGCGGGACGCAGATTGATTGACGTTTCCGAAATGTGGTATTAAGATGATAGTGTTCATCCAATTTCCGCATCAAACGCAAGAAAGGCGGTATGATACATGAAAACCTTCAACATCATGCTCAAGTCCATCAATGACGTGAAAGATTTCGTCAACATCGTCAACAAGTACGATTTCGACGTCGATCTCACTTCCGGCCGCTACATCGTCGACGCAAAGTCGATCATGGGCATTTTCAGCCTGGACCTGAGCAAACCCATCAAGGTTGAGACCCACGCCGACAACGCCGAGCCCTTCCTCTCTGAAATCAAGCCCTTTGTTGTTGACTGAGTCCACCTGCCTCCCCCGGCCGTGTGCAGTTCGGAAGTTCCGCTGCATCCTCCGGCCAACGCAAACATCAGACCCGTTCCGGCAGGACGGGTTTTTTTGTTGCCCGTATTCCCCGTGCCGTTTGTTGTGTTGTCCACCGCACCGTCCGCCATACCATCCGGCCTGGCAACAGAAACCGGCAAAACAGTGCCATGTCCGCCCCTGTAAAAACAACCCCCCCGGAAAAACCTTCCGAGGGGGATTGGAGCCACTTGTGGGAATCGAACCCACCACCTATTCATTACGAATGAATTGCTCTACCGAATGAGCTAAAGTGGCCCGCCATGCGGCTTAAAACCGCCATTTCATTATAAGCGCGGGGTCCCCCATTGTCAAGCCACTCGAGCCACCCGAGCCATGAAAAACCATGGCCGTTCGTACCGGGAGCATCACGGAGTGATGCGGCAGGTACGCAGAGGATACGGCCATGAGTTTTTCATGGCTCGCCTTTCCTCTTTCACATGGCCGTTCGTACCGGGAGCATCACGGAGTGCTTATCGGAATCCTTTTCTCTTGAGGAAGGTGGGAATCTCCGGTCCTTCCGGCTCATCCTCCACCACCAGCGGCTTGTGGGTCACATGCTTGCCCTCGCCGGCCGCCGAACGGCCAAACAGACCCACGGACGCCGTCGCGTTGGCCGGCGCCGCAGCCGATTCCGACTCCCCGGACTTTGTCGCGGTGGGCGGCAAGGCCGGACGCCGCAAATCGAGTGCCTTGTCGAAGCCGGTTGCGATGACCGTGATGATCACCTCATCCACGAGGTTCTCATTGATGACCGCACCGAAAATGATGTTCGCTTCGGGATCCGCAGAGGCCTGAATCAGTTCGGCCGCGGCATGGACTTCCTGCATGCCCAAATCCGGTCCGCCGGTGATGTTGTAAAGCACACCCTTCGCCCCTTCGATGGACGTTTCGAGCAGTGGGCTCGCGATGGCCTGCCGCGCGGCGTCCTCGGCCTTGGTTTCACCGGTTCCGCGCCCCACGCCCATGTGCGCCAGACCGGTGTCGGTCATGATGGTGCGGACATCCGCAAAGTCGAGATTGATGAGGCCGGGCACCGTGATGAGATCGGAAATGCCCTGCACGCCCTGCCGCAGGATGTCGTCCGCCAGGCTGAATGCCTTGACCAGCGGCATCTTCTTGTCCGCGATCTGCAGCAGACGCTCATTCGGAATGGTCACCAGCGTGTCCACGACATCGCGCAGCGCCTCGACGCCCCGCTCGGCATAGGACATCCGCTTTTTCCCCTCGAAGAGGAACGGCTTGGTCACCACGCCCACGGTCAGGATGCCAAGCTCCTTCGCGATCTGCGCAATCACCGGCGCGGCGCCGGTGCCGGTGCCACCGCCCATGCCGGCGGTGACGAAGACCATGTCGGCATCCTTGATGGCCATGGCAATCTCGTCCCGGCTCTCGTTGGCGGCCTTCTCCCCGATTTCCGGGTTGGCGCCCGCGCCGAGCCCCTTGGTGAGCTTGTCGCCGATCTGGATTTTCGTGGTGGCCTGGGAAATGTGCAATGCCTGCTTGTCTGTATTGACTGCGATAAAGTCGATGCCGCGCAGACCTTCCGCAATCATGCGGTTGACCGCGTTGTTTCCGCCTCCGCCGACCCCGACGACCTTGATGCGTGCGTAGTTGGTTTCCATTCCATGATCAAATTCCAGCACGTGTATTCCCCCTTTATGTTATCCTGCGTGACTTGCGGCGCATGCCGCTTCCGGTTGTTTGTTCCTCTTCGTCCGTTGAATCAAAACGGCGGTTCCCTTGTATCAGCATCATTTTATCAGATTGACCCACAAATGCAACATATGGGAAATATTTTCTCCCATCCACCCACATCTTGGGGTGCCGGTGTTCGCTCACCGATGGTGTCTCGGATCCTCGTAGCGTTGGATCAGGTGCCGCCGCAAGGTGCCCAGATTGACAAATATCCGGTTGCCAAAGGCGAAGATGGCGGCCAGATACAGCTGGATGCCCAGCTTGTCCCCGATGAACGCCAGCAGCGCCGCCAGAAATGAGTTTGCAAAAAAGCCGGAGAGAAAGACCTTGATGTCAAACCGCTTCTCCATGGACGCAACCACGCCGCCAAGCACTGAATCGAGCGCCGCAAGGATGGCCACCGCCGCGTAGGTGGAGAGCTCCTGCGGAATCCGCAACGGAAGCAGCACCCCGATGATCAGTCCAAGAATCAGTCCCAGCAAAGGAATCATGTCAACCCCCTCCGAGCCGGTGCCCCCACTGACGCGGCGCGCGGCTCAATCCGGAATGAACGAGGGGTCTTCCCCCCGTGTGAAATCAATCATGCCGCGCTCCTCCGGCCGGATGTGGCGGAAGAAGATCTCGCTGGCAAAATCGAGCATGTACTGCAAATCTCCCGTCGGATCCAGCCGGACCGTCACCCGTTCCTCCAGGGAAACCAGCACCCGGTCGTACGCGAGCACATCCACCCAGCGCACCGCGTCGGCAAGGCTCGGGCCGGAATCGGAATCCGCGTTGCGCAGGGCCGCGAGCACGCGCAGCCCCGTTTCCATACGTTCGGGCTCCTCCATGTCGGGCAGATACCCGTTCGCGTATCCGGAAAACAGAATCCCCCGCAGCTCCTTCACCGCGGGATCCGGTGCTCCCTCCTGAAGCTGCAGCACCACGCCCTCCGCGTCCACCAGCAGGTATCCGCCAAGATACGGCAGCCTCGCGAACGGTTCGCGTTCCGTCACCCGAATCCGAAGATCACGGGGCATCTGCCAGGTCACGATCGCCTCCGCGATCCAGGGCAACCGTTCCACGGAACGCCTGACATCATACAGCCGGGTCACCGGCCCCAGTCCCGGTTCCCACCGGACGGGAAGCAGCAGGTGATCCCCGGGGGCAATCCCCGCCGCGGCCACAATCTCCTCCACCGTGCTGCGTTCCTGTCCCGTGACATCCAGCCGCCGCATCGAAAACAGCGGCGACCAGACGACGAGCCAGACCATCAGCAGCAGCAGCAGGAACAACACCAGAAAACCCCGCCATGATCGCCTCACACACGGTCACCCCCGGGCAGGAGCTGACTGACGAGGGTGTGGATGGCCTCCCCCGCGTCACGTCTGGCCAGACGGCCGGCAGCCGCGGACATCCGCCTGCGCAGCGCGGCGTCTCCCACAAGCGTCCGAATCTGCCCCAGCAGAATGTCCCCGGACAAATGCTCCTCAAGCACCACCACCGCGGCTCCCCTGGATTCGAGGGAACGGGCGTTGTACTCCTGGTGGTTGTCCGCCACGTAGGGAGAGGGAACCAGAATGGACGGCACACCCAGCACGCACAGCTCACCCACGGTGATCGCGCCCGCCCGGCAAACCGCGACATCCGAAGCCGCCAGGAGCGTGTCCATCTCATGCAGGTAGGGAAGAACCTCCACGTCGGGCGGGAGGGCCCCGGCCAGTTCGGCCATGACCTTGTCGTAATGGCCCATCCCGGTGCCAAACACAAGCCGGAAGCCCAGTCCTTCCGGGTGTTCCCTGAGCATCTGCACCATCACGCGGTTGAGCGTTGCGGATCCCAGGCTGCCGAAGAACGCCAGCACCAGCGGGCTTGCCTTTTCCAGCCCCTTCGCCGCCCGGGCTACCTCCCTTGTCGCGCGCAGCAGCTCCGGGCGGATGGGGCTGCCCGTCACATGAACCCTCGCCCGGCGCGACAGTCTGGGCACCGCGTCCTCAAAGGTCACCGCCACCCGGCTCACATGCGGCGCAAGCAGCCTGGTGGTGACGCCCGGCAACGCATTCGACTCGTGCAGCAGGGTTGGGATTTTCCGAAGGGCCGCCATCATCATCACCGGACCGCAGACATATCCCCCGGTTCCGATGACCAGATCCGGCCGCCAGTCGCGCAGCAGACGGGATGCCTCAAAAAAGGACTTGACCAGCGCCGCCACCGTCTTGAGCGTGTCCAGCGACAGTTTCCGGCGAAAGCCGCGCACGGAAAGCTTCAGCAGCGGATAGCCCGCCTTGGGCACAAGCGTGTTCTCCAGTCCCCGCGCGGTTCCGACAAAACGGATGTCGGCTTGCGGATCTTTTTCGGTGATCATGCGCGCAATGGCAAGGCCCGGATTGATGTGTCCGCCGGTACCGGCCGCCGCTATGAGATACTTCATCGTCTCGTCCTCTCTTTGGGGGTGCCGCGGCGGGGCGGTTCGGCCGGTTTCCGGCCCCCGCCCTTCTGTCTTTCCACGGTCTGCTGGCGCACATGGAACAGGGGGACGGTCTGACGGGAAATGTTGAGTAAAATGCCCATGGCCATCATCAGAAAGATCAGCGACGTGCCGCCGGCGCTGAAAAACGGCAGCGGAATGCCCGTTGTGGGAATGGTCTTGGTGACCACCGCGACGTTGAGCAGCATCTGGATCGCCACCAGCGACGTGATGCCGACACCCATCAGCCCGCCAAGCATGTCCGGCGCGTTCATGGCGATGCGCATGCCCCGGAAAATCAGCAGGATGAACAGGACCAGCAGCGACACCGCGCCGACAAACCCGAGTTCCTCGGCGAAAATGGCATAGATGAAATCGCTTTGCGGCTCGGGAATGAACAGGTTCTTCTGCAGGCTGCGCCCGAGCCCCTTGCCAAACAGCTCGCCGGATCCTATCGCCACCAGCGAATTGGTGATTTGGTAGGCGTCGTCGGTGGGATCCGTGGACTTGCCGAAGAACGTCATGATGCGATCCACGCGATAGCCTTCCATGAACATCAGCATGCCCAGCAGTCCGCCGGCCGGGATGCCGACGAGCAGAAAATGCCAGATTTTCGCGCCGGCGGCAAACAGGATGATCACCGCCAGCATGGTGACGATGACAATCGCGCTCATGTGATGCTGGAAATACAGCGCCGCGTCGATGATGCCCACCATGATGAGATAGGGAATCAGCCCGGTGCGCAGGGATCGCAACTTGTCCTGGCGGTGGGAGAGGCTGAAGGACAGGACAAGGATCAGGGCCAGCTTCATGAACTCGGAGGGCTGCACGGTGGTGAAGCCCAGATTGAACCAGCGCCTGGCGCCGTTGATTTCGTAGCCAATCCCGGGAATGCAGACCAGTCCGAGCAAAACGATGCCGAGCATGGCCAGGACCGGCGAGATCTTGCCCAGCACATGGTAATCCACCCGGGAGGTCAGCCACATCACAAACACGCCGCCCACACTGAAGACGGACTGTTTGAGCAGAAATTCGAATTTATTGCCGAACCGGTACATCGCATAATAGGAGCTCGCAGAGAAAACCATCAGCAAGCCGATGGCCATCAGCAGCAGCACCAGTGTCAGCAGGGAGAAGTCAAAATCCTTCAGCCGCTGTCTGCGCCGCTGTTCCGTATTCACCCGTTCCGCCGTGACTTCCGCCATATTCCTCACCAGACCGCCAGCAGCGCCAGCAGGCCAAACACCACACCCACCGCGGAGAAGACAATCACAATCCGGTTCTCCTTCCAGCCGCCCATCTCAAAATGATGGTGGATGGGCGCCATCCGGAACACCCGCTTGCCCGTCCGCTTGAACCAGAACACCTGAATCATGACCGACAGATCCTCAATGACATACACACCGCCTGCCAGAATCAAAATCCAGGGCAAACCCGTCGCAATCGCCACGGAAGCCACCGCGCCGCCCAATGCGAGCGAACCGGTATCCCCCATGAACACCTTGGCCGGATGGAAGTTGTACAACAGATACCCCAGCACGCCCCCCGCCATCACGGCGGCGAACAACCGGGCGTCATCCCATGCGGGCTGCAGGGAAAAAATCAGCCCAAGCAGGGTGAACGCCACCAATGTCACACTGCCGGCCAGCCCGTCCACGCCGTCGGTGAGATTCGCGCCATTGGTGAAGGCCAGCAGGATGAACACGCCAAACAGGGCCGCGAGCCAGGCCGGTGCCATCCAGGGGGCATCCATGCCCACGAACGGAATGACCCAGCGCCGGATGTCGTTTGGAACAAACAGGCTCCATGCCACAAACGCAACGGCAACCAGGCCCAGCAGCAGCATTTTCTGCTTGCCGGTCACCCCCTGGTTGTGCTTTCTCACGACCTTGATCCAGTCGTCCGCGAAGCCCACCGCGCCGCAGCCCAGCGTCACCAGCATGAACGGCCACAGCCGGTAGCCGAAAAAAGTCAGGGGAATGCCCACCACCAGCATGGCAATGAGAAAAAGCAGGCCGCCCATCATGGGGGTTCCCGTCTTGGCATAATGGCTTTTGAGCCCTTCCTCCCGAACCGTCTGGCCCAGTTTCAGGCGTCGGAGCCAGGGGATGACCAGCAGGCCTGAAAGGGCGGAAACCGCAAACGCGGCCAGAAAGGCAACCACCGGCAGCGGTGTGATCTCAAGCAACGATTTCATGATGTCACCCCCTGCGCCTGCGTGTCCGGGTCCGCCGCTTCCCGCGCGGCATCGGGCCATATCCTGTCAATGATGGTTTCCAGCCGGATGCCGCGGGACGCCTTGAACAGGACCGTATCTCCCGCTTCCAGGCAATCGGCCAGCGCATCGACCGCTTCCCCGGCGCTCTGAAAATGCGCCATGTTTTCGCGCTTCATGCCCATTTCCAGCGCGCCGGCCAGATAGCCCCGCGCCTGTGGCCCCACGCCGAACAGCAGGCCCACCTTCAGGGTGCCCGCCTGCCGGCCGACATCCAGATGCGCGTCCCTGGACCAGTCTCCCAGCTCCAGCATGTCACCAAGCACCGCAACCGTCCGCCGGCCGGTGCCAAGCTCGGCCAGCACCGACAGGGCCGCCTTCATGGAGGCGGGCGCCGCGTTGTACGCGTCATTGATGATCTTGACGCCCTGCCTGTCCTCGATATGCAGGCGGAGTTTTTCACCGGCGTACCGGGTCAAGCCCTCCTCCGCCTCGGACTGGCGCAACCCCAGCACATGGCAGACCGCCAGGGCCGCAAGCGCATTGGACACGCTGTGGATGCCCGGCGCGCGGATGGTGAACGAACCGTCCTGCCCCGCGATGCTGGTTTTGAACGCCATGCCGTTTTCGCCGAGGGACGCGGCCTCGTATCCCTGGATGTCCGTGGCCTCGTCCATGCCATAATACAGTGTCTTGTAGCGCAACAGCCCCCGCAGGCCCTTGAGCAGCTCGTCCTCCCCGTTCAGGATGACCACGCCGTCGGCCGGCATGCCTTCGATGATTTCCAGCTTTGCCCGCAGGATATTCTGCCGGGATCCCAGCTTTTCAATATGGGATAGCCCGATATTGGTGATGACCGCGATGTCCGGTCTGGCGATGCGTGCCAGCCAGCCGATTTCACCCAGCGCGCGCATGCCCAGCTCGAACACGGCCGCCGTATGCGAGTCGTCCAGCTGCAGCACCGACAGGGGCACCCCGATTTCATTGTTGAAGTTCTCCCTGTTTCGCAGGACATGGTACCGCGCGCTCAGCGCGGCGGCAATCATTTCGCGCGTGCTGGTTTTGCCCACGCTCCCGGTCACGGCGATGACCGGAATGTCAAACCGGCTGCGGTGCCAGGCGGCCAGCGCGCCGAGTGCCTTCACGGTGTCCTCCACACGGATGCAGGGCACATCCCCGGGCAATTCCGCGTCCCGGTTGACCAGCAGCAGCACGGCTCCCTTCTCGAGCGCGGCCGTGACAAACCGGTGACCGTCGAACCGCGGCCCGCGTATGGCCACATACAGGGCGCCGGGTTCAAGCTCCCGTGTATCCTGTGAGACGGACGAGATCACAAGGCTCCCGTCCGCCGCCAATATTCCGCCAACCGCCTCGGCCACCTGGGCCGCCGTCATGCTTTTCACGCCGTCACACCATCTCTTTCAACAGGGCTTCCACCACTTCGCGCTCGTCGTAATGAATGGTCTTGTCCTTGAACATCTGATAGGTTTCATGCCCTTTTCCCGCCAGCACAATCACGTCCCCCTCGCGGCCCTGCCGCATGGCGTGACGGATCGCCTCGGTTCTGTCAAGGATGACGGTATACGCGGCATGCAGCGGCGTGATGCCCGCCTCGATGTCCTTGAGAATCGCCTCGGGGTCCTCGGTCCTGGGGTTGTCCGAGGTGATGACCGTATAATCCGCCAGCCGTCCGGAGACTTCACCCATCACGGGCCGCTTGGAACGATCCCGATCGCCGCCGCACCCGAACACGCAGATGAGCCGGTTGGCCGTAAAGCCCCGCACCGCCGTCAGGATGTTCTCCAGACTGTCGGGAGAGTGGGCATAGTCGATCATCAGGGTGTAGGGCTGACCCGGCGTGGGCACCACCTCCGCACGTCCCGGCACCTGCACCTTGGACAGGCCGCGGATGATGGCTTCGGGACCGATGCCGAGCGCGCCGCACGCGGCAATCGCGGCCAGCGCGTTGTAGACATTGAACATGCCGGGCGCGGACACGTCGACGCTGGTGTCAAACCAGGGGGACACCACGTCGAAGGTCACGTGATCCGCGTGCAGCTGCACATTGAGCGCCCGCACATCCGCCGTGTCCTGCCGGATGCCATAGGTGAAAATGGGGCAGGCGGCCACGCCCGTCACACGGGGCGCGATGTCGATGTCCGCGTTGACGATGCCGGTCTCACATTTGGAAAACAGGCGCAGCTTGGACTGGAGATAGTCCTCCAGATCCGGATGCTCCGTCCCGCCGATATGATCCTGCGAAAAATTGGTGAACACGCCCACCCGGAACGGCACGAAATCCGCGCGCCGGAGCTTGAGCCCCTGGGAGGAAACCTCCATGGCCACCGCATCCACGCCGCGCGAGCGCATTTTTTCGAACAACTCCTGCAAATCATAGGACTCCGGGGTGGTTCTTCTGGCGGGGATCCGCTCATGCCCCACGCAATTGGCCACGGTGCCAATCAGCCCCGTCTGCCGGCCCGCCTCATCGAGGATGTCGCGGATCATGTGGGTGGTGGTGGTTTTGCCCTTGGTGCCCGTGACGCCGATGATGTCCATCGCGGACGCGGGCTGCCCGAACCACCGGGCGGAAATCGCCGCCAGCGCGAGGCGGGTGTCCGGCACCTGGATCACGGTCACATCCTCCGTGATCTGCACCGGCTTCTCCGTCACCAGGCACACGGCGCCATTGTCAACGGCAGACTGCGCATACAGGTGACCGTCTGTCGCAAACCCCGTGACACACACAAACAGGGTGCCCGGCAACGCCTTGCGGGAATCGTATGCCACCGAACGGATTTCTGGGTCGGGCACCCCGCCCTTGTGCTCCCATGTCAAATCAACCAACAATTCGTTGAGTTTCATCTTCTACCTCCTCGTCCGCCGATACCGCGTATCGTGCCGGCGGAATCACCCATCACACTATCGGAAAGCGTCCGCGCTGTCAATGGACCGCCCCTTCCGAAAACTGGGCATCCACCACCTCGCCGCGCGTCATCAGGCTTCCCGGCCCGGGATTCTGGGACACGACCGTTCCGGCGCCGACGATGCGCAGATTCAGCCCCCGCTTGGTCAGGCTCTCCCGCGCATCCGACACGGACTGCCCTGTCAAATCGGGCACCTCCACCGGTTCGGGCACCTCCGACTCCGCGGTGTGGAGCATCACAATGGCCCCCTGCGGCACGCTTTGACCCACCGCGGGCACCACCTGGGTCACCAGCGCCTCCTGCGGCAGCGCTTCGGTCAGCGCGTCCGGCACAAATCCGTAGGATGCCAGCCGGGCCCGCGCGTCGGCAACCGTCAAATCCATGACATCCGGCACATACGCCTCCTTCTCCAGCTCCCTGCGATCCGCCTCGGAGTATGCGCGTTCCACCTTCAGATAGGTCAGGATTTGTTCGGTCAGCTGTCCGGCCACCGGGGCGACAATGCGCCCGCCCGCCACATCGGAGGAAACCTCGGCCTGCGGCCAGTCCACCTCGATGAGCAGGCAGATTTCCGGGTCGTCCGCCGGGGCGAAGGAGGCAAAGGACACAATGTACCGGCCTTCGGTCTCCGTCTTGTCGGTTTCGGAGGTTCCCGTCTTGCCGGCCAGCCGGTACCCGCTGACATACGCGCGGTTCCCCGTGCCCTCGGACACAACGCCCTCCAGGATGTCGCGCATGGTCTCGGAGGTCTGGCGGGAGATCACCTGGCGCACCACTTCCGGTTCGTTGCGCTCCACCAGCCGGCCCTCCGCGTCGGTCACCTGCCTGATGATGGTGGGCTTCATCAGGGCGCCGCCGTTGGCGATGGCGGTATACGCGGTGATCAGCTGAATCGGCGAAATCTGGAACCGCTGTCCGAATGACGCGACCGCCATGTCCGTTTCGGACGGATTTTCGTGCCAGAGCCCACGGTAATCGTCATTGCTGGGTTCCCCCGCGATTTCGATGCCGGTGCGCTCCATGAAACCGAACAGGCGGACAAACGAATAGAAGCGGTCGATGCCCATCTGGACGGAAACCTTCGAGAAAACAGGGTTGCATGAATTGTAGACGGCCTCCCGGAAGGTTTCTTCTCCGTGGCCGCCGGCCTTCCAGCAGTTGATCTCCCACCCACCGGTCTCGAACGGTGCGTCGAGCACCACCGTATCGGGGGTCACGACGCCGGTCTCCAGGGCGGCCGCGGCCGTGATGGGCTTGAAGGTGGATCCGGGCTCATAGGTGTCCATGACGGCCTTGTTGCGGAACACGTGCTGCCACAGCCAGTTGGTCTGCCCGTCGTTGAGAAAGCCCTCCCAGGATTCACCCTCCGCCCCGAGCCAGCCGGTCGGCTCGGCATCCGGGTGGTTGGGATCGAAATCCGGCAAGGACGCCATGGCCAGCACCTCACCCGTATGCGGATCGATGACGATGGCCGCGGCGCCATTGCGCACCTGCCACTCCGCGATGATGCCCGCGAGCGCCTCCTCGGTCATGTCCTGGATGGTTTCGTCGATGGTCAGGGTCACATCATATCCGTCCCGGGCCTCCAGCCGCAGGGACTCGTCGAACCGGACGGAGTTGCCGTTGGCATCCACCTCGGAGAGCACACGCCCGGGCTGTCCCTTGAGCAGGCCGTCGAGCTGGAGCTCCATGCCGAGCAAGCCCTGATCGTCGGTACCCGTAAAGCCGATGACATGCGAAGCGAGATGGCCTTTGGGATAGAACCGCTTGGAATCCGCGTCCACATAAACGGAGCCGATCTTGACGGACTGCAGGTACGCGCGCACCTCCGCGCCGACGGCCTTGTCGATTTTCCGGGCAATGAACACATAGCTGTCCGCAGCGGTCAGCTTTGCGTAGACCTCCTCCCTGTCAAGGGAGAGCAGGGTGGCAAGCTTGTCCGCCAGCTGCGGGACAATTTCCGGATTCTCCGCGGTTTCCTTGCGCAGCATGGGCGGATTGGCGGACACCGTGTCCACCTCCGCGCTGATCGCGAGCCCCTTGCCATTCCTGTCATAGATGCTGCCGCGCTTGGGCCGGATCTGCTGCTGCCGGGTTTGCCCGATATAGGCCATCCGGGCATATTCCTCTCCCTGAATCAGCTGCAGCCAGGCCAGCCGGGCCACGAGGCCAAGGGTTGCCAACACAAAGAGGGCGAGCATCACTGCCGCCCGCCTTCTCATTTTTTTGTTTTTCTCCAGCACGACATCCTCTCCACCGGAGAGCACGCGCATCTGATTCGGCTCCACTGCCATGTTCTTCCTCACATATTACTCCGGCCGTTGAATGTCCAAAGCAATTTCATCCTGAATGATTCTCTCACAACGGCCGGAGTTATGACCGTTTCGGATATTTTGACGCCACCGCAAAAAACAAAGGGACATGCGCCAAACAAGCCTTGGCCTGATGGTTCATGTCCTGATCGTACAATGTCATGGATCGGATTGCAAATGGATTTGCCTTCCGACTTGTGGAAGTGCCGCCCCGGCGTACCATCTCCGTTCCATCTGTCGGAAGACGGTCAGTGCACCACCGCGCCCATGCGCTCGGCGATATCGGCCCAGAAGGAGTTTCCGCCCTCGTTGAGCCTGGAAAGGTAGGTGTCGTCCGACACCACGCTGTATGCGCTTTTGGGCACCTGCACGGAGACCACCTGGTTCATGGCCGGCGCGTGCATGTCGAGCTCCGATTCCGCCGCGGCCCGGATGGCATCGAGCTGCAGGCCCGATTCAATCTCCACCTGCAGCATGCGACCGGCTTCCTTGAGCGCGGCGTATTCCCGGTTCAGTTTGCCCAGCTCCAGATTGAGCTCGGCCATGGCGCCATAGCGCGTCAGGATGAGAAAGCACAGCCCAAACGCCATCAGGATGCCGAAAATGAGGCTTTTCCTGGGGAACGCCACCGCGACGGTCTGAAGGGTGATGACCGCGCCCTGCCTCTTTGAACCGATGGCCGGCTGCTGCGGCTGTTCCAACATTTCCTGTTCATGCAAGGGTCTTGCCAATACCGACATCGTTTCACCTCCCCAACCTGTTTTCCGCCCCAAAGGCACTCAAAAAGCTTTTGTGTCTTTCCGCCGGTTCTTCTTTCGTAAGGGGTCTTCTGTGTCTTTCCGCTGGTTTTTCTTTCGTAAAGGATTCTGTGTCTTTCCGCTGGTTTGTCTTTCGTAAGGGATCTTTTGTGT
>JAEWSN010000085.1 GCA_023459915.1 Bacillota bacterium
TGTCCGCCATGACGCATGCCACCTATCTGGTGCACGACATGCACAAGGTCCAGAAGTGGCTGGGCGCCGGCCAGGATCCGCTGCTGGCGCAGTTCACCCTGTGCATGATGGCGGAGTCCCTGGCGCACATGCACCTGTGCCTGGAGGGAGAACCCGCTTCCCGGCAATCCATCCGCAAGGTCATGGCCCGCGCCCCGGAGCTGCTGAAGCCCCTGTACCAGGATCCGCTGTCCCATCGGATGACGGAAGGGGATATCGAATTCGGAATCCGGCATGTGGACGCGTTCCTGACCACCCATCAGGATTTTTTCTGCGCACCGCTGCTCCGGTTCATGGCCGATGGAGAGATCAAGACCGTCACCCTGCTGGCCAGGCAGTTCCATATGGAAGCCCATGTGGTGACAGGCCTTCCGGACTGGCTGGCGGACAAGGGCATCCTGGATCGCGTGTCCCAGACCATCCGCATCACCCCCAAGGGACGGCAGAACCTGGAGGAGCTTGGGTACCTGTACGTGAAAGGAGTCTGACATGGCCATCCGCACCACCATCGAAATCTCCGGCGCAAAGCAGAACAACCTCAAGAACGTGTCGCTGGAAATCCCGCGCGACAAGCTGACGGTCATCACCGGCGTCTCCGGATCCGGCAAATCCTCGCTTGCCTTCGACGTACTGTATGGCGAGGGGCAGCGGCGCTTTCTCGACTCCATCTCGAATTTCGCGAAAAGCCGCATCAGCCAGCTGAAAAAAGCGCGTGTGGACGCGGTGCGCGGGTTGTCGCCCGTCATCGCCATCGAGCAGAAGAAAAGCAACAACAACCCGCGTTCCACCGTCGGCACGGTGACGGACATCCATGATTACCTGCGCCTGCTGTATGCCACAGCCGGAACCGGCTCCTGCCCGGTCTGCGGGCATTCGCTGCGGCCGCTCAACGCCACCCAGATCGCCGAGCATGCCATGACCCTTCCGGTAGGGACCGTGGTGGAGTTGCGCGCGCCGGTGTTTCAGATTTATGGGGAGGACTGGGCGTACACCTTCCACCAGCTGCGGGAGAAGGGCTTCAAGAATCTGTTGGTTGACGGGAACCCGTTCTCGCTGGCCAGCAAGCAGGAGCTGGAGGATGATGCTCCCCATCAGGTGGAGCTGCTGATTGAACGGTTCACGCTGCGCTCCGACAGCTACATGCAGCTGGCCAAGTCCATCGAGGCGGCCATGCTGGCGCTGGACGAGGACATCATGGTGAAGCTCGAGGTACCGGACGGCGCACCGGAGGGCTTTTATGCGGATTTTGGCTGTCCGGACCACCACTTCACGCTGTTTGAGATGCAGCCCTTCCATTTCTCCTTCAACACCCCGGCCAGCGCCTGCCACACCTGCATGGGGGTGGGCATGAGCTACCGGGTGGAGCCTCGCTTCCTGGTGGTGGCACCGGAGCGGAGCATCAACAGGGGGGCGCTGAAGAACACCATCTACAACACCGGCAGCGGTGGCCGTGAAAGCTACCGGGGCGTGATGATGTACAGCCTGTCCATGCAGTATGGGTTCAGCCTGGATACACCCTTCCGGGATCTGCCCAAGGAGATCCACGACCTGTTGTTCTACGGAACCAAGGGAAAACTGGTGCACATGGTCATGCCGCCCGATTCGAAAAAGCAGAACTGGATCATTGGCCGGGACCGGCCCTTTGGCGGCTTCGTCCATGAAATGGAGAGCTGGTACCGGCACTACATCCGCCGCACCTCCACCACCGAGGCGTTCGAACCGGAATTCATCCGTGATTGCATGATTGAAACCCTCTGCCCGGAGTGCCATGGCGCGAGGCTGAAGCCGCAGCGGCTGGGCGTGCTGGTCGGCGGAAAAAACATAGACGACCTGTGCCGCATGCAGCTGCCGGATCTGCTGGTCTTTCTCGAAACCCTCACCTTCGCGCCGAGGATTCAGGAGGTGGCGACCTCCATCCTCCGGGAAATCGAGACCCGTGTGCGGCTGCTGGTGGAAATCGGCCTGCACTACATCAACCTGGGCCGGCGCAGCGACAGCATCTCCGGCGGAGAGATGCAGCGGATCAAGATGTCCACGCAAATCAGCTCCGAGCTGATGGGCATGCTGTATGTGATGGACGAGCCCAGCATCGGGCTGCATCCCCGCGACGCGCACCGGGTCATCGACACGATGAAGAAGCTGCGCGACATCGGCAACACGGTCATTGTCGTGGAGCACGACATCGACACCATCCGAAATGCCGACCACATCGTGGAAATCGGTCCCGGCCCGGGCATACATGGCGGGGAGATCGTGGCCCAGGGCACAATGGAAGACATCATGGCCGAGCCGGCATCGGCAACCGGCCGGTATCTGTCGGGCAAGGCCAGCATCCCCGTTCCGGCGAAGCGACGCAATCTGGGGGACCATTTCCTGTCCATCCAGGGCGCGCGGGAGAACAACCTGAAGAATGTCGACATCGACATCCCGTTGGGCGTGTTCCTATGCATCACGGGGGTGTCCGGCTCCGGCAAGAGCTCGCTGATCAACGAAATTCTGTACAAGGGGTTGAAGGTGCAAAAAACCGGTGCCCGCATCGAGCCGGGGGTCCACGATTTTCTCTTCGGCGCGGAGCTGCTCAACAATGTCATCAGCATCGACCAGACGCCCATCGGCCGCAACAGCAAGTCGAACCCGGCCACCTACATCGGCATCTACGACAAAATCCGCGATCTGTTCGCGCAGGAGCCGGAAGCCGTGGCCCGCGGCTACAGCGCCATCGATTTCTCGCTGACACACGCAAACGGCGCGCGCTGCGAGCACTGCGCCGGGGATGGCATCATCGTGACCAACCTGCAGTTCATGGCGGATATTGAAACAATCTGCCCGGTGTGCAAAGGGATGCGGTTCTCGGAGGAGGGTCTGGAGATCCGCTACAGGGGGGAAAACATCGCGGATGTGCTGGGCATGACAGTGGAGGAGGCGGTGGGCTTCTTCTCGGACAACCGGTACCTCAGGCACAAGCTGGGTATCATGAACGAGCTGGGTCTTGGCTACATGTGCCTGGGGCAGAGCTCCACGACCCTTTCCGGCGGCGAGGCCCAGCGCGTGAAGCTGGCCTATGAGCTGGCCAAGATCAAGCGCGGCGCACACAACCTGTACATCCTCGACGAACCGACCACCGGCCTGCACCTGTCGGACATCCAGAAGCTGCTGGACTGCCTGAACCGGCTGGTGGATCAGGGCCATACGGTGTTGGTGATTGAACACCACCTGGACGTCATCAAGTCGGCGGACTACCTCATCGATCTGGGTCCGGACGGCGGAAACGGAGGCGGTCTCATCGTGGCGGAGGGCACACCGGAACAGGTGGCCCGGGTGAAAGAGTCCCATACAGGGAGGTTTTTAGCGGAGGTTCTGGCATAAAACCCAACGAAATGGGGTTATCTTGCAGTTTCAGCCATTTATTGCATTGTTCTTTTTCCCGTACAAGCGTATGATGTAGGGTATCGGCGCAAAAAGACGACATCTGGTGTGGCCTCGCGCACTTTGCAAAAACGCCAAGGAGAAATGCCATGCAATCGGTACTGCAATTCCTCAAGGAGAACGAAACCTTCTATTTTTCCACCATGGACGGGGATCAACCCCGTGTCCGCCCGTTCGGCGCGGTCGCCATTGTGGATGGCAAGCTGTGCTTCACAACGGCCAAGAAAAAACAGGTTTACGAGCAGATGCAGAAAAATCCCAAGGTGGAAATCTCGACAACCGCGCCAGGCGGCCGCTGGCTGCGCCTTTCCGGCGTCGCCGTCACCGACGAGTGCCGGGAGATCAAGGAATCCATGCTGGAGGCCTGTCCCACACTCCGCCGCCTGTACAGCGAGGATGACGACATTTTCTGCGTGTTCCATCTGGAGCAGGCCACCGCCACCTTCTACTCGTTCACCGAACCGCCGCGCACCGTCACCTTTTAAGGATCCAAACAATATTGGCGGTCGCCCATGGCGGCCGCTTTTTTCGTGGCCCCCTGTGTCAGCCTACCACCCGGGCGGATCTTCCGGATGCAATTCCGTGCCCAAATAGGCCGCGAACTGGTGCAATCCCTTTTTTACCGCATGCTTCATCCGCTTGCCCACGCCTTTGCCCACGCAAAGATCCTCCTCCCACCACCACCGGCGGATTTGCAACGGCGCGTCCCCGCGTTGTGGCTCGGGCTCAAATCGGCCGACAAACCGGTCGCCCATCAGGACCGGCAACACATAATAGCCATATTTACGCTTGTGAACCGGCACATAGACTTCCCAGGAATAATCCAGGCCGAACAGGCGCCTCGCCATTTCCCGATCCCAGATGAGGTTGTCGAGCGGGGCGAGCACGCGCACGGGCTGCCCGTTTCCCCCGGCAGAAGACGCATTGGACGCCGTCCCCCCCTCCAGCTGCCAGGCATCCGCCTCCCGCATCCAAAAAGGTTCCGTCTCGTCTTCCACCTGGACGCGCAGCAGGGTGCCGGCCTCCGCCAGCTCGGTGATGGCCTTGGTTCTCGTTGTTTTGTTCTCAAGATACTGGCCCAGCCATCCCCCGCCATTGCGGTTCCACAGCAGCCCCACACTCCCGACACGGCGTGTGACATACCAGCGGACAAACGCGTCCTCATCGGCAAACGGCTCCGGTTCGGACAGCAATGCCTGCGGCAGCAGCCGCTCAATGAGATCATAGATGCGCTGGGTATTGCGCTTGCCATGGACGCCAATCCGGCCGGCAACAAACAGGTAATCCATGGCCGCGCCGGCGAGGTTTCTGTGCCCCCATGCGCCGGGTTCCGCCTTCCCCATCCGAATGCCGGTGGACAGCATGGGCCCCTTCTCGGCGAGGATCTCCAGAATGGCCTCGGTGACCTCCAGCGCCGCTTCCGAGGATCGGCGCTGCAACACCCATTTCACCTCTTCGGTTCTTTTCTGCCGCAATCTTGAAAAACGCGGCCAGTCCTCCGTCAGGTAAATGGAGGCCATCTTGTCCCACCCATCGAGCAGATGCCGTTCCCCATACAGGAGCTTGTCCAGCATGGGCCGCCGATATCCCGCCACACGGGATTGCAGGACCAAATCCGCGTTACGGCCCACAACATCCAGCGGATCGTACTGAATGCAGCCGACACGGCGGACATATTCCCGAATCCCGGAGGTTCCCTTGAACGGCGAACCGCCATCCAGCCCCTGGTGCCGCAGCAGAAATGCCCTGGCTTCCGCCTTCGACAATTCCGCCCACACCTTGGTAAAGTCATGTTCCCGGTTCATCCCGTCCATTGCCCCCTCCAATACGCTGTTGCATTCCGTTCGGTCGCACGCCCGATACACTGTTGCATTCCGTCCGGCCGCACGCCTGATACGCCGCTGCATTCCGTCCGCCCGCACGCCCGATATTCCTGTCCATCATACCTTACAGTCGCCGATTTGTTACAATGAATCTGGCAACCGTGCGCGGAGGTGACGATGAGAACAAGCACACAGATGAATTTTGGCTGGCGGTATCATCCCGTTTTTTCCGAGGCGCAGCTGTCACCGGCTTTCAATGACAGCCAGTTTCAATGCGTCGATCTCCCACATGTCAACCGGGAGCTTCCCTTTTCGCATTTCGATGAATCGGCATCCCAGTTCATTTCCTGTTACCGCAAGCGTTTCAGAATACCGGCTTCCCAACAGGGCCAGCGGTTCATGCTGCATTTCGAGGGTGTGATGACCGCCGCAGAGGTATTCCTCAATGGCAGAGCGGTTGGCAGCCACAAGGGCGGGTACACGCCCTTTCAGCTGGACATCACCGACGCGCTCCGCTTTGGGCCGGACAATGTGCTGGTGGTGAAGGTGGACTCCCGGGAACGTGAGGACATTCCGCCGTTCGGACATGTTGTGGACTATCTCCCATACGGCGGCATCTATCGGGAGGTCTGGCTGGAAAGCCTGCCTCCGGTCTTCGTGGGCGGCATGAAAATCTCCCCGCACCGCGTGTTCGAGGGGGAATGGATGACAGAGGTCACCCTGTTCTGGGAGAACCATACCGGCGCAGCCGTGCCGGTTCATCTCACCGCCCACCTGTCACAGCCCGATGTGCCGGCCACGGCAGCACAGTCGGATGAAGCGGCGCATGCAAACGAGGCCGCGCAATCGGGCGAATCATCACAATGCGTCATCGAGAAACCGCATCTTGTGCCGGCGGAGCGGACCAGCATCTCCACCCACGCCTTTGTGACCCGGGGTGTCCGGTGCTGGGACATCGACACCCCCGTTCAATATCAATTGTCCGTGGCGGTCTCCCGCCAGAACGAACCCGCCGACCGCGTCCGTGACACCTTCGGCTTTCGCGAGGCGGTGTTTCGCGCAGACGGGTTTTATCTCAACGGCAAGCGCGTCAAGCTGCGCGGACTGAACCGCCACCAGTCCTTTCCCCATGTGGGCTACGCCATGCCAAAGACCGTGCAGCAGCGCGACGCGGACATCCTCAAGCATGAGCTTGGCGTGAACCTGGTCCGCTCGTCCCACTATCCGCCCTCCCGCCATTTTCTTGACCGCTGTGACGCGCTCGGGCTGTTGGTGTTCGAGGAAATTCCCGGAT
>JAEWSN010000086.1 GCA_023459915.1 Bacillota bacterium
TGTTGTCCACGGTTTTCCCCTCCTTCATGGGCGGCAACCGCCCGTTTGGTGGCGGTCTCCAACTTTAGTATACCCATTTATTGTGGAAAAAACCGCCACTTGGGTCGGCATTTGGGGTCAGACCCCGATTGTCTCCATGGGGTCAGACCCCGCAGTTGCCTGTTGGGGTCAGACCCCGGTCATCCCCGCTTGATGGGCGTCAGGGTGGCGATGGGGCAGACCGAGCACCAGGAGCGGGGACGGAACAGCAGTCCGAGCACAAGCCCGATGGTGGTGGAGGTGAACATCAGGGAGAAAATGCGGTAGCCGAAATGCACGATGGCCGGTCCAACCGCCAGATCGATCAGCTGGGGAAGATCGAACGGCATGCGGAACGCAAGCAGAAAGCGGATATGTGCCATCGGCTCAATCCGCCCTATGGAGACCATGATGGTGGACATCACGGCGATGGTGAAGTTGACGATGAACCAGATGAGGAACGCCCGGCGGGCGCCTTTCCCAAACAGCCAGCGCGGGGATTTCAGGCCCAGCGAGATGGGCGAGAGCACCTTGGTGAACAGGCTGGCGCGTGGACAGACGGTTTTGCACCAGCGTTTGTCCTGGTGGATGGCGTGCAGAACGAAAGGCGTGGCCGCGCAAACGAGGCCAATCAGGGCAAAGGATATGTGAACCAGGCTCAACCCAAAGAACAGGATGGTGCCGATGAACGAGATGTTCATGTAATTCACCGGTTTTTTCATGTGTCGCAAATTCCTCTCTGTCACTGTTTTTACAAGTTCTGTTGCATTGCTGTGAACCGCGCACAACATCATAGCCCGGATGATGGCCGCAGGTCATGTGATAGCGTCACATTGCGGTATGCTTGACCATTTCCGGTTTTCCGGGTTCCCAGCCATTGACAGATGAACCGTCGCGCATTCTATGATATAAAAGATGAAGTGATATCCCGTTTGGAACAAACGCCTGAACGCAGGAAACCCGGAGCAAAAAGCCTGAACGCAGGAAGCTTGGAACAAAAGCCTGAACGCAGGATGTCTGGAACAAACAAGTATGAAAAACAGGAGCAACAGCATGAAAGGGAACGAGATGAAAAACGTGGCAGCCACACCGATTCGCATTGGCGGCAAGACCCTGCGCAACCGCATCACCTTCGCGCCAACCGTGAAGTTCGACTGGACGGACGAATCCGGTATCGCCATTGAGCGGTTTGCCCGTCACTATGAGGAACGCGCGGCTGGCGGCGCCGGGCTTGTGGTGGTCGAAGCGACGGCGGTCGTGCCCACCGGGCGGTTGTCTCCGGACATGCTCGGGCTGTGGGAAGACGCCCAAATGGAAGGTCATCGGGCAATTGTGGCGGCTTGTCACAGGCATGACGCGGCGGTGCTGGTGCAAATCTCCCACGCCGGCATGCAGACACACGAGGCCAGCGGTCCCATGAAGGGTCCTTCGCAGGTGCCGTGGCGGAACAAGCAGTCCGAAGCGCTGACGCTGGACGAAATCCACCAAATTCGCGGCCAGTTCATTGAAGCGGCCATCCGTGCGCAAAAAGCCGGCTATGACGGCATCCAACTGCACGCATGCCACAGCTATCTCATCAACCAGTTCATCTGTGCCCGCGTGAACCTGCGGACAGATGAATACGGCGGCAGTGTGGAAAACCGTGCCCGGTTCGGCTGTGAAATCATTCGCGGCATCCGGGAAGCCTGTGGACCGGATTTCCTCATTTCCGCCCGAACCCCGGGTGCCGAACCCACGCTGGAGGACGCGTTTGCCATCGCGGATGCCTATATCGAGGCGGGGGTGGATTATCTGCAGATTTCCGGGGGTATCGGGCCCCAGGATATTCCATACCCGGAGAACCTGTCCTACGGCTGGATTGCCTGGATTGGCACGCAGATGCACAAGCATGTGGCTGGCCGGGTACCGGTTTCCGTGGTGTGCGGCATTCTGGATCCGGCACTGGCCCGCCAAATCCTCAACGAGGGGCTGGCAGACACGGTGGATTCCTCGCGCGCTCTGCTGGCGGATCCCGCCTGGGCGCGGGCCGTGACCGACGGGGCGGACTATGTCCATTGCCGCGACTGCAGCCGCTGCCTGTGGTCTCCAGGTTTGCCGCATCGCTGTCCGGCCGCGATGGAAAGAAAACGGCTGGGACTGACCAGCGTGGATTTGGTGGAATAGGCGGGTTCCTGCTGGGGTCATTGGGGTCAGACCCCACGGGCCATGGGGTCAGACCCCATGAAGCCCCATGAAGCCCACGCGAGCGCGGTGAAAGGAAGGAGACGGCATGAAAATCATCGATCTGAAATGCGCGGAAATCGGGGAAAACCTGGTGCTGCGGGTCGTGACAGACAAGGGGATCGACGGCTACGGCCAGACGGAGATCAACTGCAAGTACCTCAAACCGCTTGTTCCCTACTACAGGGGGCTCATCCTCGGCAGCGATCCCACCGATGTGGAGCGCACCATGCTCCGCATCCGCAATCGCGGCGGGTTCAAGCCCTGGGGCAAGCTGGTCAGCACCATCGAAATGGCGCTGTGGGACAT
>JAEWSN010000087.1 GCA_023459915.1 Bacillota bacterium
CCACAGGGCCGCCAGCGAATACTCGAGCGCGAACAGGGCGGGCTGGGTCAGGCGCGTGGCGGTGAGCGCGTCGTCGGCAACGGCATCGAGGAACAGCGCGCGCGGGTCTTCCTCGAACTCGCCGGCGAGCAGGTCGCAGCAGGCGTCGTAGGCGGCACGGAACACCGGCTCGGATTCGTACAGGCCACGGCCCATGCCGGCGTACTGCGCGCCCTGGCCCGTGCACAGGAACACCGCTTCCGGTGCGTCGGCCGCATGCATGGACGATGCGGCTTCGCGCAGGCAACGCACAGCATCGGCTGCATCGCTGGCGACGACGGCGCGCGGGAACACGGTGAAACTGGCAAATGCGCTGTTCTCCCCCTCCTCCGGGTCGCGCGTGCGCATCTGGAACCAGCCGCCCCTGGGTGTCCAGGAAATGGCTTCCCGCCACTCCGGCACAAGGGCTTCAACCCGCGCGGCACCGGCAGCATCAAGCTGTACGGTCGTCTCCCTGTTGTCATCGTTGATGGAGAGGGTTGTTTCCAATGCCAGTCCCGGTACCGGTGTCCCTTCGAAGAAACGGCCGGCCAGCGCCACAGAGACGGTCTCACCGGGGAAATGGACCGGACTGTCCACCTCGGCGTCCAATACATAGACAGGCTTCTCATAGCGGGAGATGCTCATGTTGGCCATGTCCGTGAGGCTGTCCCCGTCATGGACCCGCAGGCGGTATCCACCGGGCTCGTAGTCCTCAAAGGTGAAGGTTCCCTCATAGACGCCATCCGGGCCTGGTTCCACCACAATGGTTTGCAGCACCGGACCGTCCTCGTACGACCAACCGTCCTGCCGCACCAGCGATACGGTCAGGGTCTCCGGAGGGCGCCTGTCCTCCCGGGATTGCGCCACGCCCCAAAAGGCCATCGTGTCGGAGGGCAGATACACGGACCGATCCTGGAACAGGTAGTGCCAGTTCCGCAGCTGTGTCTGCAGCCAGTCGCCATCCCCCCATCCGCCGTAATCGTAACGGTACCCGAACATGTACCCCTCATTCGGCGGCATCAGCGGCACCAGCAGCTTGGAATGCCCGGGCCGGAGCGCCGTCAGGAAAGATGCGGGTTCTCCAGTCTCCGGATAGGCGGTGCCCGGAAGTAATGCCACACCCTCGGCATCCGTCGTCACCGCTTCGCCGCCATGGGCCGCAAGGGTGACCCCTGCCAGCGGTTCTCTCGTGATCCCGTCGTGCGCCCAGCACAGGGTGCTTCCCTCCGCCAAGCTCAGGTACAGGGACATGTCCTGCACCTGGACAAACACGTAATCCGCCAGCTCTCCCGAACGGCAGGTCACCACATACCAGCCCTCCGGCAACGTGTCAGGAAGCACCATCAGGGTTTCGTACTCCTCCCGGACCGGTGCGCCGGCAAAGGCCTGTTGCTGTACCAGCCCAACCGTGTCCGGCACCCGAACGGGGCTGCGTTCGGCCCACCATGGCGTTGCAAGCTCATCGGACAGTGCCTGTGTGAAGCGTTCCAGATTCGGGTAGCGCCACACCGTGACAGACCAATCTTTCTCCGCCGTCTCGTCATCGGCGTAGACACGCAGCACGGGAACCTGCCGGGTATTCACCCCAAGCAGCGTTTCCCCGAGATGCAATCGCAGGTGCTGCTCCGGCTTTTTCTCGAAAGCGGTCTGAAAGGAGAAGACTGTTTCCGTTTGAACCGATTGCTCCGAACCCGATATCGCGACGCCCGACGCCAGTGTGCCCCGATAAACGGTCCCGGGCAACAAGGTGAGATAAGGCACGAACGCCGCCGTGTCTCCGCGGACTTCCACCCGCCCCGGCACAGGCTCTCCCGCAACGCCGTCCACAACAGGCACCAGCGTGAACCGTTCAGCTACGCCTTCAAATCCCACCTCGCTGAACTGGATCTCCACACCGGTGTTCACCGGCACGTTGGTCCCCTGGTTTGCCGGGAGGGTGGATGCGACGCGAAAATCACGCCGTGTCTGGAACGCAAAGCTTTCGTCCAGCCCCGTTTCGGGATCCAGCAGATCAAACCGGTATACCTGACCGGGTGCCAATGGCCGATCCGGCGTCAGCAGCACTTCCTTTTCCTTCTTCGTCAATTGAAAGCTGAATTTCGGGAAAACAGACAGCGTTCTTTCCAATGTGGAAACCGGCATGTCCTGTGGCAGGGAGAGAGAGAATGCGGTGGCCGGCTCAATGCCGACGGCAGAATCCCGCAGGGCCGTCATCTTCACGCGCGTCCCATCTGTGGCCGGCACATCGGTCGGTGTGCCGGCCCGCGTTGTTTCAGAGGAGGCCACCGCAGAGGAAGCCGGCGGGATGCTTGATGCCGGATCCGGGGGGAACAGCTGATTGCGCAGCAGCAAAAATCCCACAAAGGCAACGGCCAACAGGCCAACCAGTCCGGGCACAAGCCATTTCCAGGCCCGATAGGACGCGTGCGGTGAATCAGGTCCCGTTGGCCCCATTGGACTTGGGGGAATCGGCACATCCCTGTGTTCCTGCAAAATCGGGACATCCCTGTGTTCCTGCGAAATCGGGACATCCCTGTGTTCCTGCGAACTCGGGGACTCCATCTGTTCCTGCGAAATCATGGGCTCACTGTGTGCCTGTGAAATCGTAGACTCACTGTGTTCCTGCGTCTCCGGCGTCTTCTCGTGATTCATGGCTGCCTCCCGTTGGAACGCGTGTGCCAAAGACAGGCGCAACGCGACTCCCTGCTGTCAATCTACCACTTGCAGGGAATCCATACAAGGCACCCATCAGAAGGCACAGCCCACATCCTTGATCAGAGAAACACCACAAACGCGGACTATTTGCCCAGCCAGGCCGTCAGCAGCGCGATGGCCGCCGCCACATCCCCCATGTGCACCATGGCATTGGGACCATGGGTATAGCGGGTCACCACGGAAATGCCGGCCGCGCGCACACCCTGGTTCGACAGATTCATGCTGCTTGCGTCCGTTCCGCCCACATACAGCACCTCTTTCTGGAACGGAATGTCTTTCTCCCTGCAAAGACCAATGAACTCGCCGACCAGATCCTCATCACAAATGACAGAGGTATCCGATATCTTGATGGCCACGCCTTCACCCAGCGCGTTGCTCCCCTCAAGATCTCCCGGCCGGTCATGGGCGGGCGTGACGTCCACAGATACGCCTATATCCGGTTGCACGCGCTCCGCCGCGACCCGTGAGCCCCGGCAGCCCACTTCCTCCTGAACAGTGAACGCAAACACCACGTGATCCGTGGTTTGCTTCAAGGCCTTCAGCGTTTCGAGCAGAATATGGCATCCAATACGGTCATCAAGTGCCTTCACGGACACAATGCTGTTGGCGAACTCACGATATGCCCCATCAAAGCATGCGACATCACCGATATCCACGTATTTTCTCGCGTCTTCCCTCGATGTGGCGCCGATGTCCACATACAGCTTGGTAAAGTCGGTTTTCACATCCTCCGGCCGAACACTGGATGCCACGATGCCCGCCGTCCCGTTTCGGAACGTCACCCGGCTCTGATACGCGGTGGGAATCCAGACCGACCCCAGCATCTTCACCCGCACCATGCCGGAATCCTCAATTTTTGTGACCTGCAGACCAATCTCATCCATGTGCGCGGCCAGCATGATCGTTTGCGGATTCGCACCGGTTCCCCGTTTGGTCACCAGCAGATTTCCCAGTGCGTCCTCCTGCATCCCGTCCGCGTACGGCTCCGCCAGCCGGCGAATCAAGGCCCGCACCTCCTTCTCGTATCCGGAGACGCCGCAGACCTGTGCCAATTCATTCAAACTCATGGGTAACTCCTCTCTTCCGGTTCCCGCAATGATGCTCGGGGAACCCAGTCCACCTGGTTCATCAAGGGATGGCGCAAGGCAATCGCACCTGTGGGACAAGCCATCACACAGCAACCGCAATACCAGCATTCTCCGGGGAAGGCCACGGTGGGGACGCGGATCCCCTGTGAAGCAGCGCCGCCCGCACCCGGCAACAACACATCCACCTGACATGCCTCCACACAGCGGTTGCATGCGATGCAACAGGCCTGATCAAAGGAAAGCGGGGCTGAAGTGGGCATTTCATAAGGGGAGGCTTCCGTTTCTTCACGGACGGGATCCCTTCGTGGCCGCGCAGGCGGCATTTCGGGAACAGAAGTCGCCGCTGCCGTTTCTGCCGTCACTGCAGGTTCAGCAGGTTCAACAGGTTCAGCCGGCGCGTCTATCACACCTTCCGGACGCTTCGGATCTGCATGCGCGGCATAGCCTTCCGTCAACGGACCATACCAGTCCACGGGAACCGTCCGAACCCTTGGCTCTCCCTCGCAAAGCCGCAAAATGAGCAACTGCTTCTGCCCGTTTTTAGCCAGAACATTCGTGTCGGGATGCAATGCCGGCTCATCTCCACGAACAAAGCTCAAGGCAGGCTCGCTGTGGCGTCGCGCAAGGCAGGCCTGCACAATCAGCTGGGAATTGGCCAGAATGTCGTGCACCTCCAGCAGGCGCACCAGCTCATGCGGATTCAGGGCACAGGTTATCGGCAAGATTTCCTGCTCGTAACGCAACAACCGTCGCCGTCCCACCTCGAGCAGGTCATCGGTCTTGATGGCGCCACAGGCATGCTGCATGGTCTTGGCGATGGCCATGTTCAGTTCCTTCCAACCAATCCCGCCAGCCGGTGTCCGAAAGAGTGGCGCGAGCACCCGCTCCCGTTCGGATTGCACCTGTTCTTCCGAAACGCCCCCGTTCACGGGGATTCCGACATCCGTCCCAGTCGCGTACACTGCGGCATGGCGACCCGCATAGTGGCCCGTTGCGGCGGCGTGGCCATAGCAGTTCGACGCATACAGCGCGTCCCCCGCCACAAACAGCCCAGGCAGGTTGGTCATGAGATTCCAGTCGTGGAAGAAGCCCCCGGGCAACCCGAACAGTTGCCGTTCATTTGGCAGAAAGGAGGCCGATGTCCAGCCCGTCCCATAGCACTGCAGCAAATCACGCGCCGGGTCGAAGCCCCTGCCGGTGAGGTCTTTCAGTACCGGCACGCGTGTCTTCCCTTCTTCTCCCACCATCATGCCCCAGATAACC
>JAEWSN010000088.1 GCA_023459915.1 Bacillota bacterium
TTCTCCGTGCCTGTCACCGTACTGGTGATTCACCATTTTGGCCGCAAGGATCTGCCGTTGATTTTCAGTGTCAGCAATATGGTGACCACTCTGGGCGCGGCGGCTTCCGTGCCGATGATGGGCTTCATCTATGACGCCACCGGTGAATACCGGGTGGCCTGGCTGGTGCTGGCCGCCTGTGGCGTGCTGCTTACAGCCGGGCTTGTGGCCGCGGATCTCAGCGGAAGGCGCAGGGGGGTCAGACCCCGTCATTCGTCCATATAGATTTCCCTCGCCAGATTCTCGTCCCAGCCAATCACCTGATAATTGACGACCTTGGTGAACTTCTTCGTGGCCGGATTGAACTCGACCAGCACCCGGTCCAAGTTGTAGCCGGCGGCGGGATTGACGACGCCATTGTCGGGATCCGCCTTCAGATACAGCTTGATACGGCAGTCGTTCCAATCCACCGCCGTGTTTGGCGCGCAGACGTAGTCGCCAATGGCGTCCGGCCAGGCGGCATGGACTTCCTGGCCCCCTGAGGTGACGGACACCTTGCGGATTCGCACCATGGTCCGGTTTGCGCTGTGCATGTCGATGGCGAGCGGAACGGACAGCGGCAGCAGGGCTGTGAGGATGGGATACCCGGGCACCAGTTGCCCGTAACCGAACAGCTCGGACGGATCCCATGAGCTGCTGACCGTGGCGCTGACCCACCACTGGGGTGTGGTGTCCACGTCCACATGGTTCAGCACCCCGTTTTCAATGGTGGTGAAAAGCGCGAGATCGAACATGCCGTAGATGGCCTCCACCTCGTAATCCGGGTTCCAGAAGGTGCCCGGCATGGAGGCGCAGACCACATACGGTGCCACATGGCATTCCCCGCTGGCCGCGGCGGTCACGGGATCCGGCACTGCCACCCACGACAGGTTGCAGTCCTGTTCCTGTCCCTGATACGCGTACAGCGGGTAGGAGCGGCCCTGGCCGGCATGGGTGGCAGTGCCGGTTTTCGAGGTTGTGACACCCCGAATATCCACCTCTGCGCTGTTGACCGCATAGGTGATCCGCGTCCGGCCGCCGCCGCCGGCAACCTGTGCCCGCAGGGTCAGGTTCGCGCCCGCCTTGGCCACCCCGTCGCCGAATTCGCTGTGGACTGACAGGGAGACGATCCGTGCGGCACTGTCCGTGCCTTCGTCGGGCAGGGTTGGCGGCTGGATGTCCATGGGAACCGAAATGGTGTTGTTTGCCAAATCCGGATCGGTCACGAGCCGATCCGGCTCGATCACGGCCCGCAGCAGGGGACTCGGGCCCGCATTGAGGTTCATGGGAAATTCGTAGGATTTGTAGAATGTAATGTCGTCATCGGCGGGATCCATGTAAAACGGGAGGGTGTCGACCGGCTGTCCCCCGAGGGAGACCACCACCCGGCCGCCGCCCTCCACCGTGGGGTTGCCCTTGGAGACGCGCACCTTCAGGCGCAGCGCCACGCCCGGCCGGGGGTTGATGGGGAGAACCGCCAGTGCGAGCGTGAGAAGCAACGCAAGTGTGCGGCGCAGGGCTTTCCGCTGGCCTGGGGTCTGACCCCTTGCCCAAAGGAGTGGGATCCGCCGTGAATGGATGGCCTGGTTCATGAAATCGCCTTCTTTCCATGCAGCCTGTTGCGCACGGTGGAAGTAGGCGCCCACACCATGGCGCAGTGTGCGGCAATGAATGAAAATGGGTACCGGCACCTTGCGTTTTTCTTAACGGTGCTGGCGGATGCACCGTTGAACCGAAACCCGAGTGCAAGGTGTCCGCCCAATCCCATCTTCACACAATGGGGGGGCTTTTCAAGGCCATCACGCACAAAATCCGCATCGAAACGGCGGTTGTCCGCTTTGACAGATGAATACAGAAAAAAGCCTTGAAATCCCTATGGGAAAAGGATTCAAGGCTTTTCACGGGCTGTTGGAATTTGCGTAATGTGTTGGGGTCAGACCCCAACACGGGGTCTGACCCCGTCAGCTTTCGAAGTGCACAACCTCGCCTGTTTCCGCGGATGTGAAAGAGGCTTCCATCAGGCGCAACACACGCAGCGCCTGTTCGCCGGTGACGATTTGTGAGGCCGTTCCCTCAATGGTGTCCGCCAGGTTGCCGTACAGCTCGTTGTTGTCAAAATGAGCATCGGGCAAGGCGTATTCGGTGATGGAGCCGGTGTCGCGCGGGGCCATGGTCTTGGTGAGGCCGGCGCCGGCGAGGATGGGCAGCGCGTCGCTGTCCTCCCAGGTCTTCAGGCGGGAAAGCTTTCCCGCGCAGGACCAGTCGTGAATCACGGCGGTGCCCTCTTTGCCCGCGATGTACCACAGCGGCAGGCTGATGAAATTGCAGGTGCTGACCTCCACGGTGGATGTCAGCCCGCTTTCAAAGACCAGCTGCAGCTTGAACCCGTCATCCACCTCGTCGTTGGTGACATGGGTGAGGGTGCAGAACACCTGCGTGATTTTCTCGGGAATCATGTCCACCAGCCGGTCCAGCAGGTGGACGCCCCAGTCGAGCATCATGCCGCCGCCGAACGCCTTCTTGCCGCGCCAGTCTCCCGGAATGCCGCGGGAGCCCTGTACCCGGCTCTCGATGTTGAACACCGGGCCCACCAGCTGTTCCTCGTAAATGCGCTTGATGATGCGGAAATCGCGATCCCAGCGCCGGTTCTGGCGGGGGTAGAAGATTTTGCCTGTTTCTGCTGAAACCTTCAGGATATCCTCGAGCTCCTCGCTGGTGGGGGTCACCGGCTTTTCACACAACACGTGCTTGCCCGCGCGCATGGCGGCAATGGCTTCGTCCCGATGCAGGTGGTTGGGGGTGGCGATGAGGACAATGTCCACGGCAGGATCGGCCAGAATGGCGTCATAGCTGCTGTACAGCGGATATCCCATGTCTTCGGCCCATTTCATCCGGTGTGGATCGATGTCGTAAATGCCCGCCAATGTCAGCTTGCTGCCAACATCTGTATCCATGGATTGTTTTTTGCCGGCTTCCGCGTTTCCGTCCTTTGTGGAGACGGCGCCCCAGACGGCGATGCCGCTGCCGGTGGCGATGGCGATGGCGTGGCCGCTGCCCATGCCGCCGCAGCCCAGAATTGCAATGCGCTTGCTCATGACCGAGTACCTCCGCTGAAGAAAAAAGTGTCTTTGTATACAATACCACAGAACCGGGGGTATTGGACGCACAGTTTCCCAGTAATAATCGGCGTAGCCGTCACGGCGGCAGGTGCTTGCGGTGTTCCAGCTCAAGACATGCCAAACATCTCTCTTTTCAGATCCAGGTAGAACAGGTAGTTCTCGGGTGTGACGTTCGGCGGGCATCGATGATCACAGAACGGGATGTAACCGCCCCGTGCCACCAGAGGCGCGACCGATTCCAAGTACGCCCGGATGGCTTCCGGTCCCTCTCCCAGGGCAATTTTGTCGATGCCGCCCATGATGCGCAGATCCTTTCCGTATTGATCCAGCAGTTCCTTCGGGTGTGCGCAGCCGTTGACCTCGAATGGAAACAGGCAGTTGATGCCGGCTTTGAGAAACCCGGGCAGCAGCGGACGCACGTCCCCGTCGCAATCCACATACCAGAGGTCAATGCCATGCTGGTGCAGCTTTATCCCAATGCGCTCGTAACGGGGGACCACCACATCGTTGAAGAAATTCAATGTAATGATGGGGCCGTTTTTGAAGCAGATGTCTTCCCAGCCGGACGCAAAGTCGAACTGGAAATGCGGGAGCAGCTGGTCCAGACTGTGCTCGATGAGCTGGCAGCAGGTTTCCACCATGTCCTCCAGCATTTCGGGATAATCATAGAGGGTGTAGGCAAGGCCTTCGAAGGTCAGCATGTCGCGGATTTTGCCAATCATGGATCCGGTCCAGATGCAAGTGGGTAGTCCCGGTTTTCTGGATGGGCTTTTTTCAACTTGTCGATGTCCAGAATCCGAGCCGGATCATCCACACGCATTCGTGTTTCCTTCACCCGTTGCCAGTCCTCCGGGGTGACGATGGTGGGCCTGACAAAATGCGGAATGGTGCTGTGCCCATCCTTGGGTATTTCCGCCACCACGCCGTCCTCATTCAGAATCTGACGGGTGGTGGCGGTCTCCTCGAAGGTTTCGCCCTCAAAGCTGGGATGCAGCCAGTTGTTGCCCCCAATCGTCGCGATTTTGTCAAAGCTGAAGAACCGGTCGGCCTCCTCGTTGCTCGTGATGCCGTTTTCGCGGAACATCGGCCATTGGGTGAAGTTTTCATCCCAATACCCGAACTCCATGTTGAAACAGCGATCCACCGGCTGGTAATGCATTTGCCGGTTACAAGCGGTCATCATTTCCGCTGAACTGATTCAAAACGCAGATGAGG
>JAEWSN010000089.1 GCA_023459915.1 Bacillota bacterium
GACATACATGACGGCAATGGCGGCCACAACCAACAGTGCCGCCTCGCTCCACCAGATGCCGAATCCGGCCGCCACAAGTCCGGAGGACATCAGGTTCACACCCCCATGCAGCAGCACGGCCAGGAGCCAGGAAAGCCAGGTGTGTCCCTTGATGATTCCTTCGAGCACGATCAGACTCAATGCGATGTGTATGACCATGGTCATGAGCCGCTCCAGACCGGCCGCGAAGAACTGATCCGCACTGGTGCCGGTCAAGGCGGACACAATCGCTGAAACGGTTTCCGGCGGTACCTTTCCTTCCAGGAAAACATTCAGGGTTCCCTGATTGTACAGGATGGAAAACACCAGGTTGTTCACATACGTCATGCCGACGAGCAGGATGGCCTCGATGCCGCCATGCCCAATGCCAAAGGCGACACCGGATGCCCAGGTTCGCCTTTCCTTGATGAGCAGGCGAAACGCGCCAACCCTTGCGGTTTCCTCAAATAGACCCGCCGAAAGGGAGAGGGCAAGCAGATAGAGGAACCCTCCGTTGATTTCGATCCCCTGTTTCTGCAGAAAGGGCAGTCCGAACTGCAGCAACGGTATCCGGATGAGCATCTGGGACACATAGAAGGCCAGCGCACCTGCCACCAAAGGGCCCGCCATGCGGGCATGCCTGCGCCGCAGGAGAAGAAAAGAGAGTATTGGTGCGGCAAAACAGATGAACAACGTGGTGATCATGCCGATGAAGGCGAGTGTGATGATGGGTGTTGCGGGCATGACATTGTACCTCCCCGTCAGACAGTGGCTGCGAGAAACGGCAGATGAGCAGGGGAAATGGGTTCAATCGGCAGGATGCGGCGTAACGGCGAACCTGAACAGCCACCGGGGGTCTACTTGAACTTGACCGCCGTTCCATACACCATGACTTCCGCGGCACCCTGCATCACACTGGTGGTTGCATAGCGAATACCCAGAACCGCATCGGCACCGAGGTTTTCAGCCTGTGCCACCATGCGCTTGGTGGCCAGCGCGCGCGCCTCGTCCACCATCTCCACATACTGGGTCAGCTCGCCGCCAACAAGCGTCTTCAGCCCACTGAGAATATCCTTGCCGATGTGTTTGCTCTGGATGGTGGAACCTTTTACGAGATCAAGGATTTCGAGGTCTTTTCCAGGAATGCTTTCCAGTGTGATGAGCAGCATGGGAACCTCCTTGTGGGGTGTCAGGCGTAGGTATCCAGGATCTCCTTGTGTTCCTCATTCAGAATCGCATAGGATTTATAGGCGATCATTTCCTCACGCATCGCCCGGGCTGGGTCGCTGCAGTACACTCTCTTCCCGTTTGCAAGCACTTGTATCTGAAAAACAGTGGAGGCATGCTTCAGGTTGACCAAATCGACGTCGCGACCCAGAATGTCTGCCAGTACCTGTGCCGCTTCAAAACAGGACAGGGGGCCAATCTCCCTGACACTTGAAAAAGCCAGGTCCACATCACTGTCGGCGCGTAGGGCATCTCTGGAGGCGCTGCCGAACAGGTAGATCGTATGGGCGGAAAAATGCGCAACCAGATAAGCGATGGCTTTTTCCAACGAATTCGCGTCAAGGGACATGGGTTTCTTTTGCTTTGGCATGCGATGCCCATCGGAATACTGATTCATCGTGACGCTCCAACCTGTTGCGCATTGCGTTTGAAGAGCGAAGATACGCCTCCTTCACAGTATAACATCTTCCTGTCATCATGTGCGCCAGATCCCGTCTGTCGCGCAGGATATGTCCGCCATTGTGGAACACACGAAGGCCCGGCTTCACGGCATCCACGGTTTCCCGAACACGGCGGGTATAGGTGGCATAGGTGTTTTCCCAGACAGGCAGCATGTCCTCCCGGTTGGCGGGGCTGCCGCCGCGGGCGCGGACGGAACGCACGCAGTGCTGGCAGCAGCATTCCCGGACACCCACGATGTCAAGGAAGATGCCGTCGGCGTCGTACCGCTCGCAGACCTCGCGCACCTGCGAGAGCAGCACCTCCAGGTACGGCGAGTTCTGGCAGAATTCGTGATAGCCCGGCTCCATGAAGCTTTTGGCCCATGTGGTGCTCTCATCCTGATGGCGGAACAGCCATTCCGGATGGCGGCGCGCCAGCTTTTCGTCCAGACCGGTGGAAATATAGACCGGAGTCTTCACACCCATTTCATGGGCGGCTTCGATTTGCGCGCCGAGCAAATCGAAGGAGAGGCCCGGATGCATCTCGTTGGCCTCCGACGGATGGTAGGCCCAGCCATGATGGCATTTGGAGAAAACCGTGATGGAGTCCGCATGGCCCAGCTTCAGGGCTTTCTGGAACTGCGCCTTCGAGAACCGTGCGCCGATGTTCCCGATGGCCTCCGAGGGGGATGCATGCATGCCGATGCCTGTGGTAAACTGGAAGGAACCTCGGGGTCAGACCCCGCAAATTTTGGGGTCAGACCCCACACAAGGAGAATCAGTATGGGCAAGAATCCAATTGTCACCATCACCATGGCCACGGGCGGCGTGTTCACGGTTGAACTGTATCCCGATGTGGCGAAGAACACGGTGGACAACTTCATTTCACTGGTGCGCAAGGGCTTCTATGATGGCGTGGTGTTCCACCGCGTCATCAAGGGCTTCATGCTCCAGGGCGGCGATCCGGACGGCACCGGCATGGGTGGCCCGGGCTACGGCATCAAGGGTGAATTCCGGTCCAACGGCGTGGAGAACAACCTCGTGCACGATCGCAGTGTGATTTCCATGGCGCGTTCCCGCCATCCCGATTCCGCCGGCTCCCAGTTCTTCCTGATGCACCAGAAGGCCCCGCATCTCGACGGACAATATGCCGCGTTCGGCAAGATGACCGACGGTTTCGAGGAGCTCGACCGCATCGCAAACCTGCCGACCAACGGCCAGGATCGCCCGCTCGAGGAACAGAAAATCGCCACCATGACCGTGGATCTTGGCGCGTATGAGCCGGCGGAACCGGTCACGAACAAGGAAAGATAATCTGGATCACGGGAAGTTCGGAAATTCCTGAAAAACCGCGTTGACAGCCAGCCTGTCAGCGCGGTTTTTTCTCGCGCGTCCCCCTTTTCCCCGGAGACGACCACCGCATCAGCGTGGGACGCTTGCCGGTGAATTTCATGAGAATGGCCCGCTGCATGTCCAGATAGGTGTAATCCTTGTCGTTGGTCAGCTTTGGTACGAAGAACACCACCACGCCCAGTCGTGCGATGACTGCGAGCACGAAGACGATGGCATAATGGTTCGGCACCCAGCCCCATAGGGTGATGTTGTTGGCGGCGACTGTATCCTGAATACCCTGGAGAATGGCACCGCCGGAGAGAACCCCGAGGAAGGCGCCCGCGATGGAGGTGATGGCGGAGAACAGGGCCACATAGGTGGGCCGCTGGTTGTCCGGGGAGATGCCGAGCAGGGTGTTCATGGCGCCCATGTTGGTGGCGCACCAGAAGCTGGCGCCAATGGCGTGGAACAGGAATAGGGTGACGGGGCTTCCCTTCGCGGAAAAGAGCATGATCAGCGGCGTCAGCGCGGTGACAAGGCTGGAAATCCACATCACGGGCTTGTTCCCGAACCGATCCATCAGATGGCCCCAGCGGGAGATGGCCAGGATGGTTGCGACAGCGGCGGTGACCTGGCTGGCCAGTGTCACCTGCAGGAAGGACAGTTCAAGGGGACCCAGCGCGTAGCGGACAATGAACGGACCTGCCAGATTCGAGGTGAAGGCCCAGAGCGTCCAGAACAACAGAAATTGGAAAAAGGGCTTGTCCGTGATCATCTGGCGGAACACGGTTTTCGCCTTTGTCCCACCGCTGGTGTGCATGGGGACATTCTCCACCCCGATGAAGCACAGCATGTCGAACACACCGAAAATGCCGCCAAGCGCAAAAACCAGACGATACCCCTCGAAGCCCGGCATCACATCCAGCAACCGAGCGGTCAGCAGGCCCACACCCACCGCGATGACAGAGATGATGCGATCCCTGGCGGAGAGCCAGCGCCCACGGATGGATATGGGTACCAGATCCGCCAGCCAGGGGGTGAAGCAGACATTGATGAACGATCCGCCGAGGGAGGACAGGCCCACGATGAATATCAGGGACCAGATGCGCAACCAGCCGGACTGAACCGGGATGACAAAGGGCA
>JAEWSN010000090.1 GCA_023459915.1 Bacillota bacterium
GGCAGATGTTGGCGCCTTTTCTTGTATGTCGCCGGAAAAGGCGTGATGACGCCCGTCCGACGCCGGAGGTTGCAAAAATGACCGATGACAGGACGCCCGTGGGGCAGGAACCACCCGAGGACATCGAGGCCGGTGAGGATTGGCTGGAGCCGCTGCGGCAAAAGCTGTCCGGGCTGCCGGAGCGGCCTGGGGTCTATCTGTATATGGACGCGGTTGGCAAGGTGATCTATGTCGGCAAGGCGAAGGTTCTGAAAAATCGTGTGCGATCCTATTTCCAGCAACGCGAGGACAAGGATCCCAAGACGCTGCTGCTGGTTGCGGCCATCCGCGCGCTCGACTACATCGTCACCGCATCCGAGGCCGAGGCCCTGGTGCTCGAGAACACCCTCATCAAGCAGCACAAGCCCCGCTTCAACATTCTGCTCAAGGACGACAAGGCCTACCCGTGGCTGCGCATCTCGGTGCAGGAACCGTTCCCCAGGCTGGACATCGTCCGCCGCGTGCAAAAGGACGGTGCCCGGTACTTTCCTTCCTTCACCTCCGCCACAAACCTGCGGCAGGCGATGGATCCCGTGCGCCGCCTGTTTCCGATCAGAACCTGCAAAAGGGACATCCGGGAAAACGACAGCCAGCGGCCCTGCCTGTATCATCACATCGGCCTGTGCTCGGCCCCATGTGCCGGCTTCATCACATCCGCCGCATACCGTGACATGGTCATGGATCTGTGCCGGTTTCTCGATGGCAAGCACGAGGAAATCATGTCGGATCTGGAACAGCAGATGCGCGATCACGCCGAGAACCTGGCCTTTGAAAAGGCGGCCCAGCTGCGGGACCGCATCGGCCATTTGCGAAGCTTGTCCCGCAAGCAGGCGGTGGTATCCGCGAAAATGGAGGAGCGCGACATCATCGGCCTGTCCTGGGATGACTATCACTACGCGGCGAGCATTCTTTCCGTGCGCCACGGCAAGCTGGTGGGCAACCGGAACTTCCTGCTCGAGGGCACGGGCGTGTTTTCACCGGAAGAGGTGATGGAAGCCATTCTGATGCAGTATTACCGTGAACAGACATCGGTGCCGCGCGAGCTGCTGCTCGAGGTGCCGCCCGCCGCCGAGGAGCCCGTGCTGCAATGGCTGGAGCAGAAACGCGGAGGCAAGGTGGACCTGCAGATCCCGCAACGCGGATTCAAGACGGAATTGATTGAAATGGCCAAGAAGAATGCCTCCGAGGAGCTTGCCCAGTTCGGGCGGGTGGCGCTGACCAAACGGCAGGAGAACCGGGAGGCACTTGAACAGCTGCACACCATGCTGGGTCTGCCTGCCGTTCCGCGCGTGGTGGAGGCCTACGACATCTCGAACACGGGAACCAGTGACATGGTCGCCTCCATGGTGGTGTTCGAGGACGGCACCGCGAACCGTTCGGCGTATCGGCGGTTCCGGATGAAAAACCAGACGGTCCAGGACGACTACGCCAGCATGCAGCAGGCGGTGCACCGCCGCTGCCGCCGGTACCTCGACAACTCGCAGGATGAGGCGTTCGGTCGGCTCCCCGATTTGATTCTTGCCGATGGCGGGCTGGGGCATGTGCACGCGGTGCAGGCGGTGCTCAGGGAACAGGGCCTCGATATTCCGGTTTGGGGCATGGCCAAGGATGACCGGCACCGGTCCCACCGCCTGGTCTCGGACGCGGGAGAGGTGACCCTGTCACGCTATCCGAAGGTGCTGCGCCTGGTTGCGTCCATCCAAAATGAGGCGCATCGCTTCGCGCTGGCCTACAACCGCACGCTGCGCAGCAAGCGGCAGGTGAAATCGGCGTTGGATGATCTGCCTGGCATCGGCCCCACCAGAAAAAAGGCGCTGTTGTCCGTGTTCGGATCTGTCGCCGCGATCAAACGGGCCACCGTGGACGAGCTGGCGGCGGTTCCGGGATTTGGCGGGAAGCGGGCGCAGGCTTTGCGGGACGCGCTGGATGGGGCGATGGGGGGTCAGACCCCCTAACGTGTACTTGAGGGGGTCTGACCCCGCAATGCCTGATAGGCGCGGTTGAAGGTGCGCAGGCTGTTGAAGCCGCAATGCAGCGCGATATCCGTGATCGACAGGGTACTGCCGGCCAGGAGCCTGTCCGCCTCGTTGACGCGCAGCCGGTTCAAGTGCTGGCGGAACGAGGTGCCCACGGTTTCCCCGAACAACCGGGAGAGATGGTGGTAGCTCATGTTCATGCGCCGGGCGAGATCGGCCAGGGTGACATCGGAACGGTAGTGGGTCTCCAGCCATTCGAGCGCGGTCTGCACCCGCATCACCTGTTCGAGGCGCTTGCGTTCCCCGGCTTCGGTCGCGGACGCGGTTGGCAGCAGGCGCGCGGCCATGCCGCAGAACAGCCGGATGTGGCCGCGCAGCATGTCATCATGCGCGATGTCCCGGATTTGCGCTTCGGCCACGATGGCCATCAGCTGCGCGCGCAAGGCGGACATGACTTCCGCCGGCATGCGGGTCGCGGCGGTGCCGGCATCTTCGTGTTCGGTGAAAAAGGGTGTCGGGAAACGGAAGCCGATGGGCCAGTGTCCCTGTCCAAGCAGCCCCGGCGGCACAATTACGACGTGCATGTCGCAACCGCCCGTCCCGCCTTCGTAGGAGTGGATGTCCCCGCCGCCGACAATGGCCAGATCTCCCGCCCGCATGCGGTACGTCTGCCCGTCGATGCTGACGGGGATTTCTCCGGCCCGCACCAGAATCAATTCCAGATCATGATGCCAGTGCGCCATGAACGACAGGCTGTCGGTTCGGATGGTGGTGACGCCGTGCGGATCGTCCGCGGCGGCTTTGCGGATTTCGTGGAAGACACGCATCGGCACCTCTTCGGAACAGGAGCATTTTTTTCAGTATAGCAAAAAATGTCCGATTGTGGGCACCTTTTGACGAGCATGTCCGCCGGGCCGGGCTTATGATGCAGGCAGACAGTCCGCAATGGATTGTCGGGCAGGAGGATGAATCATGGCGAAACACGCGTTGGTGGTACAGGGCGGATGGGATGGACATGAACCGGTTCAGGTCTCGGATCGGTTTTGCGGCATGCTGCGGGCGGAAGGCTTTGAGGTGACACTTTCAGACACCCTGGACGCCTTTCTCGACGGGGAGTGGCTCAAATCGCTCCACCTCATTGTGCCGGTATGGACCATGGGCAAAATCACAAACGAGCAGTGCAAGCCCGTTCTTGAGGCGGTTGCGGCCGGGGTCGGCCTCGCGGGATGCCACGGCGGCATGTGCGATGCCTTCCGCGAGAATGTGGAATGGCAATTTATGACCGGTGGCCAGTGGGTGGCGCATCCGGGAAATGACGGCACCGTCCACCGCGTACAGTTCAAGCGGACCTCGGGTCCGCTGGTGGAAGGGCTTGAGGATTTCGAGGTGGCCACCGAGCAGTATTACCTGCATGTGGATCCCGCCATCGAGGTGTTGGCCACCACGCCGTTCCCGGTCGCCAGGGGATATCACATGTCCAATGGCGCCGTGCAGGTGCCGGTCGCCTGGACCAAGCGCTGGGGACATGGCCGTGTGTTCTACAATTCACTGGGGCATCATAACGATGTGTTCGAGATTCCCCAGGCAAGGGAAATGATGCGCCGCGGATTTCTCTGGGCGGCGGAAGGCCGGGATGTCGCGGCGGCCAATGGCCTGTCCGTGGACGTGTTCAAGTGAGAGAACCCAAATCGGCCGGTCTGGGCGGACAACCGGACCGATCGGCAGGCGCGCCTGCAAGGCGCACAAGGAGGAAGCCCATGGGCATGATAAAGGCAGGCATCATTGGCTGCGGCAATATCAGCGGCATCTATCTGCAAAACCTCACCCGGCTGTTCCGCAATGTGACCCTGGCGGGATGCGCGGATCTCGTGATGGAAAAGGCCCGTGAAAAGGCGGCGGCGCATGGCATCGTGGCCATGACCGTCGAAGAGATGCTGGCGGATCCCGACATCGGGATCATTGTGAACCTCACCATTCCCAAGGCGCACGCGGCGGTCACGCTGGCCGCGCTCGATGCCGGCAAGCATGTGTATCTGGAAAAGCCCTTCGCCATCACGCGTGCCGACGGGCAGGCCATGCTGGCGAGGGCAAGGGAAAAGGGGCTGCGGATTGGCTGCGCGCCGGACACCTTTCTGGGCGGCGGCATCCAGACGGCCCGGAAGCTGCTCGACGACGGCTGGATTGGCAAACCGGTCGGGGCCACGGCGTTCATGACCTGTCACGGTCATGAGGGCTGGCATCCGGATCCGGAATTCTACTACGAAACCGGTGGCGGCCCGCTGTTCGACATGGGCCCGTACTACCTCACCGCGCTGGTGAATCTGCTCGGGCCCGTCGCGTCGGTCACCGGCCATGCGGATGTGACCTTCCCCAACCGGACCATCACCAGCGAGCCCAAATACGGCAAGGTCATTCCGGTCGAGGTGCCCACCCATGTCACCGGGCTGCTCCGCTTCGCCGACGGGCAGTCGGCCACCTTGATGACCAGCTTCGACGTGTGGCATTCCAAACTGCCGCGCATCGAGCTGTATGGCAGCGAGGGAACCCTGCTGGTGCCCGATCCGAACACATTCGGCGGGCCGGTGCTGCTGCGGCGGATGGGTCAGGCGGACTGGTCCGGGATCCCGTTGTCCCACGGGTATTCGGAGAACAGCCGGGGCATCGGCGTGGCGGACATGGCGCAGGCCATTGCGGCGGGAACGCCGCACCGCGCGGACATGACGCTGGCCTACCATGTGCTCGATGTGATGCATGCCATTCATGACGCGGCACGGGAGGAACGTGTAATCCGGGTGGAAAGCACCTGCCGCAGGCCGGAGGCGCTGTGCGCCACGGCGGGGTTCATGCCCTGACCGCCTGTCGGCCGTCGGTGTTCCGAAATGTGGAACAAGTGCCTCGAAACGGTTGAAGGGGGAGCCTTGCGGCTCCCTTTTTCACGCGTTGCATTTTGTGGTGCCTTCCTCTATAATAAGGGATAATCTTTTCGGCCGTTCAACGGCCGATTTGTCTATATCCGGTTGTGCCGCTGAAACGGATCAGCGTACACGGATCCCCTGTCTTGCAGAGAGGAGAAGGACATCATGTTTGAGAAGATCGGGTTGACATTTGATGACGTGCTGCTTGTGCCGCAACGCTCCAGCGTTCTTCCGAAGGACATCGAAACCGGCACCTGGCTGACCAACAGCATCCGGCTGAACATTCCGCTGATGAGCGCCGCCATGGACACGGTCACCGAGTCCCGGCTGGCCATCGCCATTGCCCGTGAAGGGGGCATCGGCATCATCCACAAGAACATGAGCATCGCGCAGCAGGCCACCGAGGTCGATCGGGTCAAGCGGTCCGAGCATGGCGTCATTGTCGATCCCTTCTATCTGAGCCCGGATCACACCATCCATGACGCCAACGAGCTGATGGGAAAGTATCGCATCTCCGGGGTGCCCATCACCGAGGAGGGCAAGCTGGTGGGCATCCTGACCAACCGCGACCTGCGCTTTCTCAAGGATTACAGCCAGCGCATCGGGGATGTGATGACCAAGGATCACCTCATCACCGCGGAGGTGGGCACCACCCTCGAACAGGCACAGGAAATCCTTGCGACGCATAAAATCGAAAAGCTGCCGCTGGTCGATGAGAACGGCTATCTCAAGGGCCTCATCACCATCAAGGACATCGAGAAAACCATCCAGTACCCCAATTCCGCCAAGGACGCCAGGGGACGCCTGCTCGTCGGCGCGGCCATCGGGGTCACCCGGGACATGATGCAGCGGGTGGAAGCCCTGATGCAGGCCCAGGTGGATGTGGTGGCGCTCGATTCGGCGCACGGCCATTCCGACAACATCATCAACGCGGTTCGCGAGCTCAAGGCGGCTTTCCCGAACCTGCAGGTCATTGCCGGCAATGTGGCGACCGCCGAGGGAACGCGTGATCTCATCGAGGCCGGCGCGGACGCGATCAAGGTCGGCATGGGTCCGGGCTCCATCTGCACCACCCGTGTGGTGGCCGGAATCGGCGTGCCGCAGATCACCGCGATCAACGATTGCGCGAACGAGGCGAGAAAACACAACATTCCAATCATCGGAGACGGTGGCATCAAGTACTCCGGCGACATTCCCAAAGCCATCGCCGCCGGCGCGAACACGGTGATGCTCGGCAACCTGTTTGCCGGCACCGAGGAGAGCCCGGGAGAATCCGAAATCTATCAGGGCCGCCGGTTCAAGGTGTACCGGGGCATGGGCTCGCTCGGGGCCATGGCCAAGGGCAGCGGGGACCGCTATTTTCAGGAGAACGCGCAGAAGCTGGTGCCGGAAGGCGTTGAGGGGCGTGTCGCCTACAAGGGCTCGCTGGCCGAAACCGTGTTCCAGATGGTTGAAGGGCTCAAGCATTCCATGGGCTACTGTGGCGTCGCGAACATCAGGGAACTGCAGACCCAGGCCAAGTTCATCCGTATCACCAATGCGTCCCTGAAGGAAAGCCATCCGCACGACATCTACATCACCAAGGAGTCCCCCAACTATAGCACGCAGATATAGCGTGCGGTACAGCACGCAGATATGGCGTGCGGTATAGTACGCAGATATGGCGTGCGGTATAGTACGCAGATATGGCGTGCGGTATAGCACGCAAGTGTTGCGTGCGGGACAGCATGCGGGTATGGCGCGTGAACCCCGCACCATTGTTAAAAACGCAAGGCGCTTGTGGTGACGTTTTGCACGAGTTTCCTTCCCGGAAATCGCTTGAGAATCGTGGTTTTGCCAATGGACAAACCGATCTTGACAGGGATAAGGGTGTCCTCTATAATGGTGTAATTGAATCCGAGGCGGGATGGGTGTACCCAGCCCCGCCCCGTGTTATCAAAGGAGAGAATCAACATGAGTGCAAAAGAAGTGCTGCTGACCTATGAAGGCCTCAAGCGGCTTGAAGAGGAATTCGAGTATCTCAAGGGCGACAAGCGCAAGGAAATTGCCGAGCGCATCAAGGCCGCGCTCGCTTTTGGCGACATTTCCGAGAATTCCGAATTCGACGATGCCAAGAACGAGCAGGCCCAAAACGAGAGCCGCATCATGGAGCTCGAAAACATGCTCAAGCACGCCTCCGTCATCGATGACGAGGAGGTGGACACCCGCATGGTCAGCATTGGCACCCATGTCCGCATTCGGGAGACCAAAACCAAGGATGAGACGGATTATCATATTGTCGGATCGGCGGAAGCGGATCCCATGCAATACAGAATTTCCAACGAGTCTCCCGTCGGGTCGGCCCTTCTCGGCCACAAGGTGGGGGAGACCGTGGAAATTGATGTGCCCGGCGGCAAACGCAAATACAAGGTCATCGACATCCATAAGTAAACCAAGCCAAGGCGCCGGCAGGAAATTGACTGCCCCGCCTGCCGCAGCCGTGTGGAAACGCTTTGCGGGTGCGCTTGAAGCAGGCCCGCGATTCCTGTATAATGAACGAATCAGACTCACAACAGTTTACATCACCATGTAAACTGTTTTTTTTGCCATCCGTGGCCGTGATGTGCGGTGTGCCGCGCTCACAGCGGCTCCATGCCGGTGCGGCGCGGGTGGCCCTTCAGGAGGCAGCATGACGGAACATCAGCAACCCGCAGATATGGCCGCGCAGGCCGCGGAACCCATGACGGAGGCGGAACTCACGGAAATTCTGCAGGTTCGCCGCGACAAGCTCGCACAGCTGCAGGCTGCCGGCAAGGATCCTTTCGAAATTGTCCGTTACGACCAGGATACCGCGATATCGGCCATCCAGGCGGACTATGAGGCGTATGAGGGCAGGCGGGTGTCCATTGCCGGCCGCTTGATGAGCAAGCGCGGAATGGGCAAATCCACGTTTTGCGACATTCAGGATCGTGACGGACGCATCCAGTTGTATGTGCGGATCAACGAACTTGGGGAAGAGGCGTACGACGCCTTCAAGAAGCTCGACCTCGGTGACATCGTCGGTGTGGTCGGGGAAGTGTTCAAAACCCGCATGGGGGAGATTTCCGTCAAAACCACGACGGTCACCCTGCTTTCGAAGAGCCTGCGTCCGCTGCCCGAAAAGTTCCATGGCCTGAAGGATCCCGATACGCGGTATCGCCAGCGGTATCTCGACCTCATCGTCAACCCCGAGGTGCGGCGCACGTTCATCACGCGCAGCCGCATCATCGCGGCCATCCGCCGGTTTCTGGATGAACGCGGCTTTCTGGAGGTGGACACGCCCATCCTCAACACCATCGCCGGCGGCGCCACGGCCCGCCCGTTCATCACCCACCACAACACGCTCGATCTCGACATGTACATGCGCATTGCGCCGGAGCTGTTCCTCAAACGGCTCATCGTCGGCGGGCTGGAACGGGTGTACGAGCTTGGCCGCATGTTCCGCAACGAGGGCATGTCCATCAAGCACAATCCGGAATTCACCATGATGGAGCTCTACCAGGCGTACACCGATTACCATGGCATGATGGAAATTGCGGAAACGCTCATCTCCACGGTGGCCCGGGAAGTGCTGGGATCAACCGTCATCTCCTATCAGGGAACCGAGATAGACCTCACGCCGCCATGGACAAGAATGACCATGACCGAGGCGGTGAAGCGGTATGCCGGCGTGGATTTCGATGAGATTCCCGATACGGCCGCCGCCGTCGGGGCCGCCGCGCAAAAGGGGCTTCACCTCACCGGCAACCCCGTGCGCGGGGAAATCCTCAACCTGTTCTTCGAAGAGTATGTGGAGCCGCATCTGGTGCAGCCGACATTCATCCTCGACTATCCGGTGGAGGTCTCTCCGCTGACCAAGCGCAAGCCCGGACGTCCGGAGCTCGTGGAGCGCTTTGAGTTCTTCATCACCAACCGGGAATTTGGAAACGCCTACTCGGAGCTCAACGATCCCATGGATCAGAAGGAGCGCTTCCTCGCGCAGGTGAAGAAGCGCGAGGCCGGTGACGAGGAGGCCAACATGATGGACGACGACTATGTCACGGCCCTTGAACACGGGCTTCCGCCCACCGGTGGCATGGGCATCGGCATCGACCGGCTCATCATGCTGCTGACCGATTCGTATTCCATCCGGGACGTATTGCTGTTCCCCACCATGAAGCCGCGCGACTGAACCGGCATCACAACCGGGGAGAGAAGAAGGACATATGAAAAGCGTCAAGGGAGTCAGGCTCAAGGAAAACAAGACGGACAAACGGACGGAAGCGGCCGTGCCCGTTGTGGACGAGGCGGCGCGCCAGCAGGCGTTCGCGCTGCTGGGGCTGCCCACACAGGCCACGCGTGACGAAATCACCCGTCGCTATGACATCCTCATCCGCAAGATGAAGTCCGATCCGGCCGGACCGGAAGCCGCGGCCCGTGACGACATCGAGGCGGCCTACCAACTGCTGGCCGGCATCACCTATCACGATCCCGAGGCGGAGAAACGCCTGCGTGAGCGAAATGCCCGTCCCGGATTGCTGGCGCGCCTGCTTCACATGGAACAGACGAAGCTCGACAACCTCATCCACTACTATCGCTGGCCCGTGCTGGGCGCGCTGGCCGGTGTGGCGTTGCTTGTCTGGATTCTCGCCACCACGGTTTTCCGCCCGCCGTACGACTTTGTGATGCTGCTGGCCGGCAGTGTCTACGTGGAGGATCAGGCGGTGCTGGAGCGCCATCTGATGGAAAAATTGCCCGACACGGGCAATCCCATGATTTCTGTTGTATACTTTGATGAGCAGACCGATGGCCAGATGCTCTCCGCGGTCGCGCAGAAGCTGGTGGTGGAAATCGGCTATGGCGAGAACGACATCCTGATCGTGGATCGGGCCGTTTTCGACCAGTATGCCGAACAGGGTGCGTTCATGAATCTGGACGCATTGCTGGACCGGTATGGCACGAATGCGGAGGCGCAGGCCGCGCAGCGTGTCACCGTGCTGTCCGATGCCATGGCGGAGGGCGACGACACCATGCCGCATGTGTATGGCATCGATGTGACGGACAGCCCCCTGCTCAGGGAAGCCGGTGTCTTCGGCCCGGAGATGATTGCGGTGTTTGGCCTCAAAAGCGGTTTCCCCGACAAGGGAGACGCGGTGATGCGGCTCATCACAGCGCCATAGGTTGCAAGCGCGTGCGGCGCCGTGAAGCGTTGCCGCCACGCTGTCATTGACAAGAAAACGCGGAGGTAAGCGATATGTTCGAGTTCAGCACAGCCCGCGAGCCAGATTCACAAACGGTTCGCATCACCATATCCGGGGAGATCGACCTGTTTGCGGCACCCGACTTCAAAAGCCGGTTGTATGAGGCGGTGGGTGAAGGGGATGTGGACGTTGTACTCGATTGCGGCGCGCTGACCTATATCGACAGCACGGGTCTGGGCATCCTGCTGGGTGCGCTCAAGCGGGTTCGCCAGAAGGATCGCCAGGTGTATGTCCGCCATCTCAAGGACAACATCCGCAAGCTGTTCCGCATCACCGGGCTGGACAGGGCTTTCAATCTGGAGGACGCGAAATGAGCAACACGGAGCAGATTGTTCTGACTTTTCCCGGGAAAGCGGATTATGTCAGTCTTGCGCGGCTGACCACCTCCGGGGTGGCCAGCCGGTGCGGGTTCGACATGGATGCCATCGAGGATTTGAAGGTCTGCGTGTCAGAGATCCTCAACAAAATCATCGCGCTTGGCGGCGACGCGGACGGCGGCATGATACGCCTCGCCTTCAGCAGCACCGCCTCCGCGCTGACCATCCTGCTGGGCGCGCCGCAGATCACGGGCGCCTCCCTGTTCGGGTCGGAGGAGGATGCCCTGGCGCTATCCATCCTGCATTCGCTCATGGATGAAGTGAGCCTGTCCGGCGTCGGCGACGAGGCCGTTCGTCTGGTCAAGGCATTCGGGGAGGATGACATCTGATGATACGCAGAATGCCGGTACAGGAACGGAGTGAGGAGTCCGAGCGCGACCTCTTCGAGCGCTATGCCCAATCGCGGGATCCCGCGCTGCGCAACGACATCGTCAGCCGTTACCTTTATCTGGCCGATATCCTGTCCAAAAAGTTCACCAATCGCGGCGTGGACATGGACGACATCTATCAGGTGGCCTGTGTGGCGCTCATCAATGCGGTAGAGCGCTTCAATGTCAATGAGGATGTGAAATTCGTCAGCTTTGCCACGCCGACCGTCATCGGGGAAATCAAGCGGTATTTTCGGGACAAGGCTTCGGTCATCCGCATTCCCCGGCGAATTTATGAGGTGTACCAAAAGGTGAACCAGGCGCGGGAGTACCTGATGCAGCAGAACAAGCGGGCGCCGCGCGTGGACGAGATTGCCGCGTATCTCAATGTCAAGGAGGAGACCATCCTCGAAATCATTGAATCCTGGAATGTCTACAACATCCAGTCCTTCGACCAAACCCTGTTCGACGAAGA
>JAEWSN010000091.1 GCA_023459915.1 Bacillota bacterium
CGCAAAATGCTCAACTCCGCCAAGCAGATTCTTGTCAGCGAACTGGTTCTGGCAAAAAATCTTCCGCCGACAGAGGTGGAAAACATCATCAAGACCAAAATTCCACTGTAGCCCACTGCATGCGGCACCACAACTGGTATCAGGACGGAATGCCACACATCAGGCGTTCCAGGCGGCTCTTCCAGGAGCCGACTTTGTGACGGGGAATGGAAGTGGGACCAAACATGCTTGATAGAATCCTCCGTTTTGCCTTCGGGCTTACCGGTGCCATCACAGGCGTCACCATCACCCGGTTTGTACTTGTACAGAACGGCATGAGAGACCTGCTCAACAGTTCGCGCGGCACCCTGTGGCTGCTGGGCGCGGCGGTTGCCTGCGGCCTGCTGATGTATCTGTTGTCCACCAAACTCATCCAGGTCATGACCAACACCCTCGAGCAAACCGAAGCCTTCATCGGCCGGGTCACGCTGTACGAGATGATTGTCGCGGCAGGCGGCCTCATTGCGGGGCTCATCGTGGCCAATCTCGTGGCGATTCCCCTGTACCGCATTCCTGTGGTCGGGGTCACGCTGGCCATCATGATGAATGTGCTGTTCGGTTTTTCAGGGATCTATTTTGCGTTGATGAAACGGCATGAGAACATGCACGGAACCGGCGGGGACACGCTGCGCGGCGCGTCGGTGAAGCTGCTCGACACCAGTGCCATCATCGACGGACGGATTCTGGATGTCTGCCGAACCGGCTTCCTCGAGGGTGAGCTGGTGGTGCCGGGGTTCATCCTGGAGGAATTGCGCCACCTGGCGGATTCCCATGACGATCTGGTCCGGGCGAAGGGGCGGCGGGGGCTCGATGTCCTCAACGCGCTGAAGAAAGAGTCGCGGGTGCCTGTCCGGGTGGAGCGCTTCCACATCGAGGGCAGCGCCGAGGTGGACGAGCGGTTGCTGGCCACCGCCAAGGAAACCGGCGCGTGGATCATCACCAACGATTACAATCTGGGCAAGGTGGCGGCCATCCGCAACCTGTCCGTGCTCAATGTCAACGATCTCGCCAATGCCCTCAAGCCGGTGGCGCTTTCCGGTGAGGAGATGCGCGTCCGGATCATCAAGGAAGGCAAGGAAGCCGGCCAGGGCGTGGGCTATCTGGAGGATGGCACCATGGTGGTGGTCGAGGACGGCGGCCGGTTCAAGGGGCAGGATGTCGAAGTGGTTGTGACCAGTGTGTTGCAGACATCCGCCGGGCGCATGGTGTTCGCACGCTACAAGGATCCGGTTCAGCCGGAGACGGTGGCGGCCATGGTGCGCGGCGAACCGGTGAAGGAACGCGCGGCGCTGGCCCGGTCGTTTCATGGGACCTGAGACGCGGACTGTGCCATTTTGCTGACAGCCTGCGCGCGGCATGCGCCTTGGCCATACCCCACAACATTTTGAACCGGTCCTTCCGCAACCGCGGGGCGGGCCGGTTTTTTGCGAAAGGACAGCATGGACATGGAGAGGCAGCCGACAGACCGGCAGGCAGGCGTAGGGTCTTGTGACCGCACCGATGAACAGGCAGTCGGGATGGCAGATGGGATGGCGGGCGGACACGCGGATCTGCAGGCCGGACCGGTCGCTGCGGTGGTTGTCGCCGCCGGCAGGGGAACCCGGATGGGCTTGTCGCAGAACAAGGTGTTTCTGCCTTTGTGCGGGGTGCCGGTTCTGGCGCGCACCCTCGATGCGCTGCGCGCATCCGGGATCATCGACCGCTATCTGGTGGTGGTGGGGCCGGGCGAGGTGCCGCAGGCCACGGCGCTGCTCAAGACGCATTGCCCGACGCTGCGGGTGGACATTGCCGTCGGGGGGGCGGATCGGCAGGCCTCCGTCTATCAGGGGCTCAGGGCGCTTCCCGGGGACGAGTCCGTGATCCTGGTGCATGACGGCGCCAGGCCGTTTGTCACCCCCCAATCCGTCCGTAACTGTGTCGCGGCGGCGCGCGCGCATGGCGCGGCCTGTGTCGGCATGCCGGTCAAGGATACCATCAAGCGTGTGGATGCGCGTCTGGATGTGGTGGAAACCCCCGACAGGGACACATTGTGGCAGGTGCAGACCCCGCAGGGCTTTTCTGCCGGACTGCTGCGCCGGGCACATGAAAAGGCGCTGGCGGAAGGATTCCGGGGCACGGATGACGCGTCGCTGCTCGAACGGGCCGGCCACCGTGTCCGCATGGTGTGCGGCGCCTACGACAACATCAAGCTGACCACCCCGGAGGATCTGGCGTTTGCCGAATCCTGGCTGGGGAATACATAAGGACATGGGGATGCCGCTGCTTTCGGCGGTCTTGTACGAGAAAAGGCCAGAGGGAGCAAGGATGGATGACAGGGTGATGTCCGGGCAAATCGGCGTGGCGGAGGAAAAAACTCCCGAATGTCCGCGTTTGCTGGTGGTGGACGACAATGACAACATACATGAGGACATGCGCTACATCCTGGGCGAGACCACGAACGAATGGGAGGATGCCACGCTTCTTGCCCTGAAGGGAGAGCTTTTTGGCGCGGTGCGCGCGCAACCGCGCTCCCCGATCAGCTGCTATCACATCGACGACGCCTGGCAGGGAGAGGAAGCCATCCGCATGGTGCGGGAGGCCGTGGCGCGTCAGGAACCCTACAGCATCGTCTTTCTGGATCTCCACATGCCGCCTGGGATGGACGGCATCACGGTTGCCGGCCGCATCTGGGAGGAAGACCCGCATGTGGAGATTGTCATCTGCACCGCGTATTCGGATTACGCGTGGGAACAGGTGGCTTCCCTCTACGGACACAGCGATCATCTCCTGTTTGTGCGCAAGCCCTTTGACAGCGTGTCGCTCAAGCAGATTGCCCTCTCCCTTTCCACCAAATGGCGGCTGGCCAGAGATCGGCGCGCCCATATGGAACAGCTGGAGACCGAGGTGCGCCGCCGCACCGCGGAGCTTGAGGAAACGGTGGCCCGGCTGCAGCATGAGGTGGCGCTTCGCCAGGACAAGGAGCACCAGCTGGCGCGCCAGGCCCACTACGACACCCTGACGGGGCTGCTCAACCGCTACGCGTTTTATGTGATGGTGGGGAAAATGGCCGCCGCCCCGCCGCCGGACATGGCAAGCGGACCCGCACTGTTGTTTGTGGACATCGACGGGTTCAAGGCGGTCAACGACAGATACGGGCACGACACGGGAGACTTGCTGCTGTCGGAGATTGCCATGCGGCTGCGGCTGTCCGCGGGGACGCAGACCGTGCTGATGGAGGCCGTGGTTGCGCTGTCCGCCGGCGAGGAACCGGAACAGGGCATCTTCCGGCTGGGCGGGGACGAGTTCACCGTGCTGCTGCCGTTCGATTCCCGGGAGGACGTGCAGCGCGTGGCGCAGCACATCCTCGATGCCCTGCACAAGCCGTTCCTGCTCCGCGGCCGGGAGGTGCGCGTCACCGGCAGCATCGGGGTCAGCGTGCTTCAGGAGGATGCCTCTGATTTCGGCACATTGCTCAAGCATGCCGACACCGCCATGTACAAGGCTAAGGAGAGCCGGGGTGCCGTTGTTTTTTATGACGAGCTGCGGGGAACCGGCTGGCTGGATCCCGCCGTCCTGTCACTGGAGCTGGAAACCGCGTTGGAAACCGATCAGTTCGAGAACTACTATCAGCATGTTTTTGGCCCGGATGGCCGGCTGGCGGGCATGTCCGCCTTTCCGCGCTGGAACCATGAGCGCTTTGGGGTGGTGATGCCGGAGTTCTTCCTGCCCGTGGCGGAGAGTCTCGGCCTGACGGACCGGCTGGAGCGCGGCGTGCTGGCGCATGCCGCCCGGCAGGTGGCCAGCATTTCCGTCCGGGAGCACCGCGCGTTGTTTGTGCTGGTGCACTGCGCCGGTGCGACATTGACGGCGGAGGACTTCCCCGATTTTCTCACCAAACTGCGTCGCAGTGCGGGGCTCGGTGAAAACCGGCTGCGCCTGGCGGTGCCGCTCGCGTTTGTCACCGGGAAGCCGGAGGTGGCCGCGCGCACCCTCGAAAGCATTTCCGCCTGCGGGGTGGGGCTTGTCA
>JAEWSN010000092.1 GCA_023459915.1 Bacillota bacterium
CGCGTCACCGGCTGTTCCCGCGCCAGCAGGAGTTCCCGCGCCTCCGGCTGTACTGGACCCATCCAGCACAGGCGCGTCCATGCTTTGGGCCATGTCCATGGCGATCGCGCCAAGGATGCCTTCCTGCACATTTTCCATCTGCCGCAGCAGCGTCTTGGCCACATAGGCGTCCTGCAGCGCGTTCATGGCTTGCCGGGACACCTGCGGCGCATAAATGGTGAACACCGTGCTGAGCATGGCAAACACCAGCACCACCACCAGCCGCGCCCGATAGGGCTTGAGGTAGCGGAGCAGCCGACGGAGCGTTCCCTTGAAGTCCTTCGCCTTCTGGACAGGCATGCCCATGTGCGGGCCTCCGGGGCCACGGCCGGGACCACCGAATCCACCGCGGGGTGGACCGCCGGCCGGCGGCGCACCGGAGCCGGCGGCGGGGCTTGTATGGGGTTGACCGGATTGTCCGGAAGGACGTTGTTCATTCCTGCTGCTCATGCGATTTCCTCCTCGGACAACTGGGATTTTACAATTTCACGGTAAACGTCACAGGAAGCCAACAGTTCCCGATGGGTGCCCATGCCGGCCATTTCGCCTTCGTCCAACACAATGATTCTGTCCGCGTCCATCACGGTGCCCACCCGCTGTGCCACCAGAATCACGGTGGACTCGCGTGTTTCCGGTTTCAGCGCGGCCCGCAGGCGGGCGTCGGTCCGGAAGTCCAGCGCGGAGAAGCTGTCGTCGAACACATAGATTTCCGGTTTTCGCACCAGCGCGCGGGCAATGGAAAGCCGCTGCTTCTGCCCGCCGGAGACATTGGTGCCGCCCTGGGAAATGGCATGCCCGAACCCCCCGTCCATGCTCCCGATGAATTCCATGGCCTGCGCCACTTCAGCTGCGTGCCGCAGTTCGTCATCGGTGGCCTCCGGCTTGCCCACACGCAGATTGGAGGCGATGGTGCCGGAAAACAGCACGGCCTTCTGGGGAACGAAGCCGATTTTTTGCCGCAGACAGTCTTGCGTCATGCTCCGGACATCCTGCCCGTCGATCAGCACGCTGCCTGCCTCCACGTCATAAAAACGGGGGATGAGATTCACCAGCGTGGACTTGCCCGAGCCGGTGGAACCGATGATGGCGGTGACCTCGCCGGGCTTCGCCTCAAAGCTGATGTTGCGCAGCGCCGACTGTTCCGCCCCGTGATACCGGAAGCTCACATTCCGGAACGCCACATGCCCGCGCTGCACGGCACAGGCCGCCTCCGTTGTCGGGTCCAGGATGCCGGGTTCCGTCTCCAGCACCTCATTCACACGGGCCGCCGCAGCGGAGGCGCGCGGCACCATGATGAACAGCATGGACAGCATCAGCAGCGAAAACAGAATCTGCATGGCATACTGGGTGAACGCCATCAGCGAGCCGATTTGCATGTTTCCCTCATCGATGCGGATGATGCCGAACCACAGGATGGCGATTTGGGTGAGGTTCATGATGAGCATCAGCACCGGCATCAGAAACGCCATGATCTTGTTGACGCGGATGGCGTTGTCGGTCAGGTCCAGGTTGGCCTTGTCGAAGCGTTCCTGCTCATAACCGGCCCGGTTGAACGCGCGGATGACCCGGATGCCGGTCAACTTTTCACGCAGCACCCGGTTGATGTTGTCCACCTTCACCTGCATGGCCTTGAACAGGGGAAACCCTTTCATGCCCACCAGCGCGATGGTGCCAATCAGCACCGGCATGGCCGCCACCAGCACCCAGGTCAGCCCCTTGTCTTCGGAATACGCGCGCACCACGCCGCCGATCATCATCATCGGCGCCATGACCATCATCCGCAGAATCATGATGGCCACCATCTGAATCTGCGTGATGTCGTTGGTGGTTCGTGTGATGAGGGTGGCGGTGCCGATGCGGTCGAACTCGTGCAGGGAGAACCCCTCGACGCGCCGGAAAATGCTGTTGCGGAGATCCCGGCCAAAACCCATTGCGGCCTTGGCGGAAAGGAACCCGGCAATCACCGAAAACAGGGTGCCCACGCCGGCCACCAGCAGCATGCGGCCGCCGGTGCGCCAGATGAAATCGGTATCGCCCATCATGACCCCGTTGTTGATGATGTCGGACATCAGGCCCGGCAGGTACAGATCCGCCTGTGTCTGGAAGTAAACCAGCGCCAGAATGAAAACGATGGAAAGGGTGTAGGGCTTGAAGTATCTGAATAACTTGATCATACGATGTCTCCTCAACGATGATGTCTGCCGCGAACCGTCTTGTCGTCATGATCGCCCTTGCGATGGCATTTTTCATGGTGACCGCCATGGTGATGCTTGGCCGCCTCCTCAAAGAACAGGAAAGACTTGTCCAGAATCCGCGTCAGGTGTGCCGCGTCTTCCAGACCAAGAAATGCCGTCAGCCCCTCAAACAAGTGCAGCATGTCCGCCTCGAACCTGTCGTGGCAGCGGCGCCCCTCCGCGGTGAGCACCACAAGCACGGAACGCCGGTCCTGCGGGTCCATGGTTCGCGTGACCCATCCCACCTTTTCGAGGTTGTTGATGAACTGCGTGACCGTGGGCGGCGCGATTTTCAACTGGTTGGCAATCTCGGAAATCCGGATGCCCTGCCCGGTTTCGATGTTGTACAGCGCCACGGCCGCCATGACGGACATCTCCGCCATTTTTCTGTGTCCGGCAGCCGGCTGCTTCATCACGTGCCGGAACCGATGGAACACCTCGTGGAGCTGGCGCGCCGCTTCCGTGGTCTGCTGTGTCACCTGGTTCGCGCACGGCGAGTCCGGTTCTGAACGCACCATGTTCTCTGCATCTTGCTTTGATTTCATTGTGTTCTCCGCATTCTTCCGGGATAGGTCTGATTCGGACAATGGGTTCTGCGTCAGGCAGTGGGTTCTGATTCAGTCAATAGGTTCTGATTCAGTCAATAAGTTCTTACCAAGCCTAATATTTTGTCTGGCTAATATTTAGTATGCCTAATTATAAATCCGCAATGCACCGGGTGTCAATCACAACAAGGAATTATCCTTCCTGCTGCTGTCGCTTGTACTTGCCCGGCGGCAACCCGGTGACTTTCCGGAATGTCCGGATGAAGCTGGCATAGTCGTTGAATCCCCCGGCTGCACAGGCATCCGTGACGTTCGCGCCTTGCAGCAGCGCTTCACGCGCCCGCTCCACACGCCGGTAGGTCACATAGGCGTGAAGCCCCACCCCTGTGGTCTCCCGAAACAGCTTGCAAAGCGTGGAGCCGCTCATGAAGTGCGCCTGCGCCAATGCCTTGACAGAGAGGTCTCCCGCCAGATGTGCCTCGATGTAGCCAAGCACAGGCTCAAGCCGGGAGGAAGCCACCGGCCGGGCCGGCATGTCGGCGGACGCGCCTTGGTGCACGCGGTTCACCAGCACCAGCAGTTCCATCAAAAGCGCCACGCGGAGCGCGGGTTCACGCGTCACCGTTTTGCGCGCCGCTGGTTCATGTGTCGCCGTGCCGCGCGTCGCAATGTTGCGCGCCGCAGGTTCATGTGTCGCCGTGCCGCGCGTCGCAATGTTGCGCGCCGCAGGTTCGCGCGTCACCATGTTGCCCGCCGCAGGTTCGCGCACCGGGTTGTCCCCTGTGCCGGGCTCGGCATACAGCGCCTCCATCCGCGCCAGCACATCATCGATCAGGCGCGCGGTCGCCTCATCCGGCGCCACCTTGTTGGCGACCCCGCGCGGCCGGTCATCGAAGCAGGCCAGCAAATCGGTGCCATAGCCGGAGAGATGGATGGCCAGCTCCCGCGGGAACCGAACCGCGATTTTTTCGTAGAACAGCGGCGTCCGAACCGACAGGTTGTGAAACTCATCGCTGCGAATCACGAAAAGCTGCCCCGGCGTCATGTCGTACATGCGGTTCTCAATGAAATAGTTCGCGTCTCCCGCCAAAAAGCGGTAGATCTCGTACAACGCGTGCCGGTGGCTTTTCCGACGCTCCATGTCGCCGTCGTCCGAAGTCCGCGGTTGGCGGCGGGTGTGCACAAACTCCACCTGTGCGGCAAGATTTGTCAGTATGGGGTTGTTTCTGTCCATCCCAGCCTCTCCGGGTCGGAACCCATTTGTATCAATTGCAATAATTTCACGCTCATTGGCAAAGAACTTGCAAATATTTTATCATATACTGAAGATGAACGGCATTTTTCATTGCAGGCCGAAACCCGAACACCACCGTGTTCTGCACCCATGGGAGGAAACATGGCCCGGTTCCGCATCGTGCTGGCATTCATCCGGCAACACAAACCAAGTTACATTTTTGGCATCCTGTGCATGCTGGCGGGTTCCTATGTCCAGACCCTGTTTCCCAACATCCTGGGAGACACCATCGACATCATGGGCGTCCGGGGATTCAGCAAGGACGCGGTCTGGCGCAACATCGGCTTCATCATGGCCATCGCGTTGGCCACCTTCGGCTTCACCTTCCTGTGGCGCACGCTGGTCATCGGCAACGCGCGCAAGCTCGAATGCGATTTGCGGGCGAGCCTGTTCCGGCATTTTCTGAAGCTCTCCCCCTCGTTCTACCATCACCGGAAAACCGGAGACCTGCTGGCCTACGCCATCAACGACATCTCCGCCGTCCGGATGACCTTTGGGCCCGCCACGGCCATGTCCGTCAATTCCCTGGTCATCATCGGCGCCTCGGTCGCCACCATGATCGCCACGGTGGATCGCCGGCTCACCCTGCTGGTGCTCATTCCCTTTCCGTTTGTCATCTGGGTCATGCTGCGCATCGGGCGGGAAGTGCGCCGCTCGTTCCTGAAGGTGCAGGAATCCTTTGCCGCCATTTCCGGCAAAGTCAACGAGGGCATCCACGGGGTCCGGGTCATCAAGGCCTATGTGCAGGAGGAACCCACCCTCGCGGACTTCCGTACCACCAGTCAGGGGATGGTGGAGGCCTCGGTCAAGATGGTGTCCACCTCCTCGCTGCTCGGGCCCATCATTGAAGTCTGTTTCAGCCTCAGCTTTGCCATGAACCTCATTCTGGGCGGCCGCATGGTGCTCGACGGCACCATCACCGTCGGCGCGTTTGTGGCGTTCAATACCTACCTGGCCATGATCATCGCGCCCGTGCTGGGCATCGGGCGCATTGTGAACATCTTCCAGCGCGGCATCGCCTCCATGGACCGGCTCAACGAGGTGTTCCTGACCAATCCGGACATCACGGACAAGCCGGGGGCGGTATCCACACCTTTTGCCGGCGCCCTGAAAATCCGCGATCTGGACTTCCGCTACACCGGCGGAGATGACGCGGATGCGCCGCCCGCGCTGCGCATCGACCGGCTGGATGTGCCGGCCGGCAGCACGCTGGGCATCATCGGCACCACCGGCTGCGGCAAAACCACCCTGGCGAACCTGCTGCTGCGCACTTACGACACCACCGGGGGCACCATTCGAATCGACGGCCGGCCCATCACGGGCTACACACTCGAAGCCCTCCGCAACGGCATCGCCTATGTGTCGCAGGAACCCTTCCTGTTCTCGGCCAGCATCCGGGAGAACATCGCGTGCTTCCGGGAGGGATACACCGAAGCGGAAATCCTGCAGGCGGTCGATGACAGCAGCCTGCGCGAAACGATTGCCGAAATGCCGCAGGGGCTCGACACCATGCTCGGAGAACGCGGGGTCAACCTCTCCGGCGGCCAGAAGCAGCGCGTGGCCATCGCGCGCGCCCTGATGCGCGACGCACCGCTGCTCATCCTCGACGACGCGCTCTCGGCCGTGGATACGGTCACGGAGGCGCACATCCTGGAGCGCCTGCGCCAACGGCGCCACGGCAAGACGACAATGCTCATTTCGCACCGCATCTCCGCAGTCGCGCAAACAGACCAGATCCTGGTGCTCGACGCTGGTCGCGTCGCACAACTGGGAAATCACCAGCAGCTGCTGGCGGAAGGAGGGTTGTACCGTGCCATCTACGACGAACAGGAAGCGAGCCGGCATGACATCATCCGGGAAAACTGACACCGCAACCGATACGCCCGGCGCACCGCGCAGCAGGCGTCACACCGCAGCCGATACGCCCGGCACGCCGCACGGCAGGCATCACACCGCCTCCGGGAAAACGGACACGCTGCGCGCGGAAAAGCCGCCGGAACGCCCCGAGCTGGACCGGGACGCCCGCAAGGGCAGCCTCAAGGCGCTGTTTGCCCTGTCCGCACCGCACCTGAACAAATTCCTGCTGGCCATCGGCTGCATGATCCTCATGAACGGGGCCGTGCTGCTCAAGCCCTGGCTGCTCAAGGTGGTCATCGACGACATCCTCATCGCCGGCAGGCCGCAGACGTTCTGGTACAATCTGATCACCATGGCGGTGGCCTATGTGCTCATCTCCGTGCTCGGCGGCGTGTTCACCTGGGTGCAGATCAATCTGGTGAACCGGGCCGGCCAGTCGATCATCCACGAGCTGCGCAGCCGGGTCTTCTCCACCATTTTGCACCTGCCGCTCCCCTGGCTGGACAAAAACAGCTCCGGCCGGCTCATCACCCGTGCCACCAACGACATCTCGGAAATCGGCGAGTTCTATACCGACATCACCGTCAACATGATGAAAGACATCCTGCTGGTGGTGGGCATCGTGGGCGCCATGTTCGCGATGAGCGTGAAGCTCTCGCTCGTCTCGCTGGCCGTCATTCCGCTGATGGCGCTGATGGTGTGGCTCATCAAGAACCGCATCCGCAAGAACTTCTTCCTGATGAAGCATTTCATCGGCCGGCTCAACGGCTTCACGGCCGAAAGCCTTTCGGGCATGAACACCATCCAGGCATTCCATGTCGAAGACGCCCGGGAAAAGGATTTCACCTATCTCAACGGCGAATATTACAAGACCACCGTCACACAGGTGCGGCTGAACAGTTTCCTCAAGCCGGCTTCGGATGTGTTCCAGAACCTCGCCATCGCCCTGCTGCTCGCGTACGGCATCGGACAGGTGTCCGGCGCGGCGCTGCCCATCGGGGTCCTGTACGCCTTCACCAGCTATATCAAGCAGTTCTTCGGCCCCATTTCGGACCTCGCGGACAAATACAACAGCATCCAGTCGGCGGTGGTGTCGGCCGAGCGCGTCTTCTCCCTGCTCGACGAGGAACCGCATCTTGAACAGGTGCAACAGGGCGCGGACATGCCGCAGGCGGAAGGCCGCATTGAGTTCCGGAATGTCTGGTTCGCCTACAATGAAGGGGAATGGGTTCTCAAGAACGTCAGCTTTGTGGTGGAATCCGGACAAACCGCGGCGTTCGTCGGCGAGACCGGCGCGGGAAAAACCACCATCATGAGCCTGGTAAGCGGGTTTTACGAACCACAAAAAGGGGATATCCTGCTCGACGGCATCCCCATCCGGGAGATGAAAAAGGCGGATTTGCGCCGCCGTGTCGCGACGGTGTTCCAGGATGTCTTCCTGTTCGCCGGCGACATCCGCAACAACATCACCCTGCACGACGACGTGCCGGACACGCTGCTCCAAACCGCGTTGGAGGCCTCCTGCACCGACACGCTGGTGCAGAAGCTGCCCGGCGGGCTCAACGAGGAGGTCACCGAGCGCGGCAGCACCCTGTCCGCGGGGCAACGGCAGCTGATCTCCTTCGCGCGGGCCATCGCGCACGACCCGGCCGTGCTGGTGATGGACGAAGCCACCACCAACATCGACACCGGCACGGAACGGCTCATCCAGAAGGCCCTGGCCCGCGTGACCGAGGACCGGACCACGCTGACCATCGCGCACCGGCTGTCCACCATCCGTCACGCGGATCGCATCTTCGTGATGCGTCACGGGGAGATCGTGGAATCCGGCACCCATCAGGGGCTGCTGGAACAGGACGGTTATTACGCCTCCCTGGTGGAGGAGCGGGAGGAGCCGGTGGCGTGAGGCCCGTGCCCGTTTTTTGGAATTCCCTTTTCTGCAAGTTCATGATACGATAATTGCAAATTGTCGCGCCGCATTCTGCCCGGGACCGCAAGAAACAACAAACAAGCGACAACAAGGAAAAGGGAGGCAACCGTATGGCAGCGCATCTTCAAATCCCCGAAGGGTATGCACCGAAACTCAATCTTCGCGAGACGGAGATTGCCATCAAGTTCATCAAGGACCATTTTGAACGGTCCCTGGCCAACGCGCTGAATTTGACGCGCGTCTCCGCTCCCTTGTTTGTCCGCCCGGAATCCGGCCTGAATGACAATCTCAACGGTGTGGAACGTCCTGTCGGGTTCGACATGCGGCACATCGACGGCAACTCCGCCGAAATCGTCCAGTCCCTGGCCAAATGGAAGCGCATGGCGCTCGGACGCTACGGGTTCGAGGCCGGGGAAGGGCTGTACACGGACATGAACGCCATCCGGCGTGACGAGGAACCGGACAACCTCCATTCCATCTATGTGGATCAGTGGGACTGGGAGATGGTCATCACCCGCGAACAGCGCACCCCGGACTTTCTCAAGGGAATCGTGAAAAAGATATATCATGTTTTTCTGGAAACGCAGAAGCAAGTGCTCGCCGCCTATCCGCAGCTCGAAGAAACACTGCCGCCGGACATCCACTTCCTGACCGCACAGGAGCTGGAAGACAAATACCCCGGCACCAGCGCGAAGGAGCGTGAAACCGCCTTCGTCAAGGAGCATGGCTCCCTCTGCCTGATGCAGATTGGCGGAAAGCTGAACTCCGGGAAGCGCCATGACGGCCGCGCGCCGGATTATGACGACTGGCAGCTGAACTGCGACATCCTCTTTTACAACAAGCTGCTCGATTGCGCGTTCGAGGTGTCCTCCATGGGCATCCGTGTCGACGCGGAGGCCATGGAGAAACAGCTGGCCCTGGCCGGCGAGGAAAGCCGGCGGCACCTGCCGTTCCACAAGGCCGTCCTCGAGGACAAGCTGCCGCTGACGCTTGGCGGTGGTCTGGGTCAGTCCCGCATCTGCATGTTCCTGCTGGGCAAGGCGCATGTCGGGGAGGTTCAGGCCTCCATTTGGCCGGACGCCATGGATAGGACCTGCAGAAAGCACGGCATCATGCTGCTGTAACTTTTTGCAACGGCCTACGTATCATGGGGCATAACCACCACACCCAACGGAGGTGAACCCATGCGCAAACGCTTGATCCCAATATTCCTCATGGTGCTGGCCACCCTGCTGCTGATGACGGCCTGTGCGCCCGGCGACGGTCAAGCCTCGCCGGAAAACCCGGCAGGCTTCTTCTGGGGCATCTGGCATGGCTGGATCGCACCGGTGTCGCTCATCATCGGGTTCTTCAACAAGAACATCCGCATCTACGAGGTGTTCAACACCGGCCACTGGTACGATGTCGGCTTCTACATCGCCTTGCTTGGCGGGTTCGGCGGCTTCGCCCTGACCCGGAAGCGAAAAAAGGAAAAGGAGTGAGGAAAGCCTCTCCACTGCGTCTTTCAATGCAGTCGGAGAGGCTTTTTTTACCGTTTCACAGCCATCCCGCACCAGGGGGGTGCCCGCACCACCATGCCGAGGTATCCCCGGCGCTTGTCAGCACACCGGTCCCATGGTAAGGTTACGATGATCTGTTGTCACCGGTTGGTTGGTGACGCATGGCATCCCGGCAACCAACGCTTCAGGGCACAAAGGAGCATCCATGGCAGACCGCATCGCCGTCATTTCAGACATTCACGGCAATCTCACCGCGCTGACCCGCGTGCTTGCGGACATCGGGGCACGGGGCATCACGCGCATCTTCTGCCTGGGCGACCTCGTCGGCAAGGGGCCACGGCCTGCCGAATGCACCGATCTGGCCCTTTCCTCCTGCGAGAAAACGGTCAAGGGCAACTGGGATCACCTGGCGACCACCTGGGCCGATCGTTCCTTCATGCGATGGCACCGGGAGGCATTGGGCCAGGACAGAATCGACCGGCTGTACCAGCTCCCGGTCTATCTTGAGTTCCGCATGAGCGGCCGGCTTGTCCGGCTGTGCCACGCCTCCCCCCACGACCTGTTCCACCGCGTGTTTCAGCATACCGAGCCCCACGAGAAAATGCGCCTGTTCGCCCCCACGCCCACCTGGGACCAACAGGCGGATGTATTGGGATACGGTGACATTCACGGCGCCTACATTGAACACATGCAGGGGGATCACAAGGGCAAGGTCATTTTCAACGCCGGCAGCGTCGGCAACCCGCTGGAGCTTCCGCAGGCCAGCTATGCCATTGTGGAGGGCGAAGAAGGCGGGACGGTCCAGGCCGGATTCGCCATCACACTGGTTCGGCTCCCCTATGACGTGGAAGCGGAAATCCGGTTCGCACAGGCCACGGAGATGCCCCATCTTGCCGAGTATGTCATGGAATTGCGAACCGGCCGGTATGGCCGTCGTGATTTTCATTAGGCCGCGGCGCAGACTGTTCGCAATTGTCAGGTTCGACCACCATCGTCCGGTCAAACGGGCACGCTTCATGATTCATTCAACAGCCACCCGACATGGCGCACCGGAAACGAGGAGTACACGATGCCCCAGGAAATTGAACGCAAGTTCCTTGTCACCTCCGCAGCTTACCGCGACGGGGCCAAAGGCACGCTGATCCGCCAGGGATACCTGCCGGGGGCGGCGGGGTCTGACCCCATCGTACGCGTCCGGATTGCCGGCGCACACGCGTATCTCACCGTCAAAGGCCCCAACACCGGCATCTCCCGCGCGGAATTCGAGTACGAGATTCCGGTCGGGGACGCCGAACAGATGCTGGACGCATTCTGCCGCCCGCTGCTGGTGGAGAAAATCAGATATGAGCTGGTGTATGGCGGTTTTGTCTGGGAAGTGGATGAATTTCTTGGCGCCAACGAAGGCCTCGTGGTCGCGGAAATCGAACTGGCACACGAACAGCAGGCATTCGACCGCCCGCCATGGCTGGGGCCCGAGGTCAGCCACGACCCCAGATACTTCAACAACCGGCTGCTGACGCACCCCTACAAGGAATGGGAACCATGACAACGAAAACGAACCCACATCACAAAGGGCAGGTTGCCGAACAAAACATCCGTCGTCCCTTCCCCGGCAAGAGGCATTTCCGGGCTGGCACCCGCCGATCCATCACTGGCAAGGGGCGTTTCCGGACGGGTACCCTCAAGGGGCGCATCGCGGTCGCGATCCTCTCGGTGGGGCTTTTGTTCCTGATGCTGGTGACAGCCATGTCCTACCATGTCATCCACAGTCTGCAGGAGAGCAACCTTCGCTCCACCCTGCTGTTCGATCTGGATCAGCAGGCCAACAAGCTCAGCGAGAACTTCACCAACATGCTGCTCATCACTCAGCAGCTCACACCGCAGGGAACCGTCGGCAAGATAGTGGAGGAGTATCTGCGCGCGGAGGAGCCATTCGCCCGGGCAATGCTTTCCCGGGATGTGTCCACCGCCATGGGGCAGATCCTGTTCTCTCATCCCGCCATCGAGCTGGTCATGTATTGGCAGCCGGATCAAGCGAATGCCATGTTCAACAACCTGCCGGTTCGCGACATCATCAATCTCTCTTCCCTGCCCGTTCTGTCCGCCACGCCAGACCTCACGCTGCATCCGCCTCATATCTCCCTGTGCCGTGTCTTCCGGGATCAGATGATCTCCATCACGCGGGAGGTCACCTTCCTCAACGGGGAGACCTGGCTCATCTACATCGAAGCCCGATCCGACCTGTATGCGGATGTGAACCTGCTGTCGGAGAGCACGGGCATGCCCTATGTGCTGACCTTGTCCGACCATGACGGCCATGTGCGCTACACGAGCAATTCCGGCCTGTTCGAGGTGGGACAGCCCCTGATGCTGTCTCCGGAGGGGCCGCTTGCCCGACAATACCGCTGGAACACCATCCGCAGTGACTACGGATTCGACACTACCCTGTGGATTGATACCGGCAGCCAGAGCAGGGAGGTGGCCTATTGGCGGAACCTGCTGTTTCTGTTGCTGTTGATTGTGCTGCCGGTCGCCTTGCTGATTGCGCTGCTGCTGATGCAACTGATTTACCGACCGCTGCACGCGTTCGAAAAGGAAATGGCGGAGATCGGCAGCGGCAACCTGCAGCACGCGGATTACCACTGGGACATCGAGGAGTTCGACCGGCTGTTCGCGCAGTTCAACGAGATGAAGCAGCGCATTCAGCGCCTGTTGCTGGATGTGGAAACCAAGGAGAAGCAAAAGCACAAGCTCGAAGTGGACATGCTCTCCTACCAAATCAACCCGCACTTTCTCATGAACACGCTCAACTCCGTCCACTGGCTGGCCCAGCTGCACCAGCAGCCGGAAATCGACAAGGTCATCTGCACGCTCAACCTGCTGCTGGCCTACAACTTGGGCCGGAGTCCGGAAAAGCCCAACCTGCGCTCGGAGATCCGCGTGCTCAAGGCCTATCTGGAGCTGCAGCAGATGCGGTACGATTTCGTGGTAACATGGGATATTGAGGAAGGGGAGTATCTGGATGACCCCGCCGCGGCCTTCATCCTGCAGCCCATCGCGGAGAACGCGCTGACGCATGGGCTCGATCAGGACGGCACGCTGGCTGTCTCCATTCACCCCGATGTGGATGGACAGGCCATCCGGATTGTCATTGCGGACGACGGCAAGGGCATGACGGCCGCGCAACTCGACAAGGTTCGGGCCGTGCTTGCCGCGGATGCCTATGAAGCCGCACAGGTTGCGCCGGGCAGCATCGGGCTGCGGTATGTCCGGTCGGTGCTCGAAACGCATTATGGCGGCCGCGCGCAAATACAGGTTGACAGCAACCCGGAAACAGGGACAGCCGTGACGCTTGTCCTGCCTGAATATGGAGGCATACAGAATGATCCGCGTGCTGATCGTTGATGATGACAAGCTGGCCCGCAAGGGATTGATGTCCATCATGCCCTGGCAAAAGTGGGGCATGACGGTGGTGGGCGAGGCGCCGAACGGCCTCAAGGCCCTCGAGTTTCTCGCGCGGGAACCGGCGGACCTCATGTTCGTGGACCTCTCGATGCCGGTGATGTCCGGCATCGAACTGATGCAGCAAACCCGGCAGCTTTATCCGGCGCTGCAGTTCGTGGTGCTGACCTTCCATGAGGACTTCGACTATGTGCAAACCTGCATCCGGCTGGGTGCGCTGGACTACATCTCCAAGCTGAAAATGGAGATGGAAGACTACAACTCCATCTTTGAGCGCATCGCCCAGCGCATGGGGCATCCCGCCTCAACCGGGGGTTCCCCGGCGACTCCCGCCGCCGGCAACACGCCGCCCGCCGAAGGCTCCTCGCCGCCCATTCCCCTGCCTGAAGAAAATCACGGCCAGGCAGAAGAAGACCTGTCAAAACGCTGGCTGGATTTGACCTGGCTGTTCGACGACCTCGTGTTCAACAGGTTGTGCGAGGACACCCTGGTGCACCCGCAGCCTGAAACGCAGGCGATCGCGCTGATGAGCCGCGCGCTGGCCGGCGCGGAAGCCCTCACGCACATCCCCGTGCCGGCAGAGGCCGCCATGACCTCGCTGGGTTCCGCCATCCAGTCCGTCCGCGCGTACAGGGAGCAGGTGGAATCGCATGCGGCCCAAACAGACGACCTTTCCGTCACCGCCATCTGCATGCTCAAGTCCGCCCGTTACATCCGGGAGAATATGACCGACGCCCTTCACACCGATGATGTCGCCACCCATGTCAACATGAGCCGCAGCTATTTCTGCCAGTGCTTCAAGCGGCAGGTGGGCCAAACCTTCAACGAATATGTCCGTTACCGGCGCATCCACCTGGCCAGGGAATACCTGCTCAAGACCCAGCAGCCCATCTCCTGGATTGCGCAGGCGGTTGGGTACGCAGACCTCAAATACTTCTCCCGCGTGTTCCGCGAACAGGAAGGGATGCTCCCCTCCGAGTTTCGCGCCGTCCATGGACACGCGGCACGTTGAGGGGACTTTTGTGCGATTTGCAACAACCAGGCGTCTCCCGTTGCGCAAAAATGACGAACAAACACCTGTTATTCTTGCTTGCATCCGGCAAACTGACAACAACACTCCCCCTGGAAACAGACCAACCCTCCACCCGCGACGCGCGCGCCAGATGATATGCTTCTGGTACAAATTCCACAAGGAGGGATTCATTTTGAAAAAGAGAATTGTCAGTTTTGCCCTTGCCTGCCTCTTCCTGCTGAGCACGGCAGCCTGCGGTTCGGCACCGGGCACCCCCTCGGACGCCTCTCCCAGCGCTTCGGCCTCGGCGGACGCATCCGGCGCGCCTGCGCTGACCGGAGACGACCTGGCGTTCATGAAGTTCGAAAAGCCCGTGGACGTCCACATCGGCTTCTCGGTCGACCCCACGGACAAGACCCTGCCCGAGGGCGACAGCGTGGACAACAACCAGTACACACGCTACCTCAAGGACAACTACAACATCAACATCGTGGTGGATTGGACCGCCGCGACAGGCAATGACTACAACCAGAAGGTCAGCCTGTCCATCGCGTCCGGCGCGCTGCCGGATGGCCTGGTTGTCAACGACCGCACCTACATGACCAAGGCGGCCGGCGCAGGCCTGCTGTACGACATCACCGACCTGTTCCAGCAAATGCAGTCCTCCCAGGTCAAGGCCATCATCGAGTCCACCGAGGGCCGCGCCATGGCGAACGCCTCGTTTGACGGCCGCATGGTGTCCCTGCCCAACATCACCGCCGATCCCGATGGCGTGCACACCACCTGGATTCGCAAGGACTGGCTCGACGAGCTGGGCCTGCCGATCCCCAAGACCGTTGCCGACATCGAGACCGTTGCCCAGGCCTTCCTGGACAACAAGATGGCGGGCGACGCCACCATCGGTATCACCGGACCTTCCAAAAACACCTATCCCTACTGCACGTTCCTGACCTCCTCGAACAACATGGGCGGCTTCGACCCCATCTTCCAGGCCTATGACGCCTATCCGGGCTACTGGATTGAGGAGAACGGCGAAATCGTGTACGGTTCGATCACCGACAACACCAAGAAGGCCCTGGAAAAGCTGGCCGACTGGTATGCCAAGGGGCTCATCGACCCCGAAATGGGCACCCGTGACAACGTGGGCGATCCCATCAACGCCAACCAGACCGGTATCTTCTTCGGCCCCTGGTGGAACGGCGGCTACGGCAATGGCGATTCCTTCAAGAATGACCCCACCGCCAACTGGCAGGCCTATCCGGTCTACACCGACGACGGCAAGTGGAATGTCCACATGAAGACCACCGGGTCCTCGTACACCCTCGTCAGCAAGAATGCGTCCGAGGACGCGGCCAAGGCGGTTCTAATCATGAACAACGCGCTGGTGCGTGACGAGTCCATCTTCGACACCACCGTGGCCATCGGCTGGTACCCGCTGCGCAACGTCATGGCGGCCACCGACGAAGTGGAATACACCTACAAGGAACTCATCAAGGTGCTCAAGGGCGAAGTGGATCCGGAAACCTACAACGATCCGATGAACCCCTACAAGCTCATCTACTCCGACGCGAAGGTGGTTCGCGACATCGTGGTGAAGGGTCCCTTCGACGGCGACCTGAATGTGGAAAACTTCGATCAGACGAAGAACTTCGGATCCTTCCAGCGCATGTACTCCATCCTGGTCGGCGACCGTCCGTATTCCACCATTCCTGTCGACAAAAAGGTCTTCAGCCACACCTATTCCCAGACCCCCACCATGGAGACCAAGTGGGCCAACCTCAAAAAGCTTGAGGATGAGACCATCCTGAAGATCATTGTCGGCCAGGCGCCCATCGAATCCTTCGACCAGTTCGTGGCGGACTGGAAGGCGCAGGGCGGCGACGAAATCACCGCGGAAGTCAAGGAAGTCAAGTAAATCCTGCAACGCCTTCGGGCGCCAGATTCCAGCAAAAACCCGCAACACGCGGGTTTTTGCACACGGTGCGCAGGCATCGGGAAATCGGCGCCCGGAGCACGCGGATTGCTGCGGGATGCCGGCAGCAAACGTAATACATCCAACGTGGAAATGAGGGGTTTCGGCATGAAAACGTCCGGCTTCAAGAAACACTATCTCCTGATGCTGCTTCCGGGCATGCTCTGGCTGTTCATGTTCAACATCGTTCCGATGTTCGGCGTGGTGATGGCCTTCAAGAACTACAATCCCGGCAAGGGCATCTGGGGCTCCCCCTGGGTGGGCCTGGAAAACTTCACCTACATGTTCCAACTCAATGACTCGTGGCTGGTCATCCGCAACACGCTGGTCATCGCGGTGGGCAAGATTGTCCTGAATCTGCTTGTGCCGCTGATCTTCGCGCTGCTGCTCAATGAAATCCAGCAGATGAAGTTCAAGAAGATGGTGCAGACCGTCGTTTATCTGCCCCACTTCCTGTCCTGGGTCATCATGGCCACCATCGTCATCGGCATCTTCGGCTACAAGGGCGTGGTGAATCATGTCGCCGGCCTTTTCGGGATAGAACCGAAATTGTTTCTTGCGGACGCCTCCATCTTCCAGCCGCTGGTCATCGGCACCGAGGTTTGGAAGGAATTCGGCTACAATGCCGTCATCTATCTGGCCACACTGGCCGGCATCAACCCCAACCTGTACGAAGCCGCCGCCATCGACGGCGCGGGCCGCTGGCGCAGCACCTGGCACATCACCCTGCCCTCGATTTCCCATGTGGTGGTGCTGTTGGGTGTTCTGAGCCTGGGCAACGTCCTCAATGCCGGTTTCGACCAGATTTACAACATGTACAATCCGCTGGTGTACTCCACCGGCGACATCCTGGACACCTGGGTTTACCGACTGGGGCTGCAAAGTCTCCAATTCTCACTGGCCACGGCGGCCGGCCTGTTCAAATCCGCCATCAGCTTCGTGTTGATCGTGGTTTCCTACGCGCTGGCCTACAAGTACGCCGACTATACGGTGTTTTAGTGCTTTGGGTTTTCAA
>JAEWSN010000093.1 GCA_023459915.1 Bacillota bacterium
ACACGGTCGGCGGATAATGATACAATGGGCCTGTTTCAGGGCGACCCGACACCGTGTTGCCGAAAAAACCACTGGTCAGGAACAACCCAAACGGAGGAACCGCGAATGATGCCTCGTTCGGAAACCACTGCCTGGACACTCGAATCCAACCGGCTGAAAATCCGGGTCGCAAAACCGGGATTCATCTACCAGCGAACCCGCTTTGACTGGACCGGCCTCGTGACGGATGTCCTGCTGGACAACACGCACAGCTTCTGTTCCGTGGAATCCCCCAACCCGCTCGTGGGCGCCGGCGGCATCGGTCTGGTCAGTGAATTCGGCATCCACGAGCCCATCGGCTACGACACCGCCGCCATCGGCGACACCTTCCCGAAGCTGGGCGTGGGGCTGCTCGAAAGACCGGATGACGCGGACTACTTTTTCATGCGCCCCTATCCACTGACGCCCTTTCCCACAACCGTCACCCCCGTCGAAAACGGCCTGCGGTTCGAACAGGCCCCCATCGCGTGCCGTGGGTACGCAGCCCGGCTCACCAAGACACTCACCCTGGTGGACAATGCGGTGACCGTTTCATTCCTGCTCGAGAATGTCGGGGAAAAACCCCTTGAGACCACCGAGTACAACCACAACTTCCTGCAGCTGAACGGGCAGCCCACGGGCAGCGGCTATCGCTTCACCACCGCCGTGCCCCTGCGTTTCCACCGAAACGACAACAGCCTGTGGTCCTCGGATGGTACCCTGACCTGGGAGGACGGCGTGCAGGGGTTCCATGCGCATGGCAGGGAAATCCCGGATATGGCGGGCTTCTCCTGGACGCTGCGCCAGCAGCTTCACGGCATTGCCGTCACCGAATCGGTGGACTTCCGCCCGCTGCGTGTGGCCTGCTGGGGCATGGCTCATGTCATCAGCCCCGAGGTGTTCCATCAAATCCGCCTCGCGCCGGGCGAATCCGACGCATGGACCCGCCGGTGGATCTTTGAGAGCGGGGTTTGACCAATCAAAACACCACCGGCATCCACCGATGCGCCCGCAAGGGCGTGGACGTGATGCGCGGCCTGCTGCGGCAGGTGCCGGGCCGCACGGCTTGACAAACCCACGGGCACACTTATAGAATGGCCATGTAATCCATTACATGGGAGGACGCATGGCAACCATTTCTGATGTGGCACGGGAGGCCAGGGTCTCCGTCGCCACCATATCCCGGGTGCTCAACAACAATCCCCGGGTTTCTCCACAGACGCGCCAGCGCGTGCTCGAAGCCATTGAGAAACTCGCTTATGAACCCAATGTGCTGGCCCGCAACTTCCGCCGTTCGGAAAGCCGGGTCATTCTGGTACTGTGTCCCAATTTCACAAACCCCTTCTATGGCAACATCGTCACCGGCATCGCCGACACCGCCCGCCGGCACGGCTACAGCGCCATGTTCTGCACCACGCAGAATGACAAGGATCGCGAGAAGGATTTTCTGGACATGCTGCGCAACAAGCGGGCGGATGGGGCCATCCTGCTCGCCACGGCAAACAGCCCCAAGTTTCTGGCACATCTCGCCGGGCAGTATCCCATTGTCCAGTGCCCCGAGTATTTCCAGGATGTCGAGGTGTCACATGTCTCCATCGACAATTACAAGGCGGCGCGCCACGCGGTCCGCTATCTCACGGGCCTCGGCCATCGCCGCATCGCGCTGATCACCAGCAATGACGCCTATCTTTCGATGAGCCACCGGTACAAGGGCTACCAGGCGGAGCTCGAACGCGCGGACATCCCCTTCGACTCCGCGCTGGTGCAATACACGGGCGAGGGCTATCATTTTTCCAACGGTGTCAAGGCCGTACACGCCCTGATGACCCTGCCGGAGCCACCCACCGCGGTCTTCTGTGTTTCCGACATTCTCGCCCTTGGTGCCCTGCGGGGCGCCATAGACCTGGGGTATCGCGTCCCCGAGGATTTGGCCGTCATGGGCTTTGACGATGTGGAATACGCCACCATGTTCAAACCGCACATCACCACGGTCCGCATGCCCTGCTATGATCTGGGGGCGTCGGCCATGGAGGTCCTGTGGGGGAAAATGAACGACGCGCCGGGCACAACCAGGGACATTGTTCTCGATTTCGAACTGGTCATCCGGGACTCCACCTAACCCTGTCGCCCCACACGCCAGCCGAACCCTGTCGCCCCGCACGCCAGCCGAACCCTGTCACCCCGCACGCCAGCGGAACCTTCCCGTCCGTGCCCTTGCCCTGCAAGAAACCTGTTTGACCGATGGTTACAGACACCCCTGTCAGGAGGAAGCAAACATGTTGAAAATCGGCATCATCGGCTGCGGCAAGATCGCGACCCTGCGTCATATTCCCGAATACGCGGAGAACCCCCAGACCACCCTGACCGCCTTTACGGACATGGTTCCCGAACGCGCACGGGAGGCTGCGGCACCATACCACGGCAAAGTATACAACACGCCGGAGGATCTGCTGGCAGATCCGGACATCGACGCGGTCAGCATCTGTTCGGCGAACGCGACACACGCCCCGCTCACCATCGCGGCCCTCGAAGCCGGCAAGCATGTGCTGTGCGAAAAACCCATGGCCACGTCCCTCGAGGATTGCGAGGCCATGGTCCGCGCGGCGGAGCGGGCAGGCAGATTGCTGATGCTCGGGCACAACCAGCGCTATGTCGAGTCGAACCGCATCGCCAGGGAGCTTGTCGAAAAAGGGGAAATCGGAGACATCCTCTCCTTCCAGTCCTGCTTTGGCCACAAGGGCCCGGAGCACTGGACGGGCGACAAAAACCCCTGGTTTTTTCACAAGGAACTGGCACACTTTGGCGCCGTTGCGGACTTGGGCATCCACAAGGTGGATCTCATCCATTATCTCACCGGACAACACACACAATCGGTGACCGCTGTCGTGGAAACCCTCCACAAAACCTTTCCGGACGGATCTCCCATCACGGTGGACGACAACGCCATGTGCATGCTCCGCCTCAGCGGCGGCGCGGTGGGCACCGTACGGGCCAGCTGGACCATATACGGCAGGGAGGACAATGCCACCCGGCTGTATGGAACGGATGGCGTGCTGCGCATTGACGATGATCCCGAATACGCGCTGGTGCTCGAAAAGAAAACCGGAGAGGTTTTCCGGTATGCCCTGGAGGGGATGGCCACCAATGCCCAGCAGCTGGCCGGCAGACGGAAAGGCACGGGCGTCATTGACGCGTTTGTCACCGCCATCGGAACAGGCGTGCCGCCCTTGTCCGACGGGCGTCAGGCGGTGCTCGCCATGCGCGCGATCTTCGGCGCCATGAAGGCCGCGGCCTCGGGCACCTGGGTCCAGGTGTGACCGGAAGCTGACCTCATCTTTCGTGGTTCATCAAAGCATTCTTTTTGTATTTTATAAAATATTGTTTTGCCAAACTCTTTTCGGGGTATCAATGGAGTGTCACCTTCGTGCTGACATCACAAACCGAAAGGAGAATCACACATGCTCAACATCGCCATCATTCTCGGGAGCACACGTCCCGGCAGAAATACGGAAGCCGTTGCCAAATGGGTGCTCGCCCTTGCGAACACCCGCAATGACGCAACCTACACCCTGGTCGACCTGGCGGATTTCAATCTGCCGCCCCTTGACGAGGCCATTCCGCCCTCCATGGGGCAGTACGGGCAGCCCCACACCAAGGCATGGGCTGCCAAGGTAGCGGCATTCGACGGATATGTCTTTGTGACACCCGAGTACAACCATTCCTTCCCCGCCGCTTTGAAAAATGCGCTCGACGCGGTCTATGCCGAATGGAACAACAAGGCGGCCGGATTTGTGAGCCTCGGTTCGGCCGGCGGCGTCCGCGCGGTGGAGCATCTGCGGGGCATTGCGGGCGAGCTGCAGCTGGCGGATGTCCGGTCGCAGGTGATGCTGTCGCTGTTCACCGACTTCAAGGACTTCAGCGAGTTCACACCCCATCCCCGGCATGAGCCGGAGGTGCACGCCATGCTGGATCAGCTGGTGGCGTGGAGTGGCGCGCTCAAGCCGCTGCGTGACCCGGTGGCATGACCGGGACACCGGTATGCCCGGATTGCAGGCAGCCCAGGGGTTGTGACGCAAACCGGTCCGCTGCACCTCGACGTTTCATGCACCCGATCGATTCCATGCGAACAAGGAGATCCCTCACGACGGCGGAGCGGTCTCCTTTTCCTGTTGGGGCTTTCTGATCCGCTCCAGCAGCGCGTTGACCTCGCTGCCCAGCAACAGGGTGATGCTGGACAGATAAATCCAGATCATCAGGATGATGACGCCGCCAAGGCTGCCGTAAAACCGGGAGTAGTTGGCGAACCGGGACACATACAGGGAGAAGAGCCAGGAGGTGCCCAGCCAGGAGATGGTGGAAAACAGCGCGCCCGGCAGCACATGCCGAAACCGCAGCCGGTGCGCGGGAATGAGCCGGTACATCAGGGCCAGTGTGAAAAAGACAACCGCAATGGGCAGCACCACACGCAGGATGCGGCTGATGGTCAAAAAAGGCACGGAAACGTGGAACAGCGTGGCCATCTTGTCCAGGATGAACTCCCCGAACAGGATCATGAGAATTTCCGTGAAAATGGACACCACAATCAGCAGAATGAACAGCAGGCACCAGCCGCGCACCACCCAGGGCTTGCGTGTCTCTTTTGCCCGATGGGCCATGTTCAGCCCTTTTGACAGGGCAAACACACCCGTGGAGGAAGCCCACAGGGCCACCGCCATGCTGGCGGTGAGCACACCGGGTTTCTGCGTGGCGGTGATGTCGCGCACCACCCCGATGACCACCTCAAAGGCGGCCGCCGGCAGCACATCTGCCAGTTGATCCAGCAAATCGATGCCAAACAGGCGGGTCTGCGCGGCCAGATTTGTCAGCAGGGCCAGAAAGGGAAACAGCGCCAGCATCAGATAAAAGGAAAACTGGGCGCCCCATTCCAGCACACGATCCTGCCCGATGCGACGTATGACGCCCGAGAGCACACGCCAGGCTTTCCCAGCCATCCGCATGGCATATCCTCCACCTGAAAATTGGGGTCAGACCCCCGTTGGGGGTCTGACCCCAATGATATCACATCTTGTCGGGGCTTTGCTGCACGGTTGGGAAGAACAGCACATCCCAGGTCTGCATGTGATCCACGATGACCTCGTCGACCAGAAAGGTCAGGATGGTGGCATAGGTTGCGCGGCGGGTCCCGCGTGACTGCATCATTTCCGCCGCACGCGCCAGCAAATTCCGATGCGCCTGCGCATGCCGCGCCACCTCCGGATACCCGACCCGGCGCATCAGGGCCTCCTCGCTCTCAAAATGCGCGCGGATATGTGCCAGCAACGCTTCGAGCCTTCCCCGAATCTCCCGCCGGTCCTTGGGACTCTTGCGGGAAACCGCGTCCAGCAACGCGTTGCCAAGCGAAACCAGCTGGCGGTGCTCCGCATCGACCGCCGCATGTCCGGATTCCCATTCCGCGCGCCAGACAATGCGCGGCGCGGAGGCTTCGGTCTCTCCGGCCTGTTGCGCGATGGCAACCCGGTTCCGCCCGGCCTGCTTGGCCTCATACAATGCCGCATCCGCACGCTTGTACAGCGATTCAAAGGATTCTCCGATTTCGCGGATTGCCACGCCAAAGCTGGCGGTTTGTCTGCCCGTGACACCATGGGGCGCGGCCTCCATGGCCGCGCGCAGCTTCTCCGCCGCGCGGGCCGCGCCGGATCCCGTCTGCGGCATCAGCACCATGAACTCCTCCCCGCCGACACGGACAAGAAAATCCGCAGTCCGGATGCTTCGCTGCAGCAGCCGGGCCGTGTGCTGCAGCACATCGTCTCCCACCGGATGGCCAAAGGTGTCATTGACACGCTTGAAATGATCCAGATCGAGCAGCACAAGCGCAAACATTTCGCTGTACCGATCCGCACGCATCATCAGTTCATCTTTGATCGACTCAAGGAAAACCCGGTTGTAGCAACCGGTCAAGGGATCGTGCACCGCGGAGGCACGGAGCTGCGCCTCCTTCTGCCGGGCCTGGGTGACATCCCGCGCGGTGGCATACACATACCGTCCCGCGATGGGACGCGCGTTCCATTCCAACGCCACATATCCACCATCCCTGGCGAGCAGGCGGCATACCAGGCCGGTCACCTGCTCCTGGTTGCGAAGCCCTTCCATGGCCTTGAGGACCATGGGCACCTCCTCCCCGTGGATATAGTCCAGGATTGGCCTTCCCGCGAGCACATGGGGTGGATAGCCCAGAAGCTCCTCGAAACGCGGATTGGTTTTGCTGAAATTTCCCTGTGCGTCAAAAACGCAGAACGCGTCCGGGCTCAGCTGCAACACATCCTCGAGCTCACGTTCCTGCTGGAATTCCAGTGTCCGGTCATGGTAACTCACCACAAGGCCGTCAGGCAGACCATCGGCCCCACGAACCACCGTAGCGTTTGCCGAAACATGCCTGGTGACCCCGTCGGCCGAAGTCAACAGCAAATCGGAGGCGGAAACGCTCCCCTCACCGTGTTTGAGGACCCGGACAACCGGATCCGGCCGGACGATTCCCGTTCCGGGGTCGCGCGGGCTGAAAATATCGGTAAGATACACTCCGCGGGCCTGTTCCAGTGTCACACCGCCATAAACCTCCGCCAAGGGATTCAGGTGGGTGATGCGTCCGTCTGTGTCCAGAAGGACAATCGCCTCCTGCATGGCGGACAGGGTGGCGGAGAGAAGCTCCTTTTCCGTGCGCAGGGAAGCCTCGGCGCGAATCCGTTCCACCACCGGCCACACGGTGTTGCCGAGCAGGGTGAGGTCGAGCACATGCTGTGCCGCGTAATCCCCCTTGCGGTTCGCGACGCCCAGGAGCGCCACAATCCGCCCATCCTGGAGGATGGGGATGGACATGAAATTCAGGATGGGCACATGCCCGGCCGGAATGCCCTTTTTGCCTGGATGGGGCTGCTCGAAATTGTTCATGACAACAGGCGCCCGCGTCCGTACCACATCCCCCCAGACACCGGTCTGCGCCAGCTGGTATTCCACCTGCGCGTCGGGGACACGGCATGCCGCGAGCACATCCTTGGACCAGGCCTGCAGCCGCATGCGCTCCGTGTCCTCATCGTACAGGAACACATACCCGATGCCGCTTTCGGTAAAGGAGAGGGCCAACCGGAGCATCTGCTGCAGGAAGGCGTCCTCGCTGTCCAGTCCGGAGGTCATCAGCGCCACATGCGCTTCCTTCACGGCCAGGCTGTGGGCCCGTTCCTGCTCCTGTGCCAGCCGCTGCGTCACATCGCGCGCGCTGGCGTAGACCAGCCCGTCAACCAGATGGGAGTGCCATTCAAGGGAGACATGATGGCCGTCCTTGTGGCGGTAGCGGTTGATGAAATGCTCCTGGTGGCCGTCTCGGGCAAACCGCGCCATCTCCTGACGCGTGTTCTCCACATCATCCGGATGGACATAGGCGAGATAGGGCTGCCCGTTCAATTCCGCCGCCCCATACCCGAGCACCTCCTCCCAGGCATGGCTCACCTTGACAAAGCGGCCTTCCCGGTCGGCAATGCACATCAGGTCAGGGTTGGCGGACATGAAGGCGATGATGGCGTCTGTATCTTGTACCGGCGTGTTTTTCGACAACGGAAGCCTCCTGTGGCAAATTTCTCCTTGGCACATCCGCGTGGCATGAAACCTACAACGGACCCGCGGATGGGACGATGGGACGGTTCGCCCCAAAGGACGACAACGCCTTAAAAATCAATTCGCTCCGCCATGCGTTCCGCGACCGTCCGCAGCGCCTTGATGCGCGCATACCGCTTGTCGTTGGCCTCAACGACCGTCCACGGCGCGTAGGAGGTGCTGGTGCGGAACAGCATTTCATCGACAGCCGCCTCATACTGATCCCATTTTTCCCGGTTCCGCCAGTCCTCCTCGGTGATCTTCCATTGCTTCCACGGCACGGCCTGCCGCTCCTCAAACCGCTTGAGCTGTTCCTCCCTGTCGATGTGGAGCCAGAATTTGACCAGGCTGACCCCGGACTCGGTGAGTTCCTCCTCCAGCTCGTTGATCTCCCGATAGGCACGGCGCCACTCCTCCGGCGTGCAGAAGCCTTCCACCCGCTCCACCAGCACACGGCCATACCAGGTTCTGTCCAGAATGGACAGGTGACCGGCCTTGGGCACGGTATGCCAGAACCGCCACAGGTAGTGATGCGCCCGTTCCACCTCATTCGGCGCGGCAATGGGATACACATCGTAGCCGCGGGGATCCATCGGGGATGTGAGCCGGCGGATGTTGCCGCCCTTGCCGGCGGCATCCCACCCCTCATACAGCACCATCAGCGGCACCCGCTCCCGGTACATGGCGTGCTCCATGTCACGGACCCGGTCCTGCCAGTGGGACAGCGACCCGGCATAGTCATCCTTGGTCAGGGACAGGGACAAGTCCACCTGGGACAGGATGGCGTTGCGTGTCAGTTCCGACGCCGGCGTGCGGGCGGCACCCTTGTCCGGCGCCAGGTCCTTGGGCGCGTCCCCCTGCCCCGCCTTTTTTGTGGAGGCGGCCCGGGCCGCCGCTGCCACGCGGTCTTGCAGCGCGCGGGACACCGCTTCGGCAAACTGGCTCAGAACAGCAATGGTGGCGTATCGACGGTCCTCGGACGGCACGAAATGCCAGCGGGCGGATTCGGTATCCGTCCGTTCAACCATCGCCTGCACCGCATCGCGCCACTGCTTGTACTGATCGTTCTGGCGACGATCTTCCCTGGAAACCTTCCAGGCGGTATTCTCATTCTCCCCGAGTGCGTCGAACCGTTTTTTCTGCTCCTTGCGGCCGATATGGAGGAAGAACTTCAGCACCAGCGTGCCGTCGTCCGCCAACTGCCGCTCGAACGCGTTGATTTCACGGCAGGCCCGTTCAAAGCCTTTTTCATCGGGTTTTTCGCGATACAGACAGTCGATGGCCTCCAGACACCATCCCCTGTCGAAAACTGTGATGCGCCCTTTGGCTGGGGCGCGCACCCAGAAGCGCTTCCAGTAGGGATACCACTTGTCCTCTTCCGAGGGGTTGGCAACATGGACACTGTATCCGCGGGGATCCAGGGTCTGGAGCAACCGGTTGATTTGCGTGCCCTTGCCGGAGGCTTCCCATCCCTCAAACGCGACCAGTATGGGCAGCCCCGCTTCCCGCGCCTGCCGCTGCAGCTGGCCAATCTGTATGGTCAACTCGTCCAGCCGCTCCTTGTATTGCTCCTTGTCGAGCGAAACAGACAGATCCAAATCCTTGAGCATGACGCGCCTCCCGGATGAAGAATGCGCGGCACCCCCGTTGCGGGGATCCCACCCTTCCTATTCTACCCAAAAAACGCATGCGTTATTACTCCGGCCGTTGAATGTCCAAAACAATTTCATCCTGAATGATTCTCTCACAACGGCCGGAGTTATGACCGTTTCGGATATTTTGACGCCACCGCAATAGCAAAAT
>JAEWSN010000094.1 GCA_023459915.1 Bacillota bacterium
GTAAATGCCATCCAACGAATCGGGCACGGTGTCGATGAAGCAGGACGACAGCTGATGATGCGGCTTTCTGGCGTTGGACATGGTGGGTGTGGCCATGGTGACCTGCAGCCGGCTCAGCATGTCGTAGAAACGCTTGGCCCAATATACCCGCTTGTCTCCCTCCGGAATGGCCAGGTGCATGGCGATGCCCAAGAACATTTCCTGGGGGGATTCCAGCAGGCGGCCGTCACCGGTCTTCACGAGATACCGCTTCACCAGCAAATCCAGTCCGCTGTATGTAAGCAATCGATCCCGCTCCGTGTCCATCACGGTGGCCAGTTCCTCCAAATCCGCCTGGGTATAGTGTTCCAGCAGATACGCGCCGTAAAGGTTGGCTTCGGTGAGATGGCGCACCATCTGCGGATAATTGTGTATGTCCAGCCGCGTGCGTTCCGCGGCGAGATCCGTGCGCAGCTGGATGGACAACAGCGCGGAGGCGGCGAATTCCCAGTCCGGGGTTTCCTTGCTGGTGAGCTCCAGCGCGGCGCGGATGAGGCTTTTCAGCGTATCCGCCTCGGTCATCGCGGCTTTGCGGAAAGAAGTGAATTTGTGCAGCAGTTGGATGGCGGGATAGATGGTTTCATCCCATTCCCGCTGGATGCGCCGGATTTCCAAAAGGCACGCGGCCGCGATGGGACTGGCCGGATCCGGAAACAATGCCGCAAATTGTTCCAGCTGCTTCCTGAACGCGGCGTGTTTGGTGCGGTACAGGATGAAGTGCCGCACCGCCTGATGCTGCCGCTGGGCGATGAGCCCTTCCTCCACAAGATCCTGTATTTCCTCGACGCCCATGGGGTCGCCAGCTTCCGCGCGACGCGTCACCTCCGGGGTAATTGCCGCCGTCACAGTTTGCGCCGCCAACTGGGCTTGTGCCGGGTCGACAGGCTCGGACAGGCTGTTGAACGCGGCCAGGATGGCGCGCTGGATTTTTTCCGGTTCATACGGGGCGAGATTCCCCGTTCGCTTGCGAATGATCATGTCTTGTGCTCCTTTTGCCATTGCCGGTATGCGATGGGGTGATACGGACAGCAGAACGAATTCGGCAATGGGATGAAACGGCCATTGGGGCAATTCCGGTGATTGGGCGAAACGGGCGCTGCCCAGCAGTGGGGCGGCGCCGTTCATCCGACTCAATGATTACCCCGTTTCCTTGATTCTAACACAAGATATTGCGGTGGGAATATGCGTGGGATACCATTGGTGAGGGCGTTGGTCCCGTGCCATGCCAGGGACACAAGACTGTGCACATATCAGGATCGTGTCCCTGGCCGAGACAGCCCGTGCCGTTGGCGGTTTCAGTGCGATCCATTTTTTCAGATCACAACACAAAAGGAATCAAATGAATGATAAGATCGCTCACAGGAGGGATCACCATGAACATGAAAAAGCTCGGACACACGGATTTGTCTGTCTCACCGCTCTGTCTCGGATGTCTTTACTTTCTGGCACGTGATACCCGGGAGGACTCCTTCCGGCGGCTCGACCAGTACCTGGACGCAGGCGGCAACTTTCTGGACACGGCAAACATGTATTCCCACTGGATCAATGACACAACAAAGGGTGGTGAGTCCGAAACCTTGATCGGGGAATGGTTGAAGGCGAGGAAACCCGTTCAAGGGTAGTCATTGCCTCCAAGGTCGGTTTTCCCTATCCTGGTGTGCCATATGGAACAAGCGCCCGGCAGATCCGTGAAGAATGCGACAAAAGCCTGAAACGGCTGGGGGTGGATCACATCGATCTGTACTATGCCCATTCCGATGACCGGCATACGCCCATGGAAGAATCGCTCGGCGCGTTCAACGCGTTGATTCGTGAAGGCAAAATCGGCCGGATCGGTGCCAGCAATTTCTCTGCCTGGCGATTGGAACGGGCCAGACAGATTGCAACTGCGAATGGCTGGGAGGAATACTGCTGCGTACAGCAGCGGTATTCGTATCTGCGTCCGAAGGCCGGCTGGGATTTTGGTCAGCAGCTTGTCGCCAATGACGATTTGCTGGCGTACGTGAAAGACACCGGCATCACGCTGCTGGCGTACTCTCCACTGCTGAACGGGACATATACCGACAGGACCAAGACGTTGATGGAACAATATGTGGGGCCGGATTCCGATGTCAGGCTCAAGGTGCTCGACGAGGTGGCGACCGAGGCTGGCGCCACACGAAACCAGGTGGTTTACTATTGGCTGATGAACGGTTCGCCATCGGCCATCCCGCTCGTGGCCTCGACGACGGATGCGCAGTTTGAGGAAGCGCTGGGCTCCCTGCACATCAGCCTGTCCGATGAACAGATGAAACGACTGACCGAAGCACGGGCTTGACGCTGACATGCATCCCCTTCGTCAGGTCCGGTCCAGGAAGTCATGGACGGCCTGCGCGCAGGCCAAATCCCCGACAAACAGCAGGGTGTCGCCGGGCAGAAGATTGGCGTATGGCCCCGGCGAGAGCAGCAGCTGGCCCTCCCGTCGGCGGGCGATGACAGTGGCGCCTGTTTCCTGCCAGAAATGAAGTTCTCCCAGGGTTTTCCCCACGTGTACGCTGCTTTTGGGCACAACCGCCTCATAATGCCTGAACGGACTGGCGTTGGCGAACCGCTCACTCATGCGGATCAGCGTGCTGGCGGTTTCCATGACCTCCATGTGCTGCCGGTCGGCTTCCTCGAGCAATCCCCGAAGCCGTGCCTGCGTTTCCCGCAGTCCGGTATGATGGCCAAACCGCTCCATATACAAACGCGCCTGTTCCGCAGACTCGATGAAGACCCCGCTGTTCTCCCGGACCGAAACAACCCGCATATCCTCGAGCAGACGCATGGCCCGGCGGATGGTTTCCGGCGACACCCCGTATTCGGAGGACATCACGGATCTGCCGAAGAGCTTCGTCTTTTCAGGCAATTCGCCCCGGGCAATGCGATTGGCGACATCCAGCGCGATTTGCGCGTATATGGGGGACTTGGGAGAGGATTCCTTCATCAATGCGACTCCTAGCTTTGCCGGCGGCAGGTGTTGCCTTCATTATCCGTCCGGGTGACAGGATCTGTCAAACCGGCCATTTCGCCTATGGCTGACATGCACCCCCTCGCGATGATATGATCCAGAAGAATTGTCGACCTGGGGCACATGATCCGCCGCGGCGGAACGCCGCACGGAAAGCCATGCGAAAAACCCGTACGGAAAGCCGCGCGGAATGCAGGCATGCATGCAAAACCCGAACGCACCCCGCAAAGGAGTCTGCCATGACGCACGAAGTTCCCGCCCGCTACCTCATCCTCTCCGTCAATCCGCTGGCCAGCGAGAAAACGCTCCGCATCTGTCGGGCGGGCACGCTGTTGCTGGACTTGAAGATCAGGCTGGACGAGGTTTCTCCCGTGTCGGAGGTCGCTGTGGATCTGGCGCGCTTTGGATCGGACCCATTGGAGATTTCCTGTGTGCCGGAGATGCCGGTTCATCCGCGCTTCTCCGATGATCCCGTATGGCCGGCCGAGCTGTATCACGAGGCCTGGCGCCCGCAGGTTCACTTCTCCGCCAGGCGGGGCTGGATCAACGATCCCAACGGGCTGGTCCGGTACCGTGACGTCTGGCACCTGTTCTTCCAATACAACCCTGTGGGGCGCGAATGGGGAAATATGCACTGGGGCCACGCCACCAGCACCGATTTGCTCCACTGGCGGGAACAGGACATTGCGCTGTTCCCGGACAGTGATGGGACCATGTTCTCCGGCTCCGCGCTGGTGGACGTGGACAACCGGCTCGGGCTGAACACCCCGGAGCATGACGCGCTGCTGCTGTTTTACACCTGCGCCGGAGACACCTCCGGGCTGTCAGCGGGAAAGCCGTTCACCCAGTGCCTTGCGTACAGCGTCGATGGCGGCGCCACATTCCAAAAACACGCGCGCAATCCCCTGATTCCCCAAATGACCCCGGGCAACCGCGATCCCAAGGTCATCCCCGCACCCGGTGGTGGCCATGTCATGTCGCTGTATCTGGAGAAAAACCAATATGCGCTGCTGACCTCCGACAACCTGATGGACTGGACGCTGCAACAGACCCTCGATTTACCGGAAGACACGGAGTGCCCGGATTTCTATCCGCTCATGCCGACGCCCGTGCCGGATGTGCCTGCGCTCCCTGCGGACGCAGGCAGGCAAACCCCGCGCTGGATCCTCAGCGGTGCCGCGGATCGTTATCTCATCGGTGCTTTTGATGGCCACGCCTTCGTCCCGGAGGGTACACCCGGCCGGTTGCACTGGGGCGCCCACGCCTATGCCGCGCAATCCTGGGCGGACGTGCCGGCGTCGGACGGCCGCCGCCTCCGCATTTCCTGGAACACGGCCGACATCCCCGGCACCGCGTTCAACCGCAGCATGACCACCCCCTGCGAGATGACCCTGCAGCCACGC